>CALWLN010000123.1 GCA_944381535.1 uncultured Lachnospiraceae bacterium
GTGCTTCGTTCGACTTGCATGTGTTAAGCACGCCGCCAGCGTTCATCCTGAGCCAGGATCAAACTCTCATGTTAAGATTTTCGCTTTGGCCCGGTCTTCCACGGGCCTTAGCGAAATCTTACTTCGCATGAGTTGCGGCGCGTCTTTTGCGCCGTTACGTTCGCGAAGTTTCCTTCTCTTTCCCGTTTCCAACTTGGCTTCCGCATGATCCTTCCAGAATCAACTTGCTAGCTAATTCTATCCGTCTTTACCTTGTTTCAGGTTTTCGTTCTTCCGAAATTCTTTTATGAATTTTCGGGGTTGGATACATTATTCATTTGTCAAGGTCCTTGGTCTCGCTCTCACGGGCGAACTTCTTTATTTTATCAGAGGCCGTCCCGTTTGTCAAGCACTTTTTTACCTGTTTTTTACAGCTTTATTTCAGCTTTTTTACAGGCTTTTCATGCAACAGCCATGCGGTTTCCCGCATGGCTGAGCGGAGAAGAAGGGATTTGAACCCTTGCGCCGCTGTTAACGACCTACTCCCTTTCCAGGGGAGCCCCTTCGGCCAGCTTGGGTACTTCTCCAGATTGCCCGACTTTACTCGGTATGAAATTTTCCAGAGCGGAGAAGGTGGGATTCGAACCCACGGCCCCTTACGGAGTCACTGGTTTTCAAGACCAGCTCCTTAAACCACTCGGACACCTCTCCAAATCTTGCCGCTCTTGACCAGCGCAGATATTATAATATCATCAATGCCGGAAAGTGTCAATAGTGTTTTTTCTTTTTTTTGAAGCGAATACCTGCGCAATTTCCAGGTCCGAGGGGGTGGTGATTTTGATATTCTCATAGGAGCCTTCGGTGAGCTTCGCCTTTTTCCCGGTCATGGTTTCCAAAACCATGGCGTCATCCGTGACCGGAATACTCTGCCCGGCGGCTTCCTGCTCCATAAGCTGCCGGTAGGCATCAAAAATAAGCGGGTAAGAAAAGGTCTGGGGGGTCTGTATCATCCACACCCGGCTCCGGTCCGGTGTGAACTGCGCAAATCCTTCTTCATCCGCAAGCTTGATGGTATCCTTCACCGGCATTCCTGCCACGCAGGCGCCCCAGCTTCTCGCCCCCTCCAGGGCGCGGTGAATGATTTCCTCTGTCACAAATGGACGGGCGCCATCGTGAATAAACACGTAGTCCGGCTTTCCCGCCGCTTTCAGGCCTTCATACACGGAGTGGCAGCGTTCTTTTCCTCCGGCCACGATGGCTTTCACCTTAGAAAACCCGTAGCGCTCCACGATTTCTTTTTGACAATATGCGATTTCCGCAGGTCCGGTCACGATCACGATCTCATCCGCCGGACTCTCCTGAAATGCTTTCAGGGAATAATACAACACCGGATAGCCGTTTAATAGAAGAAACTGCTTCTGTATCCGGGAATTCATACGTTTTCCCTGGCCAGCCGCCAGAATAATGGCTGTTGTTTTCTCTTTTTCCATGAAATACTCCGTTCCTGCCGGCTACCGCTGGCCCAGCTTCAGATTGGGGACTGCATTTAAATTCCATCCGTGCCTGGTTCCGGCCAGATATTCGTAGTAGGCCGCCGTCCCTATCATGGCCGCATTGTCTGTACATAAAATGGGGGAGGGATGATAGAAACGGACGCCTTTTTCCTCGCAGGCCCTGCGCATGCCCTCCCGCAGCGTGCCGTTGGAGGCCACGCCTCCGGCGATGGCAAACTTGTCAAGACCGAATTCCTCCACCGCCATCATGGCATGCTCAATGAGCACCTGAATCACGGCATTCTGGAAGGAGGCCGCAATATCTGCCGCCACCACCGGCTCCCCTTTCATTTTACAGCCGTTTAGGTAGTTGATCACAGCCGACTTTACGCCGCTGAAGCTGAAATCGTAGGGGCCATCCGCCACCTTCGCCCTGGGAAACGCAATGGCCATAGGATTTCCTTCCTTTGCCAGCTTCTCGATTTTGGGTCCTCCGGGATATCCCAGGCCGATGGCACGGGCCACCTTGTCGAAGGCCTCTCCCGCCGCGTCGTCCCGAGTTCTCCCCAGAATCTCGTAGCTTCCGTAGTCATTGACTTTCACCAGATGGGTGTGCCCGCCGGAAACCACCAGACATAAAAAGGGCGGCTCAAGATCCGGATTTTCAATATAGTTGGCGCTGATATGCCCCTCGATGTGGTGCACGCCAATCAGCGGCTTCTTTGCCCCGAAGCTTATGGCCTTGGCCTCCGCCACTCCCACCAGAAGGGCCCCCACCAGACCCGGGCCGTAGGTCACCGCAATGGCGTCCATATCTTCCAGGGTTTTATCTGCTTCCCGCAGCGCTTCTTCAATGACCTGGTTGATTTTTTCGATATGCTTTCTGGAGGCAATCTCCGGCACAACCCCGCCGTAGAGCTTGTGGAGCTCTATCTGGGAGGATATTACGTTGGACAGCACCGTCCGTCCGTTTTGTGTCACGGCGGCGGCAGTCTCATCGCAGGACGTTTCGATTGCCAATATCAATATGTTGTCTTTCTTTTCCATTTTATTTCGTTCCCTTTTCATGCAAAATCCGCAGCGTTTCCGGCAGCCCCGCCACAAGCGGATTCATTTTCAAAATCCAGCTCCAGAGTCTTGCCATCCTTCCCGAGACAAGCCTCCGGGAAAATCTCTCTCACCTTATCCATATAGTCCTCCCCCCGAACCAGGGACGGGGAAAAATGGGTGAGCCACAGCCGGGAAACCTCCGCCTCCCGGGCCAGTCTGGCCGCCTCGTAGAAGGTCATATGCTTGTACTGTCTGGCCTTGGCCTCTTTTTCCTTCTCCGCGTACATACCCTCACAGATAAATAAATCAGAATGGGCTCCCTGCTCCACGATGGCTTTCACCGGCCGGGTGTCGGTGCAGTAGGTAACCTTGATTCCCTTGCGCTTCGGGCCCATGACCATGTCGGGGGTATATGTGCTGCCCTCCACCTCCACGGTCATGCCCTTCTGCAGGCGGTTCCAGAACTGTACCGGAATCCCCAGGGCTTTGGCCTGCTCCACCTGGAACTGTCCGGCCCGCTCAATCTCAAGGGTGTAACCGTAGCAAAGAATGTTGTGGTTCACCTTAAAGGCCGTAATTTTGTATCCTTTCAGGCAGATGGTCTGCACGGCCTCCTCCAGTTCTATATATTCGATGGGAAAAGGAAGCTCCGGCGCAATGGTCCGAAGGGCGTTCACCACCTGTCTGAGTCCTTTGGGACCAATCATGGTGAGAGGCTCAGCGCGCTCCGCATTTCCCATGGTCAGCAAAATACCCGGCAGACCACTGATGTGGTCCGCATGGTAATGGGTAAAACACATGATGTCGATGGGCTTAAAGCTCCATCCTTTTTCTTTTACAGCAATCTGGGTACCCTCCCCGCAGTCTATCATCAGACTGCTGCCGTTAAACCTGGTCATGAGGGAGGTCAGCCAGCGGTGAGGCAGGGGCATCATACCGCCGGTGCCCAGCAAACAAACATCCAGCATATCGTTTCCTTTCTTCACATAAGCTCTGTGGCCTCTGTGGTCCGAACCGGAATCGCAAGGCGGCCGCACAGGTCGTCCCAGCAGGCCTCGCACAGCACAAGCTCCTGGATTTTTCCGTCCTTATTGGAAAAATAGCCCCATTCCTTTTTTATAGGAAGGTAATCTTGTCTGGCAATTCCGTTTACGATCTCAATTTCTCTTCCACAGCAATTACAGATGATTCTTTTTTCCATACCGTTTACCTCCTGCTTCTTCTGTGTTTTCGGCATTGCTGCCAGCTTTATTATAAACAATGCCAAAAAGCAGGTATAGTGGGAATTACTGGCTTAAGGCCATCACATAGCCGTCTTCCCTGGGCTTCTCGTAAAAGCCTTTGCGGATTCCGCAGACGGAAAAGCCCAGCCTTTCATACAGGCGGATAGCGCTGTCGTTGGATACGCGCACCTCCAGAATCACCCTGCGGATTCCCGACGCCTGCGCCTCCTTAAGCAGTTGTTCCACAAGCATTCTTCCGACACCCCTGTTTCGCAGTTTCTCCGACACCGCCACATTAGTAATTTCCCCCTCGTCCAGAGCGCAATACATGCCGCAGTAGCCGGCCAGTTCCTCCCCCGTCTCCGCCACCAGGAAAATGACGTTATCACAGGCTAAAGCGTCAAGAAACCCCTGACGGCTCCAGGGCTGGGAAAAGATCTCCCGTTCCAGCCGGCTCGCTTCTCCGGCGTCCCCCGGCTGCATTCTTCTTATCCGAAACTGTTTCTCGCTCACAGATTTTCCTCCGTATTCCCGGCTTTCTTCACACTCTCTGTGTGGAACATTCTGTTTTCCGCTACAAAGATGTCCCTTTCTCTGCCTGTCTCTGCTTCTCCAGCTGTTCCCGCTCCGCCTGGGAGAGCCGCAGGTAATCCGGGCGGTGGGCCGCCGCCGTCTCCACCTTGCCGGAAGCGTAATACTGCTGCCCCAATACGGCGACGGCGGAAGCCCGCTGCTTATTCAGATGGGCCGGCGCAAACCAGAAAGGCACCTGGCAGTGGGTCTCAATATAATCCCGAAAGACAGGAACGCCGTCCCCCAGGAATATTGTTTCCCGTTCAAAAGTATTTACAATCGTTATAATCTCCTCGATTCCCACAGCGCACTGGCTTACCAGGGCTTCCATACTTTTTCCGCAAAATTCATACAGCCCGGTGTAGGTCTGGTTCCGCCGGGCGTCCATCAGAGGACAGACCAAATTTCCGGAGCCACAGAGATTATAGGCAATTCCGTCCACGGTGGGAATGGAGATCAAGGGCTTATCCAGCGCCAGCCCCAGCCCCTTGGCGGTGGCGGAGCCGATTCGAAGCCCGGTAAAAGAACCGGGGCCTTTCGCCACGGCAATGGCGTCTATGGTCTGCAGATCCAACTCTATCATTTTCGCGATTTCATCCAGCATGGGCAGCAGCGTTTGGGAGTGGGTTTTCTTGTAATTGACTGTGTATTCCGCCAGCAGGTTGTCATCCTCCACCACCGCCACACTGGCCACCAGCCCGGAGCTGTCCAATCCTAATATTTTCATCTTACGTTACCTCTCTCACTGTGATTTTTCGATAATCGAAGCCTTTTTCCAGGTCCTTCTCGATGGTGATTTCCTTCCGGCTCTCCGGAAGAATCTCCTGGATAAGGTCGCCCCATTCCACCAGGGACAGGCCCTCCCCGTAAAAGTAGTCCTCATAGCCAATCTCCTCCATCTCCTCCACATCTCCGATCCGGTACACATCAAAATGGTAGAAGGGCATCCGGCCCTCCTCGTATACCTGCACGATGGTGAAGGTGGGACTTGAAATGGGCTCCTTAATGTCCAGCCCCCTGGCAATCCCCTGGGTGAATACGGTCTTGCCCACGCCCAGGTCGCCAATCAACACATAGACCTCACCCGGCTTTGCGGCCCGGCCCAGGGCTTCTCCAAGCTCCAGGGTTTCTTCCGGGGAAAATGTTTCCTTTGTCATTCTTTCATCCTCAAACGATATGCTTCCAGCTTCCGTTTCGCCAGTGCCCTTACGGTCTCATACTTATCGCCCAGCTGCGTCCTTGGGATCACATAGGCATTGATTCTGGAGCTGTAAATTAACAGGTTGCTTTTGGTGGATACCATTTTATAGATCATCTTCCATTCCAGATCCGCCGACTGCTCTCCCACAGAGACATGAATCCCAGCTTCATCCACCCTGTAATGAAGGGTTTCTTTCAAAACCGGGGATGTCATTATCTGGCGCTTGGAGCGCATTTTCAAACTCACAGGTACATATACCAGGAAAATGATACCGAACAGAAGATACAACATACTGTAAGTAACCTCCACCTTCCCGAAGGTCAGAATAGCCACCGCGCAGACGGCAATACCGATAACGGCAGCGAAAATCCCCTGGAAGCCAGTGTAGGCGTGGTACAGGTTGAAACGGTACATATCCTTGTCCGTTATTTTAATATCAAATTCAATCGGCATAATAAATGGAAGGCTCCTTTGGTTTTCTATTTTTTCATTATAACTGTTTCTTCACGGATTCTCAATAGTAAACATAAAAAGAATCTCGCTGCGCGAGATTCTTTTGCCGGGCTGTCACTCACAGGCTAATTTGTCAAATTGAACCCTTGATAATAGGACTTAAAGGCTTATAGATCAGCATGGCGATAATAACACTGAACAATCCTTTTATAAATGTAAACGGCGCGTTAAACACAATAATGGACTGCAGGATATTTTCCATGCCTGGCAGAATCGCCTGGTACATGGCGAGAATGGTTTCCTGCGGCGCCATGATCTGATAATAGATCGGGTAGACAATGAAGTAGTTGGAGAAAACGCATACCACCGCCATCAACAAATCGCCTGCAAGAGCTCCGATGAACGCCCCCTTCTTGGTTTTCCATTTTTTATAAATAAGGCCAGCCGGAAGTACAAAGCAGACGCCCAAGATAAAATTGGACACCTCGCCTATCCCTCCGCTGCTGCTCACAAGCAAGTGCAGCACATTTTTCACCAGGCAAATGACAATTCCGCTGACCGGCCCCATAGAAAAGGCACCGATGAGAGCCGGAAGCTCCGAAAAATCCAGCTTTAAAAATGGCGGCACAAAGGGAACTGAAATCTCCAGATACATCAGGATGAAGCCTACGGCGGACAACATGGCCGTAACAGTCAGCTTTCTGATATCAACGCCCGCCCTTCTGGCCGTTGTCCCGGAGGCTCCGGGGGCCGTCTTGTCCCTTCCTGTCTTTTTTGCTGCATTGGTTGGTTTTGTAGTTACGTCACTCATTTTTACACGCTCCTTTTTTGTGTTGTTCTTGTTTTTGGGGGAGCGCATCTTTTTGCTCGGAAGCTCGAAGAACTTTCATGCAGAATTTTTATCCATAGGGAAGTTCTAAGAACTTTCCTATAGAATAAAAATACCCCGGAATCACTTCCGGGGCTTCACATACAAAATCATTCTGCCTATAGCAAAAGGATGTGTCTTCTCTCATCCAGACTGTACTGTCGGTTTTGGATTCGCACCAAATCAGCGGCTTAACGCCGGTCACGGACTTATTCCCTGGGGAAATCACCGTCGGTCGGGAATTCTGCTTATGAAACGCATTCCATAAGAGTCACCCTGCCCCGAAGAACTTTCATTTTTATTTTTACGTTCCTATTATACGCGCATGAGGCATGGTCTGTCAACTAAAATTTTTTGATTCGTATTCCCGTTCTACAGGAAGGCACGTCATGATGGTGCTTCTCCCTCATAGCGCTTGTAATCCTACAGCTTCATGGTCAGCTGGATCCGCTTCTTTGCCAGGTCCACGCTTAAGACCTTCACCTCCACGATATCGCCCACACTGACAGCCTCCAGGGGGTGTTTGATGTAACGGTCGCAAATCTGGGAAATGTGTACCAGTCCGTCCTGATGGACGCCGATATCCACAAAGGCTCCGAAGTCAATGACATTGCGGACGGTTCCCTTTAATATCATGCCCGGAGTCAAGTCCTTCATTTCCAGCACGTCGGTGCGCAGGATGGGCTTGGGCATTTCATCTCTGGGGTCCCTTGCGGGCTTTTCCAGTTCCTTGACGATATCCTTAAGGGTAATTTCCCCCACGTTCAGTTCTGCGGCCAGCTTCTTATAATCGTGAATCTTTTTGGAGACTCCCTTTAAGTTGCCGTTTTTGATGTGCTCAGGAGTATAGCCCATCCGTTTCAGCAGCTGTTAGGCCGCCTCGTAGCTCTCCGGATGAACGCTGGTGGCGTCCAGCGGATTTTTGCCGTCGGAAATCCGCATAAAGCCGGCGCACTGCTCATAGGCCTTGGGGCCTAATTTTGCCACCTTTAACAGTTGGGCGCGGGTCAGAAACCGGCCGTTCTCCTCCCGGTAGGCCACAATATTTTTGGCGATCACCTTGGAGATACCGGAAATATATTCCAGCAGGGAGGCGGAGGCAGTATTCAAATCCACACCCACCTTATTCACACAGTCCTCCACCACGCCGCCCAAAGCCTCACTTAATTTCTTCTGGTTCATGTCGTGCTGGTACTGGCCCACCCCGATGGATTTCGGGTCGATTTTCACAAGCTCCGCCAGGGGGTCCTGGAGACGTCTGGCAATGGAGGCGGCGCTTCTCTGTCCCACATCAAAATTGGGGAATTCCTCGGTGGCCAGCTTGCTGGCGGAGTACACGGAGGCTCCGGCCTCATTTACAATGACGTACTGGACGGGCTTTGGAATCTCCTTGAGCAGGTCCACGATCACCATCTCCGATTCCCGGGAAGCGGTACCGTTTCCCACGGAAATCAAGGAAATGTCATATTTCTGTATCAATTTCTTTAAAACCGCCTTGGCTTCCGCCACCTTATTCTGGGGCGCAGTGGGGTAGATGACGGTGGTGTCCAGCACCTTTCCGGTGGGGTCCACCACAGCCAGCTTACAGCCGGTCCGAAAGGCCGGGTCCCAGCCCAGCACCACACGGCCCGCAATGGGCGGCTGCATGAGAAGCTGCTCTAAATTCTTGCCAAACACCTTGATGGCCCCGTCCTCGGCCCGCTCCGTCAATTCGTTTCGAATCTCCCGCTCAATGGCCGGAGCGATAAGCCGCTTGTAGCTGTCCTCCACCACGGCCTTCAACACAGGTGTCGTGTAGGGATTGTCCCGGCTTATGACCTTTTTCTCCAGATAGCCTAAAATCTGGTCGGTGGGCGCTTCGATTTTCACCGTGAGAAATTTCTCCGCCTCCCCCCGGTTTAAGGCCAGAATCCGGTGGCCCGCCAACTTTGCGACGCCTTCCTCAAACTCATAATACATCTCGTAGACGGATTCCGCCTCCGGGTCCTTGGCGGTGGAAATGATTTTTCCCACTTTCATGGTGGTCTCCCGGATGTATTTCCGGTAATCGGCCTCATCGGAAATGCTTTCGGCAATAATGTCCATGGCTCCTGTGATGGCATCTTCCACCGTATTTACTTCTTTTTCCGCGTCTAAAAAGGCTTCCGCCTCCTGCTCCAGCGGACGGTTCGTCATCTGAAGGAGGATGATATTAGCCAGGGGCTCTAACCCTTTTTCCTTTGCGATGGTGGCCCTGGTTCTGCGTTTTGGACGGTAGGGGCGGTATAAGTCTTCCACCACCACCAAGGTCTCAGCGGCTAAAATCTGTTGTTTCAATTCTTCCGTCAGCTTTCCCTGCTCTTCAATGCTGGAGAGCACCTGCTCCTTTTTTTCTTCCAGATTCCGCAGGTAATTCAGGCGTTCAAAAAGATTTCTCAGCACCTCGTCATTGAGGGAGCCGGTGGCTTCCTTCCGATAGCGGGAGATGAAGGGAATCGTGTTTCCCTCGTCAATGAGTTTCACGGCGGCTTCGGCCTGTCCTTTTCGGATTTTCAGCTCTTCTGCCAATTTTGCAATAATGTCCATACTTGTTCCCCTTTTGTCTTCCTTGAATTTCTTCTATAGGAGCCGCTTTGCGGACCTATCATACGCAATTATAGGAACCGCTTCGCGAATCTATCATATACGATTATACCCAATCAGCAGACGCCTTTCAAGCAGAATTACCTATTGCTTCCAAAAAGCTTGCGTGATACAATATATGATTATAGGGTTTGCGAAGCGGTTACTATAATAGCTTTACAATAATAGGAAAATAAAATTTAAGGAGAGGCATCTTATGAATCATCCTGTTTATTTTGAAAAACGTTCCAGGAGCATGGCTACGGCGGCGCTGATCTTAAGTGTTGTGGGCTTAGCCACCGGTTGCTGCGTGTACACTTCCATCGTCTGCGGCGCCCTGGCAATTATTCTCAGCCTGCTCTCCCGGGGCGGGGAGATGACCATGTCCGACAGGGCCAAGGTTGGCTTCGGGCTTGGGATTGCCTCATTGGTATTGGGCCTACTGATCATTGTCTGGGCTTTCTACGTGATGATTGCGGAGTTCGGAAGCTTTGGGAATTTGATGGAATTTTATTTTAATTTGCTGGAGGGATATCCCCAGTCGCTGGAATCACTGCAGGATTTGTACAATATCAACTGACTTTGCTATTCCCGCAGCAGCAACAATTTTTCTTTCGGTATCTGCAGTTTCCGGGGAAAGCTCTCCGGAACTGCATGCTTGTCCAGATTCTTATAGGTTTTCCACCAGATAGATTCCGCAGCGCTGCTGCCCGCAGCCCGCATGTGGTATTTGTATTCAAAAGGTGATTCCACCACATCCAAAAGTTCCATCTGAAATACATTTTCACCGGGAGTCCCCTGGTTTTGTTCCTCATCCTCCGAAACCGTCCGTATATCGTGGGACCGAAGCCCCACATACCGGATATCCTCCGTCACCGGACGGGAGGTTTTAAGCGTGATATCCCACTCCTTCGCATAAACCTCATACTCCCCCCGCTTCTCTGCCGGCGAAATGTTATTGCACCCGGTGAGCCTTGCCACCTTATAATTCAAGGGGCTTAAGAAAATATCCTCAATGCTCCCCGACTGCAGCACATGGCCGTCGTCGATGGCCAGCACACGGGGACTGAACCGGTAGATGTCGTCCCTGCTGTGGGACACCAGCAGCACGTCCCCCGGAAAGTCTTTTAACACTTCCATCATCTCATGCTGCAATTTCTCCTTCAGATACCCGTCCAGGGCCGAAAATGGCTCGTCCAGTAAAATGAGTTCCGGCTCATTTGCCATCATCCGTGCCAGGGCCACCCGCTGCTGCTGTCCCCCGGACAGCTGTCCCGGATAGCGTTTCTCCAATCCCGTAAGCTGAAACCGCTGAATTTGCGCGGCTGCCTGCTGCCGGCGCAATTTTTTATCGCGGATTCCCACCCCGATATTTTCTTCCACGGTCATGTTTGGAAACAGGGCGTAGTTCTGAAAGAGATACCCCACCCGGCGCTGCTGAGGCATTAAATTGATCTTTTTTTCCGAATCGAATAACACCCGGTCCCCCACCACGATCCGGCCCTGGTCCGGTTTCTCGATTCCTGCGATACACTTCAGCGTCATGCTCTTTCCGCTGCCGGAAGCCCCCAGAATTCCCAGGCAGCCACTCTCGTGCTCGAAGTCCATATGCAGGCAGAAACCCGCAAACCTTTTCGTTATATTTATCTGAATCAACCGTCTGCCCTCCTGTTCCCGCCACGTCCGGCGTTCCTACCAGCGCTTGATCTGCTTCATGCCCTTGGATTTTGAAGAAACCAGATTCATGGCCGCTATGATGACAAAGGCAATGGCCGTGACAATGATGACCCAGATCCCCGCCGTCACGTAATCCCCGTCCTGAATCACCATGGCGATTTTCTGGGAAATGGTCCCCGTCTTGCCGGGAATATTTCCCGCCAGCATGGAGGTGGCCCCGTACTCTCCCAGAGCCCTGGCAAAGGTGAGAATCGTCCCGGACACAATTCCCGGCCCGGCGTTTGGCACGACCACTTTCCAGAAAATCTCACGCTCCTTCATCCCCAGTGTTCGTCCGGCGTACACCAGATTCACGTCCACCTGTTCAAAGGCCGCCCGCGCATTGCGGTACATGAGTGGAAAGGCGATGACCGTGGCTGCCACGATACAGCCCAGCCAGCTCTGCACCACCTTGATATTAAAGTTCTCAAATAAAAAGATACCGATGGGGCGGCGGCGGCTGAAAATCAGCAGCAGCAGAAAGCCCGCCACCGTGGGAGGCAATACCATGGGCAAAGTCAGAAGGCCATCCGCCACCGCCTTCACCTTCGGGCCCGCCTTAATGACCTTCCGGGCCGCAAAAATCCCCAGAAAAAAGGAGATTATCGTGGCCACCACACCGGTTTTTAATGAAATAAAGAGGGGACTGAAATCCAAGTCCCCTAAAATGCTTAACCACTCGCTCATTATCTTTCCACATCCGTATCAAAATAGTAACTGTCAAACACTGCCTTTGCCTGGTCGGACAGCACAAACTCATAGAACAGCTGGGCCGCCGCGCTCTGGGCCTCGTCCGCCTCCGCGTTTGTCACCATGCTGATGGGATAGATCACATCCCCGGTCAGATCGTAGCTTACATATTCCAGAATGTCAAGCTGGTCCTCATAGCCGTAGGTATCGGAATAGTAGGTGGTACCCACTTCACAGGAGCCCTCAGCCACTGCGATCAGCACCTTGCTCACATTGTCCTGCTCGCTGATCTCCACGCCGCCCAAAGCCTCGGATACCTGCTCCGTGGTGATACCCGCCACATCCTCGGTCTCCTCCAGAATCCCAAGGTTTACCAGGGCCTGTCTGGTATATCTTCCCACCGGCACGCTTCCCCCGGCCAGCGCGATGCTCTCCGCATCCTTTAAGGTCTCAAGACCCGTCACAGCCGTACCGCTGTCCTTTAAAGTCACTACCACCACCTGGTTGTTTACCACATTGGCCCGGGTGCCCTCCACCAGAAGGCCCTCTTCTTCCAGCGTGTTCATCTGCTGCTGGGCCGCCGAGAAAAAAATATCACATTCGTAGCCCTCCATGATCTGGTTCATCAAAGTGCCGGAACTGTCCGCATTGAATACGATTGAAATCTCCGGGTGCTCCTGGTTGAATTCCTCCGCAAGCCGGGTCATCACCGTGTTGAGACTGGCCGCGATAAAGACCTGAATCTCCGTCTCTTCCCCGGCTGTAGGTTCCTCACCTGTCTGCTGTTCTTCCCCCTGATCGTCCTCTGGCTGCTGCTCGTCTTCCCCCTGGTTGTCCTCTGCCTGTTGCTCGTCTTCCCCCTGGGTCGCTTCCCCCTGGCTGCCACAGCCTGCCAAAAGACTCATGCCAAGCACGCAGGTCAACATACATGCCGCAATTTTTCTTTTCATTTCCTTCTCCTCCGCTCATGCGTATTTTAACTTCCTAATTTTCAGTATAGTCTGATTTTGTCGAAAAGTCAATTATTTCAGCGCCCAGGCAATCACATCTATGCCGTTTATTAGCAAAATATTTTTCACGAGAAAATTCACCGCCACCAGCCCCAGAGCAATCCACAGATACACATCCCGGTACTTCATCCCCACAGACAGCCGGCCTTTCGAAGCACGCTGTATGGTCTGGGTGAGCATGAACCAGCCGCCCACCACCGCCACATAGGGAACAAAGGGATGAAGCAGGAAGGATGTCGCAAAATCCCCCCTTAACAGGCTTACAATGGCCCTGGTGCCCCCGCACCCCGGACAATAAAGTCCGGTGAGCAGTTGAAAGATACAGGGCAGCTGGAATCTCTCCACCAGCTCAGGGAGAAATCGCAGCGCCGCCCAGATGAGCATTACCACTCCAATCAAAATCCATCCGATAATATAAAGTACGGTTTCGTCCGTATCTACCTTTTTCTTAGTACGCATATGAAGTCCTTTCCGGTATTTTTATTTTCCCATTATATTTGATTTCTCCGGCCATGTCCAGTATTCGTTGCTGCTATCTTTATTGGGAAATCCTTTCCAAAAGAGAAAAGATATGATATAATACCTAATTATAGGGTTCACGAAGCGGTTCCTATAATACATGATCATAAGGTTCCGGAATGCCTTCGCGAACAGACACTACAAATATCAGAAAAGAACGGGAGATTTTTAAGATATGAGACGAACTTCTGCGGAGTTGAAACGAATTGCCAGATCAAAGCTTACCGGCCACTACGGCATCCCCATGGGCGCTATGGTGGTCACCGGCGTGATCAGCTCGGTTTTGCTGCTTCCATTTTCCTGGACCCTGGACAGCCTGGATTCCGTTACGGATTTTATTCTTCTTCAGATTGCCAGTTATATCATCGGACAACTTGTTTCCATTCTGTACGGGGGGCTTAACCGTATCCATCTGGCCCTAGCCAGAGGAGAGAATCCCGTATTTTCAGAATTGTTTTCCTGTTTTAAAAAGCGGCCAGACCGGTTTATTCTGGCCAGCCTTATACCTAGTCTTATTCCCTTTGCAGTGAATCTGGCCGGTTGGCTCTGCCTTCGCTACGCCATGATGGCACCTGATTTTGCGATGCTACTCTTTCTTGGTATTCTGTTTGTGGTAATCGGAATCGTTATGGAGACGGTTATCTCCCTGTACGTCGGGCTGGTTGATCTGCTGCTGGCAGAACACGATTCTATGGATGTTTCAGAAGCCTTCAGGCAAAGTTTTGCCCTGATGGCCGGCAATAAAGGACGGTACTTTTATATAAAACTAAGCTTCATCGGCTGGGATATTCTGGCCAGCTTAAGCCTCTCCCTTGGATACCTGTGGCTTCGGCCCTACGCCAGCCAGACCCTGGTGGCCTTCTACCTGGATGTAACGAAAAGGCTCCCGGAAGGGGGGTCCTACCAGGAGCGCTCCGAATACCACGCTTAATCTTCAATAAACTGGTCATGCACTACCCGCATGGCCTTTTCCGCGTCCGCCTCATCCAGCAGAACGGTGATACGGATCTCGGAGGTGGCGATCATGCGGATGTTGATCCCTGCGCTGTAGAGGGCCTCAAACATCTTGGCCGCCACACCCGGGTTGGACAGCATGCCTGCGCCCACCACGGACACCTTGGCCACGGTCTCGTCCACCTCAATCCGCTGGGCCGTGATACGGGTCTTGTTTTCCTCCAGCAGGGCGACCACATCCTTCACATCGTCCCTGGCAATGGTAAAGGAGATATCCTTGGTGCCCTCCCGTCCGATGGACTGAATGATAATGTCCACATTGAGATTTTTCTTCCCTAACAGGTCAAAGATTTTAAATGCGGTTCCCGGAACATCCTTCACACCGATGACAGCGATACGGGCCGTATTTTTGTCGGCGGCCACGCCACTAATCAGCATACTTTCCACGTCAACTTCCTCCTTCACAATGGTTCCTTCTGCGCTGTTTAAGCTGGAGCGCACCACCAGTTGAACTCCATACTTCTTGGCCACCTCCACGGAGCGATTATGAAGCACCTTTGCTCCCAGTGTGGCCAGCTCCAACATCTCGTCGTAGGTAATTTCTTTTAATTTTTTCGCGTTGGGTACCACCCGGGGGTCTGCGGTATAAATTCCCTCCACATCCGTAAAAATCTCACAGACATCCGCTTTCAGAGCCGCCGCCAGGGCTACCGCAGTGGTGTCGGAACCGCCCCGCCCCAGGGTAGTGATATCCTCGTATTTGTTCACGCCCTGAAATCCGGTGATGATCACGATCTTGCGGCTGTCCAGCTCGTGACGGATACGTTGGGAGTCAATGCGCTTAAACCGGGAATTCCCGTAGGCGGAAGAGGTGTGCATGGCCACCTGAAAAGCGTTTAGGGAAACACTGGGAACGCCCAGAGCCCCCATGGCCATGGACATCAGCGCCACCGAGGTCTGTTCTCCCGTGGCCAGAAGCATATCCAGCTCCCGCTTGGAGGGGTTGGGATTGATATCCTTTGCCAGGGCGATCAGCTGGTCCGTGGTCTTACCCATGGCGGATAACACCACCACCACATCATGGCCCTGTTTATAATCCTCTATGCAGCGCTCCGCCACACGATATATTTTCTCCTTGTCGGCCACAGAGCTTCCGCCGAACTTTTTCACAATTAACATACTGTCCTCCCGGCAATCAGATAATCTATTAATTTATGTCCCTCTGAAATATAGCGGCCGCTCTTTGCCGCTTCCCGCTCATTATATTTCCAGGTGTGCTCCTGTGGCTTTGTGCTGTCATACAGCAGATAAGGCACCGCCTCGCCGGTGTGAGTTCTGAGAGAAATCGGGGTAGGATGGTCCGGCAGGATCAACAGCCGAAACTCTGCTCCCGCCTCCTTTAACCCCTCCCAAATGGGCCTTATCACCCGCTCATCCAGGTATTCGATGGCCTGCGCCTTCCGCTCCACACTGCCCTGATGGCCCATCTCGTCGGGAGCTTCCACATGCACATAAACAAAATCATATCCCTCTTTTGTCAAAATGTCAACCGCCGCCCGAGCTTTTCCTTCATAATTTGTGTGAAGGCCGCCGTTGGCCCCCTCCACTGCGATCACCTTCATGGAGGCTCCCACCGCGATTCCCTTTAACAAATCCACAGCGGAAACCATAGCGCCTCTCAAATGATTTTTTTCTTCAAAGGAACTTAGGGAAGGTTTCGTTCCAGCCCCCCAGAACCAGCAGGAATTGGCAGGCTTTAAGCCTTTTTCCCTGCGCGCTTCATTGACCGGGTGGTTCTTAAGAATCTCATAGCTTCGCTCCATCATGCGGCGCAGCGCGGGCTCCTTTGGTAAATGCGCCCCGATGGTCTGGCCCAGCACATCATGAGGCGCCGTCAGTTCCTGTACCTTTCCATGGTTCCAGATCAGCAGATGACGGTAGCTGGTTCCCACATAAAATTGAAACTCCTCATCTGCCAGCTCCTTCGCCACCGCCTCCAGGAGAAGAGCCGCCTCCTCCGTGGGAATTTCATCGGAACTATGGTCCAGAATCCTGCGGTTCTCATAAGGACCTTCCTCTTTGGACAAGGTCACAAGATTGCAGCGCAAAGCCACATCCGTATCTTTCATGGCCACGCCGATACTTAAGGCCTCCAAAGGAGACCTTCCGGAATAATATTTTCTGGGGTCATAGCCCAGCACAGACAGATTGGCCGTGTCGCTTCCCGGATTCATGCCCTCCGGGATGGTGTGAACCATGCCAATCTCCCCCATAGCCGCCAGGGTATCCATGGCGGGAGTATGGGCATACTGAAGGGGAGTCTGATTCCCCAATTCCTCAATGGGCAGATCTGCCATTCCATCGCCCAGCACTACTACGTATTTCATGATACTCCTCTATCCTACTCTACCCGAATCATCTTACGGATACCGGAAAGTCCGGCTGCCCGTTTCTCATATTCAAGCTCGCTCATCTTCTCCGTCAGCACGCCAACTTCCCCGGTTACCCCGGACAGACGGACGTACTCCACATTCCCCAAAGCATCCTCAATGGTCCCCTCCGGATCGGAGGTCCGCACGAAAAATCTCCGCCGCACCTTTTTGTGGTCCGCAAGGATCAATTTCTCCGGGCTCCAGAAGGTCTTGATATTACAGTGGATGTGCTTTACGATATCCACAATATCGGCCACCACCGCGCTGGCCGTGGGCAGCTTGCCCGCGCCGCTTCCGTAAAACATGGCGTCCCCCAACATATTTCCATGGACAAAGATGGCATTGAATACGTCGTTTACATTGTAGAGAGGATGTTTTTTGCTGATCATCACAGGGGCCACCAGAGCACAATAGCCGTCCTGGGTCCTGCGGCTGTCAGCCAGAAGCTTGATCACCCGCTTCATGGCTTTGGCATACTGAATGTCCAGAGAATCAATATCCGTAATCCCCTGGGTGTCAATTTCCTCAAAATCCACCTGCTGCCCGCTGACCAGTGAGGTGAGAATGGCAATCTTGCGGCAGGCGTCATACCCTTCCACATCCGCAGTGGGGTCCGCCTCCGCATAGCCCATGGCCTGGGCCTCTTTCAGAACGTCCTCAAACTCAGCGTCCTCCTCTGTCATCCGGGTAAGCATGTAGTTGGTGGTCCCATTTAAAATGCCCGTCACTTCCTCAATCACATCAGCTGTCAGACAGGAATTCAAGGTACGGATAATGGGGATTCCGCCGCCCACGCTGGCCTCAAACAGAAAGTTGATATTCCGCTCCTGGGCCAGCCGTACCAGCTCAGGACCGTATCTGGCCACCAGAGCCTTATTGGAGGTGGTCACGCTTTTTCCCGCCAGCAGAGCTTTTTTCACGAAAGTATAAGCCGGCTCCTCGCCGCCCATGGCCTCCACCACCACCGAAATCTCCGGGTCGTTTACGATCACCTCGTAATCGTGTACGATCTTTTCCTGGATCGGGTCATCCGGAAAATCCCGCAGATCCAGCACATATTTTAACTCGATCTCCTGGCCGGCTTTCTTGGCAATGGTATCTTTATTTACCTGCAATACCTCTGCCACGCCGGAGCCTATGGTTCCGTACCCTAACAACGCAATTTTAATCATTTGACTACTCCCTTGCTAAAATTTTTAAGTAATGGATTCCTGTCTGCCGCTCAATGGTCTCCACCATCCGAGAAATGTCCCCGGTGCTTTGCAGCACCTCCACGCTCAGCGTCAGCGAAGCCACGCCGTTGATGGGAATACTCTGATGTATGGTGAGAATGTTGGCGTGATAATCGGCAATCACCTTAAGCACCACCGACAGAAGCCCGGGCTCGTCATCCATCTGAATCACCATGGTTATGGTCTTCCCCTTTACGTTATCGTGGAAGGGAAAAATATCGTCCTTGTATTTGTAAAAAGAACTGCGGCTGATTCCCACCTGCTCCGTGGCCTCCTGCACCGACTCCGCCCGTCCGGAATCCAGAAGACGCTTTGCCTCCACGACCTTCAAAAGCACCTCCGGCACAGCCTTTTTCTTCAATACAAAATAGTTTGTGTTATCTTCCATGGCGCCCTCCTCGACAATTTGTTGCTCACCGCCTATAGAGGCGGGAGTCAACCACCATCTGATGTATGTGTCAGATGAACAGTTGTCCCCGCCTCAAAGATAATAGCACATTTGCTCTGCCAATGCAAGCCTTAAAACTTCTTTCCGCTGCCGCTGAATTTCCGGCCGCCGGAACTGTGTACCGAACTGCGCCCGCTTCTGCTTCCGGAACCGCTGCCCGGCGGCGGACTCTTGGGAATTTTGCGGTGAGTCACAATCTGATTGACGAAAGCGTCCCGGCTGACGCTGAGCTCCACATGGCCGCACTCCCGGCAGGAATACTGATACCCTCCGAATTTCAGCCGGTATTTTCCCACGATCACACCGATGGTGATGCCGCCGGCGGCCAGGGCCGCGGCCACGGCCACCAATACCTCCCACAACAGCAGTCTGCGTCCCCGGCTGTAATAATACACCGTCTCCTGGGTATCCTGATCGTAGGTATACTGGTTATCGGGAATGCCCCGCTGCAGGGCGGTGCTGATTCCGCTTAACATCTGCTCTACCGCCTTGTCATAATCCCCGTCTGTGGCCTCATAAGCGGCGCTGTCCAAAATCTCGCCCTGCCGCTCATCCGTGAGGTAATAAATGGCCTCGCCAAAGGCCGAGAGATATAACTCCCGGTTGTCCATATCAATCAGACAGATCACGCCGTTATCGCTGGTGGTATGGTCGTTCACCCACGCTTCAGCCACCTGCTGGGCGCTTAAGCCTCCGGCGTCTGCCACGGTCACCACCATCACATCCCAGTTGGTGGACAACTCCACCTCCTCCACCATATCAGTGAGCTGCCGCTCCTCATAGGAGGATAGAATCTCCGCCTGGTCCGTCACTTGAACAACGGTACTCTCACTCTCCGCCCGCGCCGAACTTGCTCCGGCGAGAAACAAAAGCACCGCCGCCAAAAGAAGGCTGATTCTTCTTAATTTTCTCATATCAGAAGCCCTCCGATCAGAAATAGAATCAATACGATCAATGCCACGATGCCGCCCACAATGCCAACTTTTTTGTAATCCACGGGAAGCTCCCCGTAGACCTTTCCGGTCTGTCCGTTCATGGAGTAGTAGTAAAATTTGCCGTTCCTTGCCTTGTAGGTCAGAGTCCAAACGGGAAGCAGCACATAGGACCAGCTTTCCTTTAACATCTTTAAGTTATGGCTGTTGACGGTCACTCCGGAATAGCCGCTGATAGTATCCCGAAGGAGCTGTCTTCCGTACTCCTTCACCTCCTGGGAAACATCCTGGGCAAGGTCCTCCTGGTCCACATCCCGCCGCTGGGCCTGGAAGCCGGAAAGGTAGCCCATATGAAATTCCTCCATTTTCGTAAGGTCATAGGGCAGTACCCCCTCCGCCAGCTTCTGATTTGCCTCCTTCAAAGCATTTTTTGTAAGGTCGTGAAGCTCCACCGTGCCTTCCCGCTCCACCTGGTAATACTTGGTCTCGGTATACTCCGTCTCTCCGCTTCGCCACACCCGGATGTTGGTTCCCTGAGCGTCCATGGTTCCATCCATGGTACAGGCATAGACCCAGTAGGGGAAGTACACGCCGGAGAGCTTCTCGATCTGTTGTTTCCGGAAAAAGGCTCTGGGAATAAACTTCTTGCTATGTACATAATCCAAAAATTTCTGCGTGGCCTCTTTCTTGTCTATGGCAAAGGGAATCACCTTATCCGGCAGATACTCCCCGGACAGTCGCCCGGACAACACCACCGGATTGTGACAATAATAGCAAAAGGTAGCCGCCGTGGTACCGTCGGTGACAATCCGTGCGCCGCAGCTGGGGCAGGTATAGGCCACCGCCTCCTCCTGGACCCCGTCATACTCCGACTGCTGTTCCTTTGCCTGCTCCCCGGTCTGCCCTCCGGCAGCCTCCGGCTCCTCCGCCGCCAGATCCTGCTTCATGGCCTCCAGTTCTTCCCGGGAAAACGTGCTCATGCAATATTCGCATTTAAAATTTTGCGTGGCGGGACTGAACACCAGCTCCCCGTCACAGTTGGGACACTTATAACTGATTACCGCCATCGTCTCCTCCTGTTCTCACTGGTTTCTTATTTCAACTGCGAGGTTTGCCGCACTCGCTGCAGAATTTTCCTTTATTTACTGTCCCACATTCGCAGGTCCACTCCCGGGCAGGGGCGGGTTTGCCGCATTCACTGCAGAATTTTCCCGTATTCACGTTTCCACATTCACAGGTCCAGCTTTGAGGCGCCGGAGCCGGAGCGGGCTTTCCGCACTCGCTGCAGAATTTTCCGCTGTTCACCGTCCCGCACTCGCAGGTCCAGCCTGCCCTCTCACCGGCCTGTGCTCCATCTGCGCCCGTAGCGCCTGTTGCGGGCTGGGGCTGGCCGTCCTGTACAGGCTGGGCCTGTCCTGCCGCCATCTGCTGGGCCTGCTGGTTCCGCATCATCTGCATCTGGGCCAGATTTGCCTGGGAAGCGGTACCCATCATGGAACCTGCCCCCTGCATCCCAAGGCCCATACCAAGGAATCCTGTCATGGCGCCGGCCGAATTGGAACCGGCAGCCTCCAGGCCCCTTGCCACATGGCCCTGCATATAACCTTCCCGCACGGTGGGGTCGGAGAGCATGGCTCCCTCATTTCGCATATTGATAAGCTCCGTGGACTTGTCATCATAGGAAATATTGGCGATTCCCACCGCCTGTATCTCCATGCCTCTCATCTGGTTCCAGTCCGCATCCAGAATGTCCGCCATGTATTTTCCAAGCTCCCGGCTCTTGGAGGTCACGAAGGAAATGCGGGTTCCTTCCGCGGACATCTGATTGATGGCAGCCTGCAGCGCCTCTAAGAATTCCGACAGATACTGCTCATTCACGTCGGTAATTTCCACATGTTCCTGATTTCTTGGAACCACCTCCGCATAGAATTTCAGCGGGTCGGTAATTTTGATGGAATACGTTCCATGAGCCCGAAGAAACAGCTCCGCATTGTAAAAGTTATCAAAATAGTTGATGGGATTGCGGGTACCAAACTTGATTCCCTTGATCTCCTGTAAATTCACATAAAAGATTTTCTGCAGGGTGGGAGTCTGTCCGCCAAACCGCATACGGTTTAGGGTGTCCTTTAAGGTATCCTTAAACTGCCCGTTGAAGAAGGAGGGCAGCGCGGAATTGTCCACCTTGTAATAGCCCGGCTCCGCGGTATAGTCCACGATCTTCCCGCCGTCCACCAGCATCATGAACTGGTTATCATATACATGAATGATGGAACCGTTGGAGACAGTGTCCTCCGTGCCCTTTACATTCTGTCCCTCCCGGACTTTTACCCCTCTGGTAAATACGGTCTGCTCCCCCATATCATCCGGCTCGTAGACCTCCAGCCAGGAATCGGCGAAGGTTCCGCCCACTGCCTGTCCGATCGCTTTGATAATTCCCATATCTCATTCCTCCTATACATTATGATAATCTACTTCATAAAAACCCTGAACAGACCACACCTGAATATTTACCGGCGTGACCTCAAGGCCGCAGTATTCACATTTTTTGTTGCCCAGACCGGTAATGGGCGCCCCGCAGCTTGGACAGGTGGCGCCCACTGCCCTGTCAAGGTTCGCCGCCCTTGCGTCCTGGACGTACATAAGCTCTGTATTATACTTTGTCTGGGTTGAAAGGGTCCTGTCTCCCTCAATCCGCGCCCCGTTTTTTTCCTTGTAATGAATGTACCCAACCGCGCTCTGGAGGGTGAGTACGCATGTCCCCTGCTTTTTTTCGTATTTTGCAATCTCCGTATTATGTATGACAACGTCCTCAAACCGCTCCGTTATCTGCTGCCGCCGATTCTCCCGGATTCGGATGGAAAGCTGCCGGGCCAGGGCCTCGGAGGCCCCTGCGGGCAGGTTCTCATTTTCCTGGGAAATGGCTGCAAAATACAGCATCATCAGCTGCTCCGCCTTCTGCTGAAATTCCCGCCAGTTGAATTCCGGGAAATCCTTTCGAAGCTGCGGCTCATAGATTCTGGTCATGCCGGACACGGATTTCGGAGTTTTGGAAAGCTCCAGTTCCTGGCGCTTTAAACCCTCTGCCAGAGATTTTGTACCGAAGATGGAGCGTGAAAAGCGCTCCACCTTTTTCAGAATAACCAACACAAGAATCGCAAACAGAAGCAGGAGAACTGCCGGCACAAGCAGCCATGCCAGCCATTTCATGGCCTCTCCCCCTTCCTACTGCGACGGGCTTTTCTGCCCCAGACTGATCCATTTCAGGTATGCGTTGATGAAATGATCAATCTTCCCGTCCAGGACGCTGTCCACATTTCCGGTCTCCGCGCCTGTCCTGTGATCCTTGACCATAGTGTAGGGCTGCATGACATAGGAACGTATCTGATTGCCCCAGCCAATCTCCGTGACCTCCCCCCGGATATCGGCCGCCTTTTTGGCGTTCTCCTCTTCCTTTAAAAGGTACAGCTTGGCCTTCAGCATCTGCATGGCCTTGTCCTTGTTCATGTGCTGGGAGCGCTCATTCTGGCACTGTACCACGATTCCCGTGGGAATATGTGTGATACGGATGGCCGAGGAGGTCTTATTGATATGCTGTCCGCCGGCCCCGCTGGAACGGTAGGTATCGATCCGCAAATCATCGTCGTTGATCTCAATGTCAATATCCTTGTCGATATCCGGCATAACATCGCAGGAGGCAAAGGAGGTCTGCCGTTTGCCCGCTGCGTTGAAGGGCGATATCCGCACCAGACGGTGCACCCCCTTTTCCGATTTCAGATAGCCGTAGGCATTTTCGCCCCGGACCTCAAAGGTGACGGATTTGATCCCCGCCTCGTCTCCGTCCAGATAGTCCAGCACCTCCACCGCGAAGCCCTTGTCCTCCGCCCACCGCCGGTACATCCGGTACAGCATGGAAGCCCAGTCGCAGGACTCGGTTCCGCCGGCTCCCGCATGGAGGGACACGATAGCATCGTCCCCGTCGTATTCCCCGGACAGCAGTGTCTTGATGCGGATATTCTCAAAGGTTTCCTCAAATTCCTTCAGTTCCGCCTCTATCTCCGGCACCAGGGAGGCGTCGTTCTCCTCATAGCCCATCTCCAGCAGGGTCTCAAGGTCCTCGTACTGCTGTTTTAAATGGGCGTAGGTCTCCACGTCGTCCTTTAAGCTTTTTAACTGTTTCATTTTCTCCTGGGAGCGCTCCGGATTGTCCCAGAAGTCGGGCGCTTCCATCTCTTTCTCTAATTCCTGGATCTTCTGCTCTTTGTTAGCCAGGTCAAAGTGAATCCCTCACTTCGATTAATGGTGTGGCATAATTGTTCAACGTAAATTTGAACTGGTCTAATTCAACCATTGTATCACCTCTTTCATTTTAATAAAATACCAGGGCCAGGTGGCTGTGCCTCCCAGAGTGGAAAACACGCGGCGTTGGCTCTGGTATTATTATATTAGTTATGAAGGGATTCGTCAAATAAAATACATATCTATTCCATCTAAAATCTTTTGCAAATCTCGGTAACAAAATTCATGGTCGCGGCGGCCGCATCGACGGGACAGCTTCTGAATCTGACCTCTCTTGCCAGAGATGTTGGCATCAGTGGACTGCTACTTCAGATACTCCCACGGATTCACATAGCTTCCATCCTTGGACACCCCAAAATGCAGATGGTTCCCCGTAGAAATCCCGGTGCTGCCCACCTTGGCCACCACGTCACCCGCGCTGACCACATCCCCTGCCTCTGCCACAATGGAGGAGCAATGCATGTACACGGTGTAAAGCCCGTCCCCGTGGTCGATGGTCAGATAATTCCCGGAGCTGCTGCTGTAGCCCGTAAAAGACACGACGCCGTCCGCAGCCGCCACAATATCAGAGCCATAGGGCGCGCCGATATCGATTCCCCGGTGATAGGTGGAGGCTCCCGCAGTGGGGGATTCCCGGTAACCATAGTCGCTGGTGACCCGGGTGCTGGCCGGACAGGGCCAGGTGAATACCGCGCCGGTGGAGCTGCCATCTCCCGCAGGGGAACTCTCCGAGCTGCCGTCCCCCTGCTCTGTACCGCCACCTTCGTCCGTCTCCTGGGAGCCGCTCCCCTCCGGGTCTGCGTTGTTCTCCTGCTCCTTCTTAGCTTCCTCCTCCGCCTGTTTTCGGGCTTCCTCCGCCTGAATCATGGCAATGATCTCATTCTGGGCCTGAATCTCAGCCTCGTAAACCTGAGCAAGCTGCTGGGCGTCCGTCAGTTCCTCTCCCAGCTGGGCCAGCTGGTTTTCCTTCTCACCAAGGAGGGCTGCCACGGCCTCCTGCTCCTCCTGCACCTGTTCCTTTAAAGCCGCCAGGTCGGCGCGCTCCTCATTCAGAGTAGTTTCCAGATTCGCCACCTGCTCCAGGGTATTCTGGTATTTCTCCAGCATATTCCGGTCATACTCGGAAATCTGCCGGATGTACTCCGCGCGATTTAAGAAATCCGCAAAGCTCTCGGCGGACATCAACACCTCCAGAACGGACTGGAGACTGTTCTCGTATAGAAAACGTATGCGAAGCTTCATACTCTCATACTGGCTGTCCACATCCGCCTGGGCCGCCGCAAGCTCCTCCTGGGTATCCGCGATCCGGCTCTCCGTCTCTGAAAGCTGCGTCTCCAGGGCGGTAACCCTGTCCGAAATCTCCGTCAATTTTTCATCCAGAGCCTGTACATTGTCCTTAAGGTCCTCCCTGGAATCGCTTAAGCTGTCGATGAGCTCCCGGGCCTCCTCCAGCTGATTTTCCAGGGCTTCCTTTTCCTCCTGGGCCCCGGATATGCTTCCGGCAGACACATTTCCGGTTTCAGATACGCTCCCGGCAGACACATTTCCCACCTCAGATACGCTTCCGGCAGACACGTTCCCGGCGGCGGAGCATAACAGCAGGACCGCAAACAACAGACATATGCCGCTCCTTCGTACACAATTCTTTTTCATCTTTTCTATCTTCTCTAAACCTTTAAATGTTTTCGAATGGTCAGCCTGCTTCCCACAAATCCGATACCCACTCCAAGAATGAGAGCCACCGGAACCAGCGTGGCGAACACCTGGTTTACCGGCAGAAAATGCAGCATGTTGCTGAGCCAGATAAACTTGTCCGCCACATACACGATCAGCCTGCTGTACATAAAGTACAGAAGGATCAGCGGCAGTGCCGACCCAATAAGGCCGATGAGGATTCCCTCCACCA
>CALWLN010000124.1 GCA_944381535.1 uncultured Lachnospiraceae bacterium
AATCTTGTCTGCCCCTGTGGGTATCATTTCCGCATGAAGGCCCGGCAGCGTATCAAGATGATTACGGATAAGGACAGCTTTCACGAACTGTACAGCGAGATGAAATCAGACAATCCGCTGAATTTTCCCGGGTACAAGGACAAGGTGGAGACCGTCCGCGCAGCCAGCGGAGAGGAAGAAGCGGTGGTTTGCGGCACCGCTAAGATTGGCAGGCAGGAATGCTGTCTGTTTGTGATGGAATCCTATTTTATGATGGGAAGTATGGGGACCACTGTGGGAGAGAAAATCACGGCCCTGTTTGAGTACGCAGTCAGTCACCGCCTTCCCGTAGTGGGATTTACCGTATCGGGGGGCGCTCGCATGCAGGAGGGACTTTTATCCCTGATGCAGATGGCCAAGACCAGCGCTGCGGTGAAACGGCACAGCGACGCGGGACTGCTCTATATTACAGTACTGACCAACCCCACCACCGGCGGTGTGACGGCCAGCTTTGCCATGGAGGGAGACATTATCCTGGCGGAGCCGGGAGCCACCGTGGGCTTTGCGGGAGCGAGAGTCATCGAGCAGACCACAAAGAAGACTCTGCCCAAGGAGTTTCAGAAGTCGGAGTTTGTTCTGGCACACGGCTTTATCGACAGTATCGTAGGACGTAACAACCAGAAGAAACTTCTGACAGAACTTTTGAAAATGCACAATGGAGGTGGAAACTTTGAGTCAGACACCGTATAACCGGGTAAAGCTTGCCCGTGATAACAGCAGACCCACAGGGATTGACTATATCAGAAATATTTTCAAAGGATTCATTGAATTTCACGGCGACCGCCGGTTTGCGGACGACCCGGCTGTTGTGGGCGGAATCGCGCGGCTTGGTGGCAATCCCGTTACCGTCATTGCCATTGAGCGGGGACATACCGCAAAGGAGAGGGCTCACCGTAATTTTGGCGCGCCCCATCCGGAGGGATATCGCAAGGCCTTAAGGCTGATGAAGCAGGCCGAAAAATTCGGCAGGCCCATTATCTGTTTTATTGACACTTCCGGGGCATATTGCGGTATCGGAGCGGAAGAACGGGGCCAGGGCCAGGCCATTGCGGAAAATCTCATGGAGATGTCCACCCTATGCGTTCCAATTATCTCTATTTTGATCGGGGAAGGGGAAAGCGGCGGCGCCCTTGCCCTGGCCGTCGCGGACCGGGTGTGGATGCTGCAGAACGCGGTTTATTCGGTCATTTCCCCCGAGGGCTGCGCCAGCATTCTCTGGAAGGACGCCGGCAAAGCCGAAGCGTCGGCGGAAAGCTTAAAGCTCACGGCGGAGGACGCCAAAAGCCTCGGCGTCATTGAACGCATTCTCTCGGAAAATGAGATTGGCAAAAAGGAATTTTATGACCGTATCCGTACACTTTTGATCGAAGAATTAAGCGGTCTGTCAAACGACCTGGATCTGGTCAGTAAGCGTTATGACCGTTTCCGCCAAATCGGGGTCGATGCAATAGTGAAATAAGGAGTAATTATGATATATCAAAAATTTTGTACCGAAATCACCGATGAATGCGGCAGCCTTGAGAAGTTCACCCTCTCTTACCCTGAGAATTTTAATTTCGGGTATGATGTGGTGGATGCCATCGCGGAGGAGACCCCGGATAAGAAAGCCCTGGTCTGGTGCAATACCGAAAACGAGGAGCATATCTTTACCTTTTCCGATATCCGAAAATACAGCAACCAGATGGCCAATGTATTTCAGAAGGCAGGCATTACCAAGGGAGACCGGGTCATGCTGGTGTTGAAGCGCCACTATGAATACTGGTTTGCGGCGGTGGCCCTGCACAAGCTGGGGGCCGTGATGATTCCCGCCACCCATATGCTGACGGTCAGCGATTTCGTATACCGTATCAAAGCGGCAAAGGTGAAAGCTATCGTTGCCACCTCCCAGAATGAGGTGCCCGCAAAAATCAGATCTGCCATGGAGCAGGCGGAAATGACGGCGAAGCTCTGGTGCGTCCAGGGGTCGGCAGAGGGCTTTGAGAATCTCACGGAGGTCATGAAAGAGGCAAGCGGAGAATTCGACCGGGTAAAGACCCTGGCCACGGACGACATGGTGCTGTATTTCACCTCGGGCACCACCGGCTATCCCAAGGGGGTCATCCACGACCATACCTACCCGCTGGCACACATTGTCACGGCAAAATACTGGCAGCAGGCCGAGGACGGGGGACTTCATTTCACCGTAGCCGAAACCGGCTGGGCCAAGGCCTCCTGGGGAAAGATTTACGGCCAGTGGCTGGTGGGCAGCGCAGTCATGGTTTACGATTTTGACAATTTCGACCCCAAGAAGCTTACCACCATCATCAACCGCTACGGCGTCACCTCCTTCTGCGCGCCGCCTACGGTGTACCGCTATCTGGTGCGCAAGGGCATTCCCGACATGCCCACTTTAAGACACGCCACCACGGCCGGGGAAATGTTGGCCCCCGAGGTGTTCCGCAAATTCACCCAGCGCACGGGACTGCCCCTCTGCGAGGGCTACGGTCAGAC
This sequence comes from uncultured Lachnospiraceae bacterium, assembly GCA_944381535.1. Taxonomy (GTDB): domain Bacteria; phylum Bacillota; class Clostridia; order Lachnospirales; family Lachnospiraceae; genus 14-2. The sequence continues at coordinate 2,530 of CALWLN010000124.1, forward strand.
CGAGACGACGCTGCTTTTGGCGAATTTCAAGGGGAAAAAGCCCGTGGAGGGCTCCATGGGAACCGTATCCCCCTTCTATCAGATCGAACTGCGCAGCAAGAACGGGGAGCCTACGCCCGTGGGCGAAATCGGCGAGGTGGTCATTGTACCCCCCGAAAACGGCAGACAGGTGGGCGTCTTCTGCGGCTATCTTGACAATGAGGAGCAGTATGAGCATGTGTGGCGGGGCGGCGTATATCACACAGGCGACGCGGCATACATGGATGAAAACGGTCTTTACTGGTTCCATGGCCGTTTCGACGACATCATCAAAACCGGCGGCTTCCGGGTGGGGCCCTACGAGGTGGAAAACGTTCTGATGGAGCACCCGGCGGTTGTGGAGTGCAGCGTCATCGGCGTAGCCGACGTCCTCCGTGGCCAGGCCATCAAGGCTATTATTATTCTGGGCAGCGGCTATACGCCCTCCAAAGAGCTTGAGCTGGAGATTAAGGAATTCTGCAACAGCAAGCTGGCGGAGTACAAATGGATTCGCCTTGTGGAATTTGTGGAGGAGATGCCCAAAACCATCAGCGGCAAGATCCGGAAAAATGTGCAGCGGCGGCAAGGGTAGGAGAGGTTACGCTCTGATGACAGCCTATCATAGGATACGATACAGATAGAAAAACAAGGGCTCTTTCCGAACTGGAGAGAGGTCCCTGTTTTTAGAAAAGTTTTTGGCTGCGCCAGGTGGGAAAACTTCCCAAACGGAACATTTTATAGATACTCTTGCCGTTCAATCACACAGGTGTGCGCTTTGGTCTTTTCGTTGTAACTGATACCGACCAGAAGAAGTTCACCACCGTAATCCTTCAGTGCTGCGGGATAATTCCGGTTTTTGATCTGGGAAATGGCTCCTTCTGCCGTTTTGTTCCATTTTAATTCGATGATCATCGCCGGGAGAGAGGAGCGCCTTTTTGGAATATACACCAAATCCGCGCATCCATGGCCGGAAGGCAGCTCTTCAATCCGGATGTACTGGTCCACGCATGTGATGTAGGCGTAGCGCACCGTTGCCCGCAATGCCTGCTCATCATTATAAAAATGTGGCGCGTAGTTGGAATCGTGTACCATGGCAATGGTTTCCGCAACAGCACGGGCGTCTCCCCGCAGGGTGTTTTCCAGCAGCCGGTCGGAGGCCTGAATCAAACTGAGGAGTTTTTTGTGCTTTCCTTTCCGGAGAATCTGGTTGAACTCCATACGGATCTCCTCGTTGGGGATTCTGGCGGTGCCTGTCCCCTGGTCATCCTCGCTGTAGGTCAGATATCCAAGATGAATCATGAGCGTCAGCACGTCATCCTTGCTCTTAAAGGTCTCAAAGTCGTTTTCAAATTGTTCTGTATCGACTTCAATCGCTTCCCCGCTGATAAGCCTTGCAATGTCCTCCTGCAGGCCGTCTTCGTCCATGTCTATATAGGTCAAAAGGGCCTCGGATGCCGAAGTTCTTCTCCAATAGGATTTAAATTTTTTGCTCTGCATGGCGCTCATAACGGAGTAAGGATTGTATATGGAATGGACATTGTCAAAGGAATACCCATCGTACCAGCTTTTGGTTTTGGCAAAGCTCATATGATATATTTCACAGAGACTGCGGACCTCCTGTTCCGTAAATCCGGTAAATTCAGCGTATTCTCCCGGATCAAGAATGGAAAATTCCTTAAAATCCGAGATGGCCGATTGGAAGCCGTCCTTTTTTATGGGCAGGATACCTGTCATATAAGCGGCGGCAAAGATCTGAGAGGTGGCGCTGCTGTTTTTGAACAGGGACCGCAGAAATTCCAGATAGTCCCGCTGGGCCTGGGGGTTGTTTCTGGCTTCCCGGATGGGCGCGTCCCATTCATCAATGATCATGATAAAACGGTTTCCCGCTGCTTCTACCCCATGGATCAGGGTTGACGCAAAGCCTTCCACAATCTCTATATCGGGATATGCAGCCTTTAATTCACGGGTGACGTTCCGCTTAATGTAGGGGACGATTTCCGTGATGTCGGTTTCGCCGATGACTCCGGTCATATCCAGATAAATCACATCATACTGGTTCAGGTGTTTTCGGTACTGCGTGTCCGACCCAATGGCCAGATTGTCAAAAAGAGCTGACGAATCGCAGGTTTTATCATAGTAGGCGCAGAGCATCTGGGCGGCAAAGGATTTCCCAAACCGCCGGGGCCTGCTGATACAGGTCAGGCGTCTTGGAGTATCTATGGACTGGTTGATCAAAGAAATCAGTCCTGTTTTATCTATATAAGTATCATTTTTAATTCCCGAAAAACCGCTGTTGCCGGGATTTACATAATTACCCATAGAGTATTACCTCCTGTGCGGATGGATGCAGGCGGGGAAAATGCGGCTGCCTGGTATGCGCAACGTGATTGAACCGTTACAAAAATTCTATCATAGTGCGGACGCAAAGGCAACAGGAATTGCGCTTTCCCGCAAATTGTGTTATAATTTTAAACAATTCTTACCAGATATTTTTACAGCTTCCTTTGGCGGAGCGTTTTACCTTGGCATGTAAGGAGTTGCTATGAAAAATTCACTGAATCATATGGAGGATATTTTAAGCCGGGGTATCAGCGGCTTTCATCAGTACGTCCTGACAGAACCGGTTCATTTAAGCTACGTGAGCGAAAATCTCTGCGCAATGGTGGGAGTCACGGAGCAGGAGTTGTTAAGTGAGAGTGAAGACTTGTATCTGTCCCTAGTGTATCCGGCGGACCGGGATCGCTATCTGGAATTTCTGCGGGAGTTGAAAGGAGAGGAGCAGACCCGTTCACTGGAGTACCGCCTGGTGAAAAAGGACGGAACCCTTCTTTATGTAAAGGATACGGCTGTCTCCGAAAGGCGGGAGGACGGAGGCCTGGTGTGCAGCTCTGTGTTAGTGGACATCACCGAGATGAAAAATGAGAACCGAAATCTGCGGTTTTTAAGCGAAACCGTCCCCTGCGGTTTTTTAAGGTACACCTGCGAGAAGCAGCCCAAGGTTACCTACATCAACGAACAGATGAAGAAGATTCTGCGCATTCCGGAGGCGAGGGAGGGCGAGCTGGACTACCTGGAGCTCTACAAGGACAATATTTTTCTGATGGTGCCCATGGAGGAGCGAAGAAGATTAGCCCGGTATCTGGAGCGGGTCTACAAAGCCGACGCGCCCCTGGCCGGGGAAATCACGGTGCTTCGGTGCGACGGCACCAGAGCTCATATTTTCGGTTGGGTCACCAAGTGCGTGAACGAGAAGGGGGTTGAGGAATTCCAGACCGCCTGCATGGACGTGACCGAACGACACCAGGCCAGGAAGACCCACGAGAACAAACGTTACCTGAAAGCCCTCACGGAGATTTACGAAAAGGTATTTGAGTATAACCTTTCCGATAATACCGTGACTTGTCTATACAGCAACAATTCCCCAATGTTCAAGTGGATGGAAAACATTCCCATGCAGATGGAAGAGGCCACCGGGAAGTGGATTACGGGAACCGTGGCGGAGGAGCAGCGGGAGGAGGTGAGCGCGTTTTTTCGGGCGTTTCAGCAAAAAAAGCTGTATCAGCCCGGACAGAAGCCCCCGCAGATAACCTACCGAGCCAAATCCTCCAGCGGCCAGGTGAAAACCTATAACGGCGTTTTCCTGAAAATGGAGGAGGACCGGAGTCTCTACTGTTGCCGCTGTGTTTCTGGGGCGCAGGAGGCGGAGGCTCTGCGCAGCGAGAACTTATCCCTGAAGGAAAATATGCAGGAGCTGTTTTCCCATTTCGCCGAGGGCATAGCCGCTTTTCGGGTGACGGAGCAGGATGTGACACCTCTTTACGCCAGTGATAATGTCTGCGAATTTTTCGGCTTTACCAGGGAGGAGTGGCTTCCTCTTATGAATCAGCGTACTCCGCTGAAGGAGTTTTTGGCTCGGGGCAATGCGTCCTATGAGAAGGTGGCCGAGCTTTTGCGGAATGGCGAGGCGGAATTTACATACTATGATCTGAACATGGAAAATGAACGGCGCGTCAAAGCCATTTGTTCTCCCAAGTCTTCGAGCGTTTCTCCCTGCTATGTGCTGCTGTATAATATAGAAGAGACAGCGAGCGCCGAAAGCAAAGAGGCGCCGGAGAGCCCCACCGTGTTCATCCGGACCTTTGGGTATTTCGACGTCTTCGTGGGGGAAAAGCCCATCGCCTTCCGCAATAAAAAATCCAAAGAATTGTTTGCCCTGCTGGTGGACCGCCGGGGCGGATATGTGGCTTCGGAGGAGGCAATCAGCTTTCTGTGGGAGGATGAACCGGTGAACTCCGTGACTCTGGCCAGATACCGGAAGGTGGCATTGAGACTGAAAAATATTTTGGAGGAATACGGTATCTCTGAGGTGATGGAGGCCGTGGACGGGAAGCGCCGCATTGTGACGGAAAAGGTGAAGTGCGATCTGTACGACTATCTTTCCGGCAAGGAAGAATACGCCCAGCTCTTCAAGGGGAGCTACCTTTCCAACTATAGCTGGGGGGAAAATACCCTGGCTCAGCTTATGGGGAGGATTTTATATTAAAGAGGGATGGCAATGCATACTTATATTCACAGAGTAAAATATTATGAGACCGATAAAATGGGCATTACCCACCATTCCAACTATGTAAGGTGGATGGAGGAGGCCCGGATGGATTTTCTGAATAGCATAGGCTTTGGGATGAGAAGAATCGAGGCGGAGGGGATTACCTCCCCCGTGGTGTCCATTGAGTGTCAGTATAAGCACACCACCACCTTTGACGACGAGATTCGGATTGAAGTGTCGCCGGAGAAATATACCGGTGTGAAGCTTGTATTGGGCTATAAGATGACAAATCTGGAAACCGGCATCGTGGTGCTGACGGCCAGATCCACCCACTGCTTTATTGACGGGGCGGGCCGGCCTGTCGCCGTGAAGAAGCGCCTGCCCGAGCTGGATCAGATGTTGAGGGATACGCTGTCTTAGTGAAAGATGCTGACGGATTTTTGACGCAGAGTAAAAGATGTGAGGTGAACCGCGTTTTATGCAGATAAAAGAGGCGGAAAAGAACAAGCTTTTTGCCGGAATCACAGGGGAGGACCTTAAGCGGTTGCTTTCCTGCTCCAAATCTCAGTACAGAAGCTACCGTCAAGGAACCATCATCTACCGCCAGGACGAGCAACCCAGAAAGCTTTTTGTGATGCTAAAGGGCCGGGCGGCGGTGATTAAGATCTTGCTTTCGGGTAAGAAAAATATTCTCTACGAGGTTCGGGAGGACAGCGTGTTTGGTGAGAACAGCTTTTTCCGGCAGGAGGAGCGGAACTGGTGCGGGGTGGAGGCGGTGACAGACGTGGAGGTGCTGGAGATTCCCTGGGAGTTTTTTTACTGTTTCTGCGACGAGGGCTGTAAGCTGCACCGCCGGTTGATCCAGAATATGCTGGAAATTCTCTCCCAGAAGGAGTGGCAGGCCACGAAGAAATTAAGTATCGTATCTTCCACCTCCTTAAAGACCAGACTTTCCAGATGGCTGCTGATGGAGGCAGACGCCGGAGGGCGGGTGACTCTCACCATGAATCGGGAGGAATTGGCGGATTTTCTGGGAGTGGCACGGCCTTCCCTCTCCCGGACCCTGGCTCAGCTCCAGCAGGAGGGAATGATTGAACTTGGCAAAAAGGAAATCCGCATAAAAAGCAGGGAAAAAATTGAAGATTTTTATGAATAAAGAATAAGTATGTAACCATGGTTACATACTTATTTGTGTTTATCGTATATAATGAAGGAACAATGTCTGGAAGAGAAGGAGGGATACTATGTATTTCAAGACAACACAGGAACACGAGGAACTTCGCGCCGCGATCAGGGAATGGGCAGAACGGGAGATCAAACCCTATGCCTTTCAGATGGACCAGAACAATGAATTTCCCAGAGAGCAAATGAAGGATTTTGGTAAGCGGGGATATCTGGGGCTTCCTTATCCCACAGAGTACGGCGGAATGGGGAAGGATATCTTAAGCTACGCCATCGGTGTGGAGGAATTATCCCGGGTGGACGGCGGAACGGGCGTTATCCTGTCGGCGCATGTATCTCTGGGGGCCTATCCGATCTTTGCCTACGGCACGGAAGAACAGAAGCGGAAATATCTGGTGCCTCTGGCGAAAGGGGAGAAGTTGGGAGCTTTTGGACTGACGGAGCCCAATGCGGGGTCGGACGCCGGCGGTACTGAGACCACGGCGGAGCTTGTTGGGGACTATTATCTTTTAAACGGCGAGAAAATTTTCATCACCAACGGTGGGGAAGCGGACATCTATGTAATTTTTGCGGTCACCACCCCCGACATCGGAACCAGGGGAATCAGCGCTTTTATTGTGGAGAAGGGCTGGGAGGGATTTACCTTTGGGGACCACTATGACAAGATGGGGATTCGGTCCTCCGCCACAGCGCAATTGTTGTTTGACAATGTGAAAGTGCCAAAAGAAAATATGCTGGGCAAGGAAGGCCAGGGTTTTAAGATTGCCATGGCTACCCTGGATGGGGGACGTATCGGAATCGCCGCCCAGGCTCTTGGAATTGCCCAGGGCGCTTACGAGGCGGCCGTGGAGTATGCCAAGGAGCGGGAGCAGTTCGGCGGGCCTATCGCCCAGTTGCAGGCGATTCAGTTTAAGATTGCGGAGATGGCTACCAAAATCCGGGCCGCCAGATTTATGGTGTACAGCGCGGCGGAATTGAAGGAGAACCACGAACCCTACGGTATGGAGGCAGCTATGGCCAAGAAATATGCCTCAGACATCTGCCTTGAGGTGGTGAATGAGGCTCTCCAGGTATTTGGCGGCAGCGGTTACTTAAAAGGCATGGAGGTAGAGCGGTTCTACCGGGACGCCAAAATCTGTACCATATATGAGGGCACCAACGAGATACAGAACGTGGTAATCGCCTCTCACATTTTAGGAAAGGCGGCCAAAGCCAGCAGCGCGCCGGCTAAGGCGAAGAAGAAAACAGCGGTAACCGGCCCCCGCAAGAACATGATCTTAAAGGATGGAACCGCCAAGGAGCGTGTGGAGCGGCTGGTGGAAGCCCTGAAAGCGGACGGTCATGATTTTTCCGTGGGAATCGATATCAACACCCCTATCGGAGAGGCGGAGCGTGTGGTCAGCGCCGGAAAGGGAATTGGCAGCAAGGAGAACATGAAGCTGATCGAGGACCTGGCCAGGGCCTCCGGCGCGGCAATCGGATCCTCCAGACCAGTGGCGGAGCAGCTTCACTATGTGCCCATCAATCGCTATGTGGGAATGAGCGGGCAGAAATTTTCCGGGAACCTTTACATTGCCTGCGGAATCTCCGGAGCGGTGCAGCACTTAAAGGGGATTAAGGACGCGGCCACCATCGTGGCGATCAACAACAAGGCCAGCGCGCCCATTTTCAAGAATGCGGATTACGGCATTGTGGGAGATGTGAACGAGATTCTGCCGCTCCTTACGGCTGCCCTGGATGACGGCAAGGCCAAGAAGCCGGCTCCGCCCATGGTAAAGATGAAGCGGAAGGCGCGAAAGGAGCCTGCGGCAGCGCCTGTGGGACGTTATGTCTGCATGGGCTGCGGCTACGAGTACATACCGGAGCTGGGCGATGAAGCCGGGGAAATCGCTCCGGGAACCAAATTTAAGGATTTGCCCCAGGAATGGATCTGTCCGGAATGCGGAGAAGAAAAGTCCAGCTTTATCCCGGCGGCGAAGGAATAAAAAGGAGGAGAGAATCATGAACAGTGTGAGAAACGTAACAGAGGACTTATATTGGGTCGGTGTCAATGACAAACGCCTGCATTTATTTGAAAATATACATCCCATTCCCAGAGGAGTTTCCTACAACTCCTACCTGCTGCTGGACGAGAAGACCGTGCTCTTCGACACCGTGGACTGGTCCGGCTGCCGGGAATTTCTGAAAAATGTGAAAGAGGTGCTAAATGGCAGGGATCTGGATTACCTTCTGATCAACCATATGGAGCCGGACCATGCGGCTTCCATGGAGGAGGTGCTGCTCCGCTATCCTAACTGTAAGGTCATCAGCAACGAGAAGGCCTTTATGTTCATGCGCCAGTTCGGCTTCGAACTGGATGGGAGAAAGATTGAGGTGAAGGAGGGGGATACCTTCAGCTTCGGAACCCACACGGTGACCTTTGTCTTTGCCCAGATGGTTCACTGGCCGGAGGCCATGGTGACCTTTGACACCACCAACGGGGTATTGTTCTCGGCGGATGCCTTCGGAAGCTTCGGCTCCCTGGACGGAAAGCTCTTCGACGACGAAGTGAACTTTGACAGGGACTGGATTGACGATGCCAGAAGGTATTTCTGCAACATTGTGGGGAAATACGGCCCCTTCGTGCAGCGCCTGCTGGGAAAGGCCGCTTCGGTACCCATCAAGATGTTCTGCCCCCTCCATGGGCCGGTATGGCGGACAGACCTGGGATATTATCTGGACAAGCATGACAAATGGAGCCGGTACGAGCCGGAGGAGAAGGGTGTGATGATCGCCTATGCCTCCATGTACGGCAACACGGAGGCTGCCGCCCAGGCACTGGCCTCAAGGCTCTGCGACAAGGGCATGACTAACGTGGCGGTCTATGATGTCTCCAACACCCACGTTTCCTACCTGGTAGCGGAGGCCTTCAAGTACAGCCATATCGTGCTGGCCTCCTGTACCTACAATCTGCAGATTTATCCGGTGATGTATGATTTCCTGCATCATCTGAAGATACTGAATTTCCAGAAACGGACCTTTGGTATTATCGAGAACGGCACCTGGGCCATAAAAGCTGGGGATTTAATGAGAAGCTTTATTGACCAGGAACTGAAGGAATGCCTGGTGCTGGACTCCCAGGTTTCCGTAAATTCTTCCATGAACGAGGCCAGCGGCCCGGAGCTTGACGCCCTGGCGGACGCGCTGATTGAGTCGATGGAGAAGAAGTAAAGGGCTGTGATAAAACGGTTGATTGACAATCCTGCTTAAAATAGAAACCTGCAATTCCCGGGATAAATGGATTTTGGGAATTGCAGGTTTTCTTTCGCCATATTGCTGAACACAAAATTAATTTTCTTCTTGACTTCACACTCGAACTTGTGTTATCATATACGGTGCACTATTGTGGTGACGTAGGCCTATTTTCCGGGAAAATGGCGGAAAATCAAGGCTTCGGCGCATGTTCAATCAGCGCAAGGGCAAAACACAAGATGTAGTTGTATCGTGCTTTGCGCTTACTGCATATTGCTTATTTGATATCTTATTGAATCCCCATTCGATAGGCAGGAATGAAATATAAAACGAGAGGTGAAGCGTCCATGGAGAAAAACAGAATACGTCCCATTCAAGCAGGAAAAAGTGTTCGCATGAGCTATTCGCGGCAGAAGGAAGTATTGCAAATGCCCAACTTGATCGAGGTTCAGAAGGATTCCTATCATTGGTTTCTGGACGAAGGATTAAAGGAAGTGTTTGCGGATATCTCCCCCATCGCGGACTACAGCGGACATTTAAGTCTGGAGTTCGTTGATTTTACGTTGTGTGAGGACGATGTAAAATATTCCATAGAGGAATGTAAGGAACGAGATGCGACCTATGCGGCTCCTCTGAAGGTAAGAGTGCGGCTGTACAACAAGGAGATTGACGAAATCAACGAGCACGAGATCTTCATGGGCGATCTGCCACTCATGACGGAGACCGGTACTTTCGTAATTAATGGCGCGGAGCGTGTTATCGTAAGCCAGTTGGTTCGTTCTCCGGGTATTTACTACGCCATCGCTCACGATAAAGTGGGAAAAAGACTGTTTTCCGCTACGGTCATTCCAAACCGCGGCGCATGGCTGGAATACGAGACAGATTCCAATGATGTTTTCTATGTGCGTGTGGACAGGACCAGAAAAGTGCCGATCACGGTGCTGATCCGCGCCCTTGGTATTGGAACCAATCAGGAGATTATTGATTTGTTCGGCGAGGAGCCTAAGATTATCGCCAGCTTCGGCAAAGACGTGGCCACCAATTACCAGGAAGGACTTCTGGAATTATATAAGAAGATCCGTCCCGGCGAACCGCTGACGGTGGAGAGTGCCGAGAGCCTCATTACCGCCATGTTCTTCGACCCCAGAAGATATGATCTGGCCAAGGTGGGCCGCTATAAATTTAACAAAAAACTGTCGTTCCGGAACAGACTCAACGGACAGGTTCTGGCTGAGGATGTGGTAGATACTCTGACCGGCGAGATTCTGGCTGAAAAAGGAACTACCCTTACCCGGGAGAAGGCCGATGAGATTCAGAACGCGGCGGTGCCCTACGTGTGGGTGCAGGGAGAAGAGCGCAATATTAAAATTCTCTCCAATATGATGGTGGATATCACCCACTTTGTGGATGTGGTTCCCAAGGAAGTGGGCGTTACCGAGCTGGTATACTATCCCCGCCTGGCGAAGATTCTGGAAGAGAACGAGAGCCTTGAGGATATCAAGGAGGCCATCCGTAAGAATATTCCGGAGCTGATTCCGAAGCATATTACCAAGGAAGATATTCTTGCGTCCATCAACTATAATATCCATCTGGAGTACGGCATCGGAAATGATGACGATATTGACCATCTGGGCAACCGCCGCATCCGTGCTGTGGGCGAGCTTTTGCAGAACCAGTATCGGATTGGCTTATCCAGAATGGAGCGTGTGGTTCGGGAGCGCATGACCACCCAGGACCTGGAGGGAATCTCTCCCCAGAGTCTGATCAATATCAAGCCGGTAACCGCGGCTGTGAAGGAATTTTTTGGTTCCTCCCAGCTGTCCCAGTTCATGGACCAGAACAACCCCCTGGGCGAGCTGACCCACAAGCGCCGTCTGTCCGCCCTGGGACCGGGCGGTCTGTCCAGAGACCGTGCCGGATTTGAGGTCCGGGACGTACATTACTCCCATTACGGAAGAATGTGTCCCATTGAGACCCCGGAAGGTCCCAACATCGGTCTGATCAACTCCCTGGCTACCTACGCCCGGATCAATCAGTACGGATTTATTGAGGCGCCCTACCGCAAAATTGACAAGTCAGACCCCAAGAATCCCCGGGTAACCGATGAGGTTGTATACATGACGGCGGACGAGGAGGACAATTACCATGTGGCCCAGGCCAACGAGGCCCTGGATGAAGAGGGACATTTTGTCCGGAATTCCGTATCCGGCCGCTACAGGGAAGAGACCCAGGAATATGAGAAGGGCATGTTTGATTACATGGACGTATCTCCTAAGATGGTGTTTTCCGTGGCTACGGCCCTGATCCCCTTCCTGGAAAATGACGACGCCAACCGGGCGCTGATGGGCTCCAACATGCAGCGTCAGGCTGTGCCCCTTCTGACTACGGAAGCCCCTGTGGTGGGTACCGGTATGGAGACCAAGACCGCCGTAGACTCCGGTGTCTGCGTGATCGCCAGAAAGTCCGGCGTCGTAGAGCGTTCCGTTGCCAATGAGATTACCGTCAAGAATGATGACGGTACCAGGGATGTATATAAATTAACAAAATTTACCCGAAGCAATCAGTCCAACTGCTACAATCAGAGGCCCATTGTGTTTAAGGGTGACCGGGTAGAGGCCGGAGAGGTGATTGCGGACGGTCCCTCCACCTCCAATGGCGAGATTGCCCTGGGCAAGAATCCGTTGATCGGTTTCATGACCTGGGAGGGCTACAACTACGAGGATGCGGTTTTATTAAGCGAGAGACTGGTACAGGAGGATGTTTACACCTCCGTACACATTGAAGAATATGAGGCGGAAGCCCGTGATACCAAGCTGGGACCGGAGGAAATCACCCGGGACGTTCCAGGTGTGGGTGATGATGCCTTAAAGGACCTGGACGAGAGAGGGATTATCCGTATCGGCGCCGAAGTGCGTGCCGGTGATATTCTGGTGGGCAAGGTAACTCCCAAGGGAGAGACGGAGCTGACAGCGGAAGAACGCTTGCTGCGGGCAATTTTCGGTGAGAAGGCAAGAGAAGTCCGGGACACCTCTCTGAAGGTGCCTCACGGAGAGTACGGTATCGTTGTGGACGCAAAGGTATTTACCAGAGAGAACGGCGACGAGCTGTCTCCGGGCGTCAACCAGGCTGTGCGCATTTACATTGCCCAGAAGCGTAAGATCTCGGTGGGCGACAAGATGGCAGGCCGTCACGGCAACAAGGGTGTGGTATCCCGGGTGCTTCCCGTGGAGGATATGCCTTTCCTGCCTAACGGACGTCCCCTGGATATCGTATTGAATCCCCTGGGCGTGCCCTCCCGTATGAACATCGGGCAGGTGCTGGAAATCCACTTAAGCCTGGCCGCCAAGGCCCTTGGGTTTAACATTGCGACTCCGGTATTTGACGGAGCCAACGAAGATGATATTATGGATACTCTGGATTTGGCCAATGATTATGTAAACCTGTCCTGGGAGGAATTTGAGGCAAAGCATAAAGAGGATCTGTTGCCGGAGATCATGCAGTATCTGTATGAGAATCGTGACCACCGGGAAGAGTGGAAGGGTGTGCCCATTTCCAGAGACGGAAAGGTGCGCTTGAGAGACGGAAGAACCGGAGAATATTTCGACAGTCCCGTTACCATCGGCCACATGCACTATCTGAAGCTGCACCATCTGGTAGACGATAAGATACATGCCCGCTCCACCGGCCCCTACTCCCTGGTAACCCAGCAGCCTCTGGGCGGAAAAGCCCAGTTCGGCAGACAGCGGTTCGGTGAGATGGAGGTTTGGGCCCTGGAGGCCTACGGCGCGTCCTACACCCTGCAGGAGATCCTGACGGTGAAGTCCGACGACGTGGTGGGCCGTGTCAAGACCTACGAGGCCATCATCAAGGGCGACAACATTCCGGAGCCGGGAATTCCCGAGTCCTTCAAGGTGCTGTTAAAAGAACTTCAGTCCCTGGGACTGGATGTAAAGGTCTTAAAGGACGAGGCGGACGGCAGTCAGGTGGAAGTGGAGATCATGGAAACCAGCGAATATGGCGATACCGATTTGAATTCCATCATTGCGGGAGACCGGAATTTTGCCTTTGATGATGATGAGTCCTTCGGAAACATGGGCTTTTCCAAGCAGGAATTTGACGACGAGAATGAGGAACTGGTTGCCGTCGAGGAGGACGAAGAGGAAGAAGAGGATATGTTCGACGACTTTGACGCGATTCTTGATGAAGAGTAAAGGAAGGAGTGCCATACATGCCAGAGACAATGAATAAAGAAAATTATCAGCCAATTACCTTTGACGCAATCAAGATTGGTTTGGCATCACCGGAGAAGATCAGAGAGTGGTCCCGGGGCGAGGTAAAGAAACCGGAAACCATCAACTACAGAACTCTGAAACCGGAGAAGGACGGCTTATTCTGCGAAAAGATTTTCGGACCCAGCAAGGACTGGGAGTGTCATTGCGGAAAGTATAAGAAAATCCGTTATAAAGGCGTTGTCTGTGACCGCTGCGGCGTGGAGATTACCAAGTCCAACGTCCGCCGGGAGCGGATGGGCCACATTGAACTGGCGGCTCCGGTGTCCCATATCTGGTATTTTAAGGGAATCCCCAGCCGGATGGGTCTGATTTTGGACCTGTCCCCCAGAACCCTGGAAAAAGTGCTGTATTTTGCCTCCTACATCGTATTGGATAAGGGTACCAGCGATCTGCAGTATAAGCAGGTGCTTTCCGAGAGCGAGTACCAGGAGGCCAGAGAGAAATACGGCAGCAGCTTTCGGGTAGGCATGGGCGCTGAGTCCATCAAGGAGCTTCTGTGCGCCATTGATCTGGAAAAGGATGCCGAGGAGCTGAAGAGAGGCTTGAAGGACGCCACCGGACAGAAGCGCGCCCGTATTATCAAACGGCTGGAAGTGGTGGAGGCTTTCCGGGAATCCGGAAATAAGCCCGAGTGGATGATCATGGATGTGATTCCGGTGATACCGCCGGATCTGCGCCCCATGGTTCAACTGGACGGCGGACGTTTTGCCACCTCCGATCTGAACGATTTATATAGAAGGATCATCAACCGGAACAATCGTCTCCGCAGACTGCTGGAGCTGGGAGCGCCGGATATCATTGTGCGAAACGAGAAGCGTATGTTGCAGGAGGCGGTGGACGCCCTCATTGACAACGGCCGGCGGGGCAGACCTGTCACCGGTCCGGGCAACCGTGCCTTAAAGTCCCTCTCCGATATGTTGAAGGGTAAATCCGGCCGGTTCCGTCAGAACCTTCTGGGCAAGCGTGTGGACTATTCCGGCCGTTCCGTTATCGTGGTGGGACCGGAGCTTAAGATCTACCAGTGCGGTCTGCCAAAGGAAATGGCAATCGAATTATTTAAGCCCTTTGTGATGAAGGAGCTGGTATCCAACGGCACCGCTCACAACATCAAGAGCGCCAAGAAGATGGTGGAGCGTCTCCAGTCTGAGGTCTGGGATGTTCTGGAGGAGGTTATCAAGGAACACCCCGTTATGCTGAACCGCGCGCCCACGCTGCACCGGTTGGGAATCCAGGCCTTTGAGCCCATTTTGGTAGAGGGTAAGGCCATTAAGCTGCATCCCCTGGTATGTACCGCCTACAACGCCGACTTTGACGGCGACCAGATGGCGGTTCACCTTCCCCTGTCTGTGGAAGCTCAGGCGGAGTGCCGCTTCCTGCTGCTGTCTCCCAACAATCTGCTGAAGCCCTCCGACGGCGGACCTGTTGCCGTTCCCTCCCAGGATATGGTGCTGGGTATCTACTATCTGACCCAGGAGCGTCCGGGTGTACTGGGCGAGGGCAAGTGCTTCAAGAATGTGAACGAAGCCATTCTGGCGTACGAAAACGGCGCATTGAGCCTTCACGCCAAGATTAAGGTGCGGGCTACAAGGACCAATGCCCAGGGCGAGCAGGTAAACGGATGGATGGAATCCACCCTGGGACGTTTCATTTTCAATGAGATCCTGCCTCAGGATCTGGGCTTTGTGGACCGGAGTGATCCGGAGAATCTGTTTAAGCAGGAAGTAGACTTCCATGTGGGCAAGAAGGGCTTAAAGCAGATATTGGAGAAGGTCATCAACATCCACGGCGCCACCAAGACCGCTGAGGTGTTGGACGATATCAAGGCCATGGGTTATAAATATTCCACCAGGGCTGCCATGACCGTTTCCATTTCCGATATGACGGTGCCTGAGAAGAAACCGGAGCTTATCAAGAATGCCCAGGATACGGTGGACCGGATTACCAAAAACTACAAGCGCGGCCTGATTACCGAGGAGGAGCGCTACAAGGAAGTGGTGGAGACCTGGAAGGAAACCGACGATATTCTGACCAAGGAGCTTCTGGACGGCCTGGATGCCTACAACAACATCTTTATGATGGCTGACTCCGGCGCCCGTGGTTCCGATAAACAGATCAAGCAGCTGGCGGGTATGCGCGGACTGATGGCAGATACCACCGGAAGAACCATTGAGCTGCCTATCAAGTCAAACTTCCGGGAAGGTCTGGACGTACTGGAATACTTTATGTCCGCCCATGGCGCCCGTAAGGGTCTGTCCGATACGGCGCTTCGAACCGCTGACTCCGGTTATCTGACCAGACGTCTGGTGGACGTTTCTCAGGATCTGATCATCCGGGAAAATGACTGCAGCGAAGGCAAAGAGATTCCGGGCATGTACGTGAAAGCCTTCACGGACGGAAGAGAAGAGATTGAGAGCCTTAAGGAACGTATCACTGGCCGTTTTGCCTGTGAGGATATCGTAGACAAGGACGGAAATGTTCTGGTAAAGGCAAACCATATGATCACACCCAAGCGCGCGGAGCTGGTGATGAGCCAGGGCGTGGACGAGAAGGGCGAGCCCCTGACCAGGGTGAAGATCCGTACCATCTTGACCTGCCGCTCCCGTATCGGAGTCTGCGCAAAGTGTTACGGCGCCAACATGGCCACCGGACAGTCCGTACAGGTAGGCGAGGCAGTAGGAATTATTGCTGCCCAGTCCATCGGTGAGCCCGGTACACAGCTTACCATGCGTACCTTCCATACCGGCGGCGTGGCTGGCGACGACATCACACAGGGTCTTCCCCGTGTAGAGGAGTTGTTCGAGGCCAGAAAGCCCAAGGGTCTTGCCATCATCACCGAGTTCGGCGGTGTGGCAACCATCAAGGACACCAAGAAGAAGCGTGAGATCATTGTTACCAACGATGAGACCGGCGAGAGCAAGGCATACCTGGTACCCTATGGCTCCCGGATCAAGATTACGGACGGGGCTGTGCTGGAAGCAGGCGACGAGCTCACCGAGGGAAGTGTAAATCCCCACGACATCCTGAAGATCAAAGGCGTTCGCGCGGTACAGGATTACATGATCCAGGAGGTTCAGCGGGTATATCGCCTCCAAGGTGTGGATATCAACGATAAGCATATCGAGGTGATCGTGCGTCAGATGTTGAAGAAGGTCCGCATCGAAAGCAACGGAGACTCCAATTTCCTGCCGGGTACCCTGGTGGATATTCTGGAATATGAAGATACAAATGAGAAGCTGATCGCGGAGGGCTTAGAGCCGGCGGACGGCAAACAGGTGATGCTGGGTATCACCAAGGCTTCCCTGGCCACCAACTCCTTCCTGTCCGCAGCCTCCTTCCAGGAGACCACCAAGGTCCTCACCGAGGCCGCCATCAAGGGCAAGGTGGATCCGCTGATCGGACTTAAGGAAAATGTGATCATCGGTAAGCTGATCCCGGCCGGAACTGGTATGAAGCGCTACCGTGACATTCGCTTAAGCACCGACCCTGAAGAAAAGAAGGATACGGACGTCCCGGAGAAATACGAGTACGAAAAGGAAGAATTTTACGAGGATGAGCCGGAAGCGGATTTTGAGGAAGAAGCGGTAGACGAGCTGGAGGAACCGGAAGAGGAATTCGTTGAGGAAGAAGATACGGAAGAACCGGAAGATATGGAAGAGTTGACGGAAGAGTAGAAGCTGTAATAAGCAGACCTATAGTAAACGACAAATAAATTTGCCGTTTACTATAGCCGTTCTTCTGAAAAAGGCGACGCCGGAAAAGGGAACACCTTTGGCGTCGCCTTTTACGCATGACAATCGAAAGTTCGCGAAGCGTGCGTTCCATCGTTGGTCACGGAAGGAACAATAACGCATAAAACCCCCGAATTTGGGGAAAAATGAAAAAAGTTCTTGACATCCCGCCCCAACGCTTATATAATGATTTAGCGTGCATACGAATGCGCATTGATAAATTTTACAGGAGGTGAAAAGAATGCCAACATTTAACCAGTTAGTAAGAAAAGGAAGACAGACATCTGTTAAGAAGTCCACAGCACCGGCTTTGCAGAAGGGTTACAACTCTCTGAGAAAGCGTCCGACTGATACTTCTGCTCCCCAGAAGAGAGGTGTTTGTACAGCGGTTAAGACTGCTACTCCTAAGAAGCCTAACTCCGCTCTTCGTAAGATCGCCAGAGTACGTCTTTCCAACGGAATCGAAGTGACAAGCTACATTCCAGGCGAAGGTCACAACCTGCAGGAGCATAGCGTTGTCCTGATTCGCGGCGGAAGAGTAAAGGACTTACCAGGTACCAGATACCACATCATTCGTGGTACATTGGATACGGCAGGTGTCGCGAACAGACGCCAGGCCCGTTCCAAATACGGCGCCAAGAGACCGAAAGATGCTAAGAAATAATACTTAGCGCCAATAGTATCACAAACGGATCTATGGTTAGTGTTGGAAAGCGCGTTAGCGCGGCTTATGGAGTGCCCGCGGCGGAGGTGGTACAGCTTCCGGAAGGGGAACAGTTTCATAGGCAGACATTCTTTTGAATAGATAAATTTCCGCACGAACACATTAGAGGCAAACATGTGAGTACCGTTGAATTAATCGAAAATAACAAACGTACAAGAGCAGGCAGACGCAATATGCCGTTGTTCTTGTCAGTAAAATGGTTAAGGAGGGAAGTAACGTGCCACGTAAAGGACATACTCAAAAAAGAGACGTATTAGCAGATCCGATGTACAATAACAAAGTGGTTACCAAGCTTATCAATAACATTATGTTAGACGGTAAGAAGGGTATCGCTCAGAAGATTGTATACGGAGCATTCGATAGGGTAGCGGCTAAGACAGACAAACCCGCTATCGAAGTTTTTGAAGAAGCAATGAACAACGTTATGCCTATGTTGGAAGTAAAGGCAAGACGTATCGGTGGAGCAACCTATCAGGTACCCATCGAGGTTCGTGCCGACAGACGCCAGGCTCTGGCGCTTCGCTGGTTGACTCTGTATTCCCGCAAGAGAGGCGAGAAGACCATGGAGGAAAGACTGGCAAACGAGATTATGGACGCTGCCAACAACACCGGCGCTTCCGTAAAGAAGAAAGAAGATATGCATAAGATGGCAGAAGCCAACAAGGCATTTGCGCATTACAGATTCTGATAGGAGGAAAAAACTTTGGCTGGAAGAGAATATCCACTGGAGAGAACCAGGAATATAGGTATTATGGCCCACATTGACGCTGGTAAGACCACGACAACCGAGCGTATCCTGTATTATACTGGTGTTAATTACAAGATTGGGGATACTCACGAAGGAACTGCAACCATGGACTGGATGGAGCAGGAGCAGGAGAGAGGTATCACCATTACTTCAGCCGCGACCACCTGTCACTGGACCCTGCAGGAAAACTGTAGAAACAAACCGGGCGCATTGGAGCATCGTATCAACATTATCGATACTCCGGGACACGTTGACTTTACGGTCGAGGTGGAGCGTTCACTTCGTGTATTGGATGGAGCCGTAGGCGTTTTCTGCGCAAAGGGTGGAGTTGAGCCTCAGTCTGAAAACGTATGGCGTCAGGCCGACACATACAATGTACCGAGAATGGCTTTCATCAATAAGATGGATATTTTAGGTGCAAATTTCTATGGCGCGGTAGACCAGATTCGGAACCGTTTGGGCAAGAATGCGATCTGCATTCAGCTTCCCATCGGCAAAGAAGAAAATTTCAAGGGAATCATTGATTTGTTCGAGATGAAGGCTTACATCTACAATGATGAAAAGGGTGATGACATCTCCATCATTGATATTCCTGACGATATGAAGGATGATGCCGAGCTGTATCATACGGAGTTGGTGGAGAAGGTCTGCGAGCTGGATGACGATTTGATGATGCAGTATCTGGAGGGCGAGGAGCCTTCCGTGGACGAGATGAAGGCGGCTTTGAGAAAGGCTACCTGCCAGTGCGAGGCGGTTCCCGTGTGCTGCGGTACCGCTTATCGGAACAAAGGCATTCAAAAGCTTTTGGACGCCATTATCGAGTATATGCCGTCTCCGCTTGATATCCCCTCTATTAAGGGTGTTGACATGGACGGCAATGAGGTGGAGAGACATTCTTCTGACGAGGAGCCCTTCTCCGCTCTGGCCTTTAAGATTATGACAGACCCATTCGTAGGAAAGCTGGCTTTCTTCCGGGTATATTCCGGAACCATGAACTCCGGTTCCTATGTATTGAATGCCACCAAGGGCAAGAAGGAACGTGTGGGACGTATCCTGCAGATGCACGCAAATAAGCGGGAGGAGCTTGACAAGGTTTACTCCGGTGATATTGCGGCGGCAGTGGGATTTAAGGTGACCGTTACGGGTGACACTATCTGTGATGAGCAGCACCCGGTAATCCTGGAGTCCATGGAGTTCCCGGAGCCGGTTATCGAGTTGGCCATCGAGCCCAAGACGAAAGCCGGACAGGGCAAGATGGGCGAAGCCCTCGCGAAGCTTGCGGAGGAAGACCCCACCTTCCGTGCGCATACTAACACGGAAACTGGTCAGACCATTATCGCAGGTATGGGCGAGCTTCATCTGGAGATTATCGTTGACGGTCTGCTCCGTGAATTCAAGGTGGAGGCAAACGTGGGCGCTCCCCAGGTTGCCTACAAGGAGACCATCACCAAGGCTGTGGATGTGGACAGTAAGTACGCGAAGCAGTCCGGTGGACGTGGTCAGTATGGTCACTGTAAGGTTCATTTTGAGCCCATGGATGCCAATGGAGACGAGCTGTTTAAGTTTGATTCCACCGTTGTGGGCGGCGCCATTCCCAAGGAGTATATCCCGGCGGTTGGCGAAGGTATCGAGGAGGCTACCAAGGCCGGTGTTCTTGCGGGATTCCCGGTAGTAGGTATCCACGCAACCGTATTCGACGGTTCCTACCATGAGGTGGACTCCAGTGAGATGGCATTCCACATTGCCGGTTCTCTGGCATTCAAGGACGCTATGTCCAAGGCAGATCCGATTCTGCTGGAGCCGATCATGAAGGTGGAAGTGACAATGCCCGAGGAATATATGGGCGATGTTATCGGCGATATCAACTCTCGTCGTGGACGTATTGAAGGTATGGACGACCTGGGCGGTGGAAAAATCGTTCGCGCTTTCGTTCCCCTGGCCGAGATGTTCGGCTACTCCACAGACCTGCGTTCCAGAACCCAGGGCCGTGGAAATTACTCCATGTTCTTTGAGAGATACGAGCCGGTACCGAAATCTGTACAGGAAAAAGTTATTTCTGCAAAAGGTAAGTAAAAATACTTGAAAAATCGGCAATTATTTACTATAATCAGTAGTAGCCGAGCAAATAAAAAGACTAGCCCAGCGGGGCACAAAAATTAAGGAGGACGTAATAAAATGGCTAAAGCTAAATTTGAAAGATCCAAACCGCATTGCAATATCGGCACCATTGGTCACGTTGACCATGGTAAAACCACTCTGACCGCTGCAATCACCAAGGTGCTTGCCGAGAGAGTTCCCGGTAACACTGCTACCGACTTCGATAACATCGACAAGGCTCCCGAAGAGAGAGAGAGAGGTATCACCATCTCCACCGCCCACGTTGAGTATGAGACTGCGAAGAGACACTATGCGCACGTTGACTGCCCGGGCCATGCCGACTACGTTAAGAACATGATTACCGGAGCCGCTCAGATGGACGGCGCTATCCTGGTAGTTGCCGCTACCGACGGTGTTATGGCTCAGACCAAAGAGCACATTCTGCTCTCCCGTCAGGTTGGCGTTCCCTACATCGTTGTATTCATGAACAAGTGTGACATGGTTGACGATGAGGAACTGCTGGAGCTGGTTGAGATGGAAATCACCGAGCAGCTTGAGGAGTATGGCTTCACAGACTGCCCGATCATCAAGGGTTCCGCTCTGAAGGCGCTGGAAGATCCCAGCTCTGAGTGGGGCGACAAGATCATGGAGCTGATGGATGCGGTAGACGAGTACATTCCGGATCCCAAGCGCGCAACCGATCAGCCCTTCCTGATGCCTGTAGAGGACGTATTCACCATCACCGGTCGTGGTACCGTTGCTACCGGTAGAGTAGAGCGTGGTGTTCTTCACCTCAACGAGGAAGTTGAAATCGTTGGTATCAAAGAGGACACCAGAAAGACTGTTGTAACCGGTATCGAGATGTTCCGTAAGCTTCTGGACGAGGCTCAGGCTGGCGATAACATCGGCGCGCTGCTTCGTGGCGTTCAGAGAAGTGAAATCGAAAGAGGACAGGTTCTTGCAAAACCTGGCACCGTTACCTGCCACACCAAGTTCACCGCTCAGGTTTATGTTCTGACCAAGGATGAAGGCGGACGTCATACTCCGTTCTTCAACAACTACAGACCTCAGTTCTACTTCAGAACAACTGACGTAACCGGTGTCTGCAATCTGCCGGAAGGCGTTGAGATGTGCATGCCTGGCGATAACGTAGAGATGACCATCGAACTGATTCATCCAATCGCTATGGAGCAGGGTCTTACCTTCGCTATCCGTGAAGGCGGACGTACCGTTGGTTCCGGACGTGTAGCTACTGTTATTGAGTAATTTAGGACTATAAGCTGAAATGATATTCCGCAACCCTTGAGAAAATCGAGGGTTGCGGTTTTTCGTTGTTACTCTGGTGGTAGTATGGATGGCATGAAGCTTTATGAAGAATAGTATTGTGGGAAATTCTGTATGAGAGTAATCATTATAAATGGTCCCATGGGAGTGGGAAAAACAACATTAGGAAAGTATATTGCGGAAAAATATGAAGGAACAGCTTTTATAGATGGGGACTGGTGCTTCGACATTCATCCATTTGTGGGAAACTGCGAAACAAAAACGATGGCAATAGATAATATTTTGCATATGGTTGATAATTATAGGAAGTGTTCCATATGCAAAATGATAGTATTAGTATGGTTGATGGATGAACAATGGGTGTATCAAAAAGTTGTCGGCGGAATCTCTGATATGGGATTAGAAGTAAAAAGCGTTGTTTTGGTATGCGATAAAAATAATTTGATAGATAGATGGAAAAATGATAAAAAGTGCGAATGGAGGTCGCAGGAATGGCTTGAAGTAAGTTTAAAGTCTTTATTATTTTTCTCATCTTTAGAAAACGGTATTGATACAAGCGATTTGACAGTTGATACAATAGCGGATATGATAATGCGTTAGAGGAAGAAATTGCGATTTAAGATATTGCGGACTGGCTGTTGCGGGAGATTCTACCACACTAAGTATTTAGTGTGGTAGAATCCTTGGTTAAGATATTTTTTTCAGACATTTTTCAGCTAATGCCTTAACGTAAGGTATTTCAACATCAAATCCGCGGTCGGCAAGTGTATCCGACAGTTGGCACCATGCCTCGTAAGCTTTTCGATATTCTCCCATTTCTTCATAGCAGAAACCTTTGGAATACTGAGCGTCCAAATAATCGGGGTTAAGCTGTAAGGCCTTTTCCCAGTATGCAAATGCTTTATCATATTTGTGTAGGCGACGATAAACATCACCGCTATATATAAGCAAGGCCGCACTTGCAGGGAATTTTACCAGCGCCTTCCGTATCCAGTTTTCAGCCTCCCGATAGCGGCCGTCATATTGATAAGCGGCAATCAGGCAGATCCATTCTTCCACATTTTGGGTAGCGTCCGTTACGATTTTATGTTGCTCAGAAATCACTTCATCTGCTTTGTTCAGTTGGCAAAGAAGAAAAATTTTCTGGCGTTTGGTTCTCCAGTAGGCTTCTTCGTCCTCAGCAGGGGCATGCTTGAGAACAAGGTCAAACAGGGATAAGGCTTTATCCAGACATTCCTTCATCATGCATTGATTCAGAATCCCATACAAGCGCAGGTCTTCCATGGTTGCGTTCCCGGAGTTTAACAGCTTCCGGTATTCCATATCTGCTCTGAGAAAATCTTCCGGCCTGCGTGTGGTTTCATAGATGCTTTCAAGTCTTTGGGCGTAATTTTCATATGCAACGGATGTTTCCCTGTAAAGGTCATCGATGGTAACGCAGTAGAGCCTCGCTATTTCCGGCAGTATGGCAACGTCCGGTAGGGTGGTGCCACATTCCCAACGGGAAACGGACTGTGAGCTGACGCCAAGAGTATCTGCAACCTGTTCCTGTGTCATGTTCTTAGCCAGTCGGAATGGCGCTATTTACTTTTATATATTTGCGTAAGATAACAGAAGAGAAGTGAAAAAAGCAAGCGGTGGTTTGCCAATTTCATTATGGGAGACTTATTCTGCTTTTGCTAATTGCTATGGTGGTGTCATTATCCTTGGTGTTAGAGAAGAAAAGGATGGTAGCTGGAAATCCACAGGGCTTCAGAATGCTACCAAACTCCGCAAGGAATTTTGGGATACCATTAATAATTCCAAGAAGGTAAATATTAATTTGTTGTCGGAAGATGATGTACAGATTTATGAGGTTGGATACAATAAAGACGTCATCATGGTTATCTATGTGCCTATGGCAAAGAGAGAGCAAAAACCGGTATATATCAACAATGATATTTTCAATGGTACATTCCGTAGAAATTACGAGGGAGATTATCATTGTACCGGATTGCAGGTAAAGACTATGCTCCGTGACCAGACTGAGCGTACTATTGATATGGAAGTGTTGGATAAAGTCCCCATGGAGGATTTAAATTACGATACCATTCATGGGTATCGCAATAGCCATCGTTCTTTAAAAGAGGGACATCCGTTTGAGCGTCTGGGTGACCATGAATATTTAAGAAGTATTGGTGCAGCGGCAATTTCTGAGGAAGACGGACAGTTGCATCCTACGGCAGCCGGGATGTTGATGTTTGGGGATGAATACAACATTGTAAGGCACTTTCCAGAGTATTTCCTGGACTACAGAGAAGAACTTTGTGAAAAAAGTGGCGGAAAAAAGTGGCGGAAAAAAAGTGGCGGAAAAAAGTGGCGGAAAAAAAGTGACGAAAAAAACGCAAGAAAAATACGAGGCTATTTTAAATGCTATGCAGCCTGATAATTGGTATAAAGCTTCTGAGTTTGAAAGCGTTGTTGGTGTTAAAGAATCTCGAATTAAAGTGTTACTTAGGGATATGATAGAACAAGGGGTGATTGAGAGTACAGGTAGTACTAAGGGTAAGATGTATAGAAAATTGAACGGATAAAATGAGTGGGAGTGATGTCTCTTGGCTGAGATGTGCTTAAAAAGCCAGTATTTATGCGGGTTTGCGGGAATAGCTTGAATCGCCGATTCGTTTTTGCAACACTTTTGCAACACATCACGCACAAAAAAGTTTTGCAAAAGATGAAATAGTTATAAGTGGCTTTGTAGTAAAACTGCAAAAAGTAGAACGAAAGGACTCTGATCTTAATTGCTCAGAGTCCTTTTTTTGTTGTCTCGTGACCACTATGCCTATTTCTTGTGTTTGTGATTATACCGCAAATAGAAACTTAAAAACCGGAATATTGATGTATATTTCTATCCAGCCATTTTCCGTTGCTGATATAGTGGTGAGGGTGGAATCAGAATTTATTTCATTTAGCAAGGCATATCCTTCTTCATCACAGAATTCTATAAAGTTTATCCGAGTCGTTATGTAAGCGTCTCTATTTATAAAATCAATTACTGCTTTGATATATCCACCTTTGTTTATTGCGAGGCGATCAAAAAAAGAAAAGACTCTGTTAAAATGTTCTATTTCTGAGTCATCAACATATAATACCTCGGTTTCTCTTTCAGGAAGGCATTTCTTTAGCATCTCAAGTTGACGCTCAAAATCAACTGGATCATAAGCAGGAAAACAAAAAGATTCATCTATTTTTTGCCTATAATCCGCATAATTCTTTTCATAGATTTCAAGATCACTCCCATTGTTTGTAAACTTCATAGCATAGCCCCTTTCTTCCTATTACGCTAATAAGTAATAAATGTAAATGGCATAAGTATAACGCAAACTATATTTTTTTCAATCTTGAATTATGTAAAGTGGAGTTGCAGTATCATTAGGAGTTTTTGCATACTTGTTAAGCAGATTGTGATCCTATATAGTGAGCTTAATCAGGAGGTGCGATAGATGAAACAGAAAGACTACCATATCTATTTAGATGAGCAGGAATACTTACAGATCATACAGTCCCTTATTGAATTGAAGAACGATCTCATAGCGCAAGACAAATATACGGACGCAGTAGATGATGTCCTTATTAAATTCACAAAGGCAAAAAAGAAACGGATTACCGTCCAATACATCTAAGTGAAACCGCAGTTATGCCGCTTGTTTCTCTACGGAGAAGCAGGCGGCTTTTTTTGCTTTATAGGAAATTCCGATTTTGGCGAACTCAAAAAGAAACGCATGTTCACCGAACATACGTTAGATAAACACGCGTTTGAGCACAACAATAAGACGGTGCCAGATTAGAAGATATAA
>CALWLN010000125.1 GCA_944381535.1 uncultured Lachnospiraceae bacterium
GGGGCGAAGACCTATAAGCTGAAATTCGGCCATCGGGGCGGAAACCATCCGGTGCGCAATCTTGAGACCAACAAAATTGAAATTACCTCCCAGAATCATTCCTATGCGGTGGAGGCCGACAGCTTAAAGGGGACGAAGCTTACCGCTACCCATGTCAACCTGTTGGATCACACCATCGAAGGCGTAAAGTGTGAGGAGGACAGGGTGTTCAGCGTGCAATATCACCCCGAAAGCGCGCCGGGTCCCCAGGACAGCGCCTATCTTTTTGACCGTTTTATCAGAATGATGGAGGAGGAACAGAGCAATGCCTAAGAGAACAGATATTAACAAAGTCCTGGTCATCGGTTCCGGCCCGATCGTCATCGGTCAGGCGGCGGAATTTGACTATGCGGGAACTCAGGCCTGCCTTGCATTGAAGGAGGAAGGCTACGAGGTGGTTCTCTGCAATTCCAATCCGGCCACCATCATGACGGATACCTCCGTCGCGGATAAGGTGTATATGGAACCGCTTACCCTGGAATACGTAGCAAAGATCATCCGCTATGAGCGTCCCGACGCGATCTTACCGGGAATCGGCGGACAGACCGGCCTCAACCTTGCCATGAGCCTGGAGAAGAAGGGCATTCTGGCGGAATGCCGGGTGGAGCTTCTTGGAACCAGGAGCAGCAGTATCCGGCGGGCGGAGGACCGGGAGTTGTTTAAAGAACTCTGCGAGGAGCTGGGCGAGCCTGTTCTGCCCTCTGATATTGCGGAATCCATCGAGGAAGGCCTGAAAGTGGCGGAGAAAATCGGTTATCCCGTGGTGCTGCGGCCGGCCTTTACCCTGGGCGGTACCGGCGGCGGCTTTGCCGACAATGAGGAGGAGCTTCTGCCGCTGATGAAAAACGCCCTGGCCCTGTCTCCGGTGAAGCAGGTGCTTATCGAGAAAAGTATCAAGGGCTATAAGGAAATCGAGTACGAGGTGCTCCGGGACAGCAACGACACGGCGATCACCATCTGTAACATGGAAAATCTGGATCCGGTGGGCATACACACCGGCGACTCCATCGTAGTGTGCCCCTCCCAGACCCTTACCAATAAAGAATACCATATGCTTAGGGACAGCGCCCTTAAGATTATCCGCGCTCTGGAAATCGAAGGGGGCTGCAATGTGCAGTTCGCTCTTGATCCCAATTCCTTCCAGTATTATCTCATTGAGGTAAACCCCAGAGTGTCCCGTTCCTCCGCCCTGGCTTCTAAGGCCAGCGGCTATCCTATTGCCCGGGTGTCCGCCAAAATCGGTGTGGGCATGACACTGGATGAGATTCAGATTGCCAACACGCCGGCTTCCTTTGAGCCCACCCTGGACTATGTGGTAACCAAAATGCCCCGGTTCCCCTTTGATAAGTTTACCGACGCAAACAATTCCCTGTCCACACAGATGAAAGCCACAGGGGAGGTCATGAGCGTGGGCCGGACGGTGGAAGAGAGCCTGTTAAAAGCAATCCGCTCCCTGGAAATCGGTCTTACGCATCTTGACAGCCCCAAATTTCACGGAAAAAGCCGGGACGAGCTTCTTGACTATATCAAGATTGGCACGGACGACCGTATCTATGCCATCGGGGAGCTTTTACGCCTGGGCTGTAAGATTGAAAGTATTGTTCGAGCTACGTCCATTGACAAATTTTTCATCCGCAAGTTGAAAAATATTATCGACATGGAACAGGAGCTTCGGGACAATCCCGGAAATCTGAAGGTCCTTAAGGCGGCCAAACGCATGGGATTCGCGGATAAGGAAATCGCGGAGCTCTGGAACAGCACCGAGCTTGAACTATTTGATATAAGACGCAAAAACGGTATCGTTCCCGTGTATAAGATGATTGACACCTGCGCCTCCGAGTTTGACAGCTATATCCCGTACTTTTATTCCACCTACGAGGAGGAGAACGAGTCCGTCATTTCGGACAGAAAAAAGGTTATCGTGCTGGGGTCCGGCCCTATCCGTATCGGGCAGGGGGTGGAATTTGATTACTCCACCGTCCATGCGGTGCAGACCATCAAGGCGTCCGGGTATGAAGCCATCATCATCAACAACAATCCGGAAACGGTTTCCACCGATTACACCTGCGCCGACAAGCTTTATTTCGAACCCCTCTGCGTGGAGGATGTTATGAATGTCATAGAGATGGAGAAGCCCACCGGCGTCATTGCTACTCTGGGAGGCCAGACCGCCATCAATCTGGCGGAGCCCTTAAAAGAGCGGGGAGTGAAGATCATAGGCACCGACTGTGACGCCATCGAGCGGGCCGAAAACCGTGAGGCTTTTGAGAAGCTGCTGTTATCTCTGGACATTCCGCAGCCTAAGGGCCAGGCGGTGACAAGCATTGAGGCTGGTGTCAAAGCCGCCGAAGAAATCGGGTATCCGGTGCTTGTGCGCCCCAGTTTTGTGCTGGGGGGCAGAGCCATG
The DNA here is from genome assembly GCA_944381535.1 of uncultured Lachnospiraceae bacterium. Taxonomy (GTDB): domain Bacteria; phylum Bacillota; class Clostridia; order Lachnospirales; family Lachnospiraceae; genus 14-2. The sequence continues at coordinate 2,447 of CALWLN010000125.1, forward strand.
CAGATCGTGGCCAAAGAGACGGATTTACGCAATTACCTGAAAACCGCCGTGGAAATTGATGAGGATAAGCCGGTACTGGTAGATAAGTATATCCGTGGAAAAGAAGTGGAAGTGGACGCCATCTGCGACGGAGAGCAAGTATTTGTTCCCGGTATCATGGAGCTTGTGGAGCGGACGGGAGTACATTCCGGCGACTCCATCAGCATTTATCCCACCCACAGCGTTTCCCAGAAGGTCAAGGACACCATTTTGGATTACACCAGAAGGCTGGGACTTGGTATCGGTATCATCGGACTTTTCAATATTCAGTTTATTGTGGATGAACACGACGATGTCTACATCATCGAGGTGAATCCCCGGTCCTCAAGGACGGTACCCTTCCTCTCCAAGGCAACCGGATACAGCCTTGCGGATATCGCCACTCTGGTGATCCTGGGAAAGAGCTTAAAGGAGCAGGGAATTACGGAAATCTATCCAAAGGAAAAGAGCCGCTACTACGTGAAGGCGCCCGCCTTTTCCTTCACAAAGCTGAGCGGTATGGACGCCTATCTGTCCCCGGAAATGAAATCCACCGGGGAGGCCATCGGCTACGACAAGAAGCTGCACCGGGCCATGTACAAGGCTATGATCGCTTCCGGCATCAAGGTGCAGAATTACGGGACCGTGGTGGTTACCCTTGCCGATGAGGATAAGGAGGAGGCGCTGCCCTTGATTCGCCGTTTCTACGATATGGGCTTTAATATTGAGGCCACCATCGGCACAG
>CALWLN010000126.1 GCA_944381535.1 uncultured Lachnospiraceae bacterium
TAATCTGTCGTATTTGTTCTTTTGCTACCGCCATAATAATACTCCTTTTCAATGAGAAATGTGATATCTGTATTCTCACCAAAAAGGAGCCATTTTTTACCAAAGACACAAACTTTTTTACACTACCTTCCGTTGGAAAGAGACCGAACCTATATTTTCCTTTTCCGTAACCGGATACAGGTTCTATAATATCCGACTGTACCAAGTTGGAAAGAAATATTGATGCACCTGAACCTTTCAGTTCAAGCAGTTCCATAACAGCACTTCGTCAAAACCAAACTTTTCAAAAAGTCTATAAATATGAACAGTCGTTTTTACAGAAAACTCTTTTCCTTTTTCGGAAAGTACACTTTCAATGTCCACTTTTTGTTTCTGAATGTCCACTTTTCTGGTTTTAATATCCACTTTTTCATCATTTCAAAGTTCGTTTATATGAAGATTTTTGGCTTAACATAAAATTACAACCTCAACAAAATCATCTGCCGTATCGAATTTGGAGCTACTGACTCCGGTCATCCGGAAATTCTTGACAAGGTGGAGCATAATCCTAAAAAACCAGGCTTTATATGCCTCCGGACCCCAGGATAATAAAAAGAAAGAGCTGACCAGTGTATGTCACCGCTCTTCCTTCCTCTATAATAAATCTATTGCTTCTTACAGTTGCCTGAGGCATTGTCAGCAACACCCCAGGCAAACTTTACTTACGGTTTCAAAACTGCGTGTAAAAGAGTGGCAGTTCCGCCGTCTTATGTACGGGCTTACAGGTCTCTGCCACCTGACCGTGCTAGAGTGCCGGATAAAATTTAATATATAGTCGAACATTTTCCCATCATCTTTCGTATCTGGATCTTTCTGTTCCGCCTTGATCAGCAATTCCTCTGGATCTACACCATACAGTTCAGCCAGTGCCAGCAGATTATCCGCCGTGGGAAAGCATCTGCCTTTTTCCCACTTGTACACTGACTGAACTGACTCAAATTCCATGTAGCGCCGGACCTCTTCCACAGACAGTCCTCTTTCTATGCGGATCTGCCGCATGTTCTCTCCGCTCGCTTCCATATCATATCTAGGTCGTTTCTTCATAAGCCTCCGCCACCGTAACCAACTCCGGGATCTTATCCTCGGCAAGTTTCAGCCCAAGTTCATCAGCACTCAGCGATCCCGTAACATATTTCCCGTCTCCAGTTTCAGCCGTTATAAAATGCGGGATACCGGCTTTCCGGCAGATATCGCTAACCTCCCGTATCTTTTCCATAAGTTCCTTCCTGATCTTTTCATCCGTCATTTCTCTTTTCCTCTCTTTCTTTTGATCTCAGATTTCTGTTGCATCGGTACATATTAATGCATGCCCGGTATGTGGCACTGCTCCAGCGCACGGTCGATTCGGGACTGGACTTTACCCAGCTTTTCCCCGAACTGCTCCGCTGAGATTTCCCTATATCCGGCACCATTAAATACATATGCCGTGATACTTTTTTCCGTCATCTGCTTTCTCATATCCGGCACGAACAGCGGCATGGTAGCCAGCCGGACCGTACTGTCTTCTACGATAAGACATTCCATGCGACTTGCGTTCGCAGGATCCTTTGCTATGATGAGAAAATGCAATGTTTTCTCTCCCTGTACACAGGGCTCTTTCGCAAAACATTTTCCGATATAACCTGTGCGAAGTTTCTCGAATTTCTCCTCTTCAATCTTCTTTCGCCGGGTAACCAGTTCTGACAATTCCTGGTCTAAGCCGCGGTTCATTTTCTCCTTTTGCCTCTCAATCTTTTCGATATCCTTTTTGATCTTTTTTAAATTATTTTTCATCTCCGCTCCGTCTCCTTTCGTCTGGTTTATACTGCCTGATTATGCCGGATAGCTTCAAATCAGGTCGCAATCAGAGCCAGCCGCAGGCCCGCTATCGCACCGGCCGATTTTGTTGAATCTCATTTCTACCCATAACATCCTCCTTACCATACAGATATCAATACTCGTTCCATGAATCCTACGACCAGAACGAATGCCTCCACAACACTTGCCCCCTTTCGTGATTATTTCCTCTATTATGTCAGATTGATTTCATGACTTTCCACTTATATATAGAGTTCTTTCGCAGTATAACGCTATTTATTTCCATGCAGCAGACTTTCACACGATATCCATCGTTCTCTGCTCGCCGTTCGATTTATAGATATTTAAATATTTCTATATTTACAGGACGTTTTTTGTCGTACGATATTGTATTGATGTTTTCGCTCAATCCGTGTATAATAACCAATATACAAAGCATACCCCGAACAAAGGAGGGATCCGTATGATCGTTACTGCAACCGAATTTAAAACCAACCTTGGAAAATATCTGGAAATGGCAGCGTCCCAGGATATTTTCATTACTAAGAATGGAAAAAACATTGCCCGCCTCACCAGCCCCGCTGTCAATAAGCTGGCGCTCTTGGACGATCTGGCAGGCATTGTACCGCAGGATCAGGCAATGGATGAAAATACTATACGAGAGGAGCGGCTGTCCAGACAATGAGAATACTGATCGATACCAATGTCATTCTGGATATTATCCAGAAACGGGAACCATTCTTCGCAGATTCCTACCAGGCGCTCCGTAAGGCCATAGAAACCGATGCGGAATGTCTGCTCTCCGCGTCCGCCGCCACGGATATTTTCTATATACTCCGCAAGGCGTTCCAGTCCGCCCAAAAGGCAAAGGAGCGGATCGAGCAGCTTTCCCAGATCGTCACCTTTGCTGACGTACAGGGTGTGGATATTCATACCGCTCTCATGCGCTCCATGCCGGACTTTGAGGATGCGGTTGTGGATGCCGTGGCGGAGCGGAACGGTGCAAGTTATATCCTCACAAGGAATATCAAAGACTTTGCCGGTTCCTCCGTTCCAGCGATCACACCGACCGGATTTTTGAAAAAATAAAGGATACTGCCGCTTTTATAGGGCGGCTGTATTTTTATCCCCACCGTCCGCCTTTGCGGGCAGTAATCTCCGCATGGCACCGTTTGCATAATGCCATAAGATCATTTCCCGCATGGGTTCTGCCCGTATATGTGCGTTCCTAGAATCCGAATACCGCTTCCCGCAGCTCCCGGTTCGCCACCAGCGCCATGTACCTGCGGAGCGTCACCTTTGACGCTGCCCTTCCGGCCTCCTCCATCTCCGGGTCATGGATCATCGCGTCATAAATGCTCCACAACGCAAGATACCGCCTGTCCGTTAAATGCTCCAGTGTTTCTTCGAAAAAATCCGCAAAGGTAAAGAGGAGGTAATAATTTTTATCCGCATACGCCATGATCTCCAATATCCATTTCAGCGGCTCCCCGACAGACGGCTCCGCTTCCATCATGTGATCATATCTGCCTCTCAAGTCCGCAAACCACTGCTCCAGTTCCACCGAGAACCGAATATGGCCGTCATCCTTCCAAAACGGGATCATATCATCCTGAGCCACACGCAGATACTCTGCCGTTGGGATGGACGCCGCCTCCTGCCTGTCTTCCAGGAGTTCCCAGATCCTCCTCTTTTCCGCCACATCCCTGACCTTGTCCCACAGCTCCCAGAAATCCTTTCCATAGGCTTCTGCCAGGACCTTGACCACATAGGCCGGCGCGTCCGACAACGCAGCCCAGAATAAGACCGCCTTCAGGTTCTCATCTTCTTCATTGACCCGAAATGGTCTTTCCTTGCACGCATAATATACACGAAGCCGCTCCAGGATAAGCGCAAGCTGTTCCTCTCCGTCCTCTCCCCCTTTTTCCCGGAAGCTTCTGACAGCCTTCTTCAGTCTTCTTACACAGTCAAAGAAATTTGTTTTATCTTTGTCCCTTTTCTCCTCTTCTCCGCCTGACCACTCTTCGATCTTCTGAAGGACCGCATCCGTACCGTTCTGGACAGCTTCGATCTCACAGTATCCAATCACTCCATATACACCACACATGATTTCTTCCCAGTCCCAGTTCTCCATCCCGCTTTCTCCTTGCTCATGGATGGCCTCAAAAAGCTTCCAGGGATCTCTAACCTGGAACGGATACTGTTCCCCAAACAGATGATTGAGCCAGCCTATGACACTTCCCGATGTTACTGGCTCACCATCGACTGTTGCAATGGCAGGCCCGTCAAGATAGATTGTTTCCAGGACGTACGCCGCAACTACAACCCGGCGGAACTGCCGCCAGCCGATCTTCCCACTCCAGACATGGCAGTTCTCTAAGCTCAGTCCGGCATTCTCCCATATCTCATCTTCAAAATAGTTATAGAAAAAATCCATTCCATGCTCATGGATGGACGCTTTTTTGATGAGACACACCTCCTTGTCATACAGCTCTACCTTCTTAAGTTCCATCATCCCGCCCGCCTGGAACAGCTTCTCCACGCGTTCCTGAAATTCCGCCTGTTTCTCCTCCGGGATTTTAGACCCAGCTTTCTGAAACAGCCCCGCAAATGTTCCCATGTGCCATGCATCCCCTTTCCGTTTTTTACAGGATAGCAAACCTATCGCTGGTTGTCATTGAACCTGTGGTTCAAAATAGCTGCAGGTGCGCTGCCGCATCGGCTGATTTTGTTGGATCTCATTTCTGTCCACAACATCCCCCTTACCATACAGACACCGATACTCGTTCCATGAATCCTACAAAGACAAATATGCGTTTTGAAAATGAGAGTAACGGAAACAGCAAAGGCGAATAACCCGAATCCGTTCCGTTATCTGGTCCATGTCCTGACGGTTTTGAAAGACCATCAGGACGATATGGATTACTGCTTTATTGAAGAACTGCTTCCCTGGTCAGATCAGTTACCGGAGATCTGCCGGAGCAAGTCTAAAACAACAAACGTGTAAGGTGTAAGGTAGCCGCCGGAAAAACAACTCAAATGCATAGTTCTCGCGCTGTTCCCTATATTCTCTTAGTTCTCTTTCTGCTTCATAATATTTATCTTCGACATCTTTATATTCCGCATCTCATTACTTATCACAATATCTTTTTGTAATTGTCTGCCAGCTGTACTTCACATTTCTAAAACACAACCACTGCAAAGCGTGATGTACGTAACGGAGAACTGTAAACCGAATAGGAATCGAACACAGCCCACAGATTCAAATGAGTCTGTGGGCTGTGTTTTTATCCATTTGGTACGATAATGGTTGTCAGCGATTTTTTCTGTTCTTCGGTCGGGCGTTTTAGTTTTCCATTATTTACAAGCTCTTTCATGCAATGTAAAATGAACCAGCCATCCGAAAAGAAAATGTATTGAAGTCCAAATTTTTGCATTTTATGCAAGTGTTTCGGCGTTTCATTCAGAACCGCTTTGACAAATGGTTCTTTCTTTGTTTTAAATTCAGCCCAATGCCTTTTTTTAATGCGGTCACCGATTGCAATAAGCTCATTTTTAATATCTGTATTTTTAAGCCAAACAATTTGAAGGGCGGTTTTGAACATGCCGTTATAATCGCCGTTTGTTTTTATTATTCCATTTTCTGCAAGGAATGTGTATTCATCTTCTGAAAGCAGACCGCTCCGCTCTCTCGAAAACAATGATAATACACGATTGGCTATATCAATATAATTATCCTTTACCCTCCCAGCTGACCATTCTGAATCAATCTGCCACAAGATATAATCCTTATTTCCGTTCCAACATGGCCCGCAAAAATGCAGCATACTTTCAAAATACATGGGCAGCTTCACGTTCGGCGCCGCAACCGATGCGTAACAGATATTATGTCCGCCGTCAGGACGTATAGTAGCAACTTCATCAAAGGAAATACTTTTATCCATCAGACTTTCACCGCTGAGCGCCGCAACATACGGAATCAGCGACCACAGGATAAAATTATCATCCGCACGTTCCTCAGTCGTCAATATAATTGGCTTGTCAGTCTGACCGCAGATAATACGCGGGTCTCTCAAAATCCCACTGTTTGTCAGCTCATCAAACAACTCGTTTGCAAACAGCTTTGCCGCTTGGTTATACATTTCGTCCTTTAATTCAATCAACTCATTACTTGCTTCATCCAGCAGGATATTACATAGATACTTGCCGCTTTTTTCTGTCAAAAAGCCGTATTCGGCAAGATACTCCGCCTCGCTCTCCACATAAACCGGCGAAACCCCGAGATTATCTGCAATTTCACCTACTGTTTTTGCTCCTTTCCACACGGAATACACAATGTTTTGGGACAACGTACTGCGAAAGAAATTGCTGTTCGCTCCCTTTGTTCCGGGGGAACCGTTTGTTCCGCAAAGTTCAAATTGGATAGGATTAAATTTGAGTTCACCTGTTTGTCTCATGGTATCCATTCCTTTCTTCAAGTCTTTTTTTGCTTCAAACAGATGCCATTTGACCGTACCGAGAGGAATACCCATTTCATCTGCGATTGCTTCCTGCTTTTTGTTTTCAAAATAGTAGGCAATCACAATTCGTCGTTGCAGTTTTGAAAGATACGCAATTTCTCTGTGCAGACGGTCGGTAGTTTCCTTTTCGATGATACTGTCTGCAGTATCGTTGCCTGACGGTAACAGTTCGGCAAAGTCGTCAATCGGAACACCCATTGTGGTTTTCACTTTTCCACGATAATAATTGGCAAGGGTATTGTGTGCTACCGTCCATATAAATTTATCGGGAGATTCAATGTCTTCTCTGCAAAGAAGCGCATGAAATACTTTCAACACAATTTCCTGCATCAAGTCCTCTGCATCCTGTAAATTAGTGCATCGTTTCAAAGCAAATCCATATATGGGTTTCAGATATTCTGTTGTAATTTTCTCGGCTTGTTCTCGTTTCATCTGTTTGATCTCCTTGAAAGCTTTCACTCATATAGACACAGAAGCAGAAGAAAGGTTGGAACTTTATACAAAATAAATCATAACCACCCGTCCAACGGGTGGTTTGCTCTAGGGCTATAAGCCCTTGTTGCTAGGCAGCGTCTCAAGGCGCTGGCTTTCTCTTTAAGCTATCAGAAATATGTTTACACATATTTCTGACAGCCCCGTTCAAGCCTAATTGCTCTTGACTCGTCGCTACCCCTTAAGGGGTATTGTTACTACTTACCCTTAACCCTTAAAAGGGTCGTCATACTCTTTCGTGTTTAACCTATCCATTGCTATATCATGTTTTTCCTGGTCTTGAATATATTTCTTTATGGTAGCTTCATTTAATCCTACCGTACTTACATAATATCCTTCTGCCCAGAAATGGCGGTTCCCAAATTTGTACTTTAAGTTTGCGTGTTTGTCAAATATCATCAGTGCACTTTTTCCTTTTAAATATCCCATAAAAGATGAGATACTTATCTTTGGTGGGATACTCACCAACATATGAATATGGTCTGGCATAAGATGTCCTTCTAATATTTCGACTCCTTTGTAACTACAAAGCTGCTTGATTATATCTCTGATATCTTCTTTGTATTGATTATATATTATTTTTCGTCTATACTTTGGAGTGAAGACGATGTGATATTTGCACATCCATTTTGTATGTGCGAGTGCATACTCTTTCTTCGCCATGATTACCTTTCCTTTCTGCAATATAAGCTTGAACAACTTTATTGTAACAGGAAAGGTAATTTTTTTGTATAACAATCGACGCGCACCCGCATAGCGGGTGGTTAATTGTTTCGTAAAACTCCGTTTTTCGGAACAACGAAAAACTCCGTTTCACTCAACAGGCTAAAGCCCATAATTCGAATTTACAGGCATTGCCTATAAATTTCGGTAGAAAAATAAATAAAAATGGTTTTAACTCGGTCAATCCACCGAAGCACTACCACTCCTATGTTCTCTTCATTTTTCTCACAAACGGTTCACTACAGCATGCCGGTCCGCAATATGCAATCAAGTTCAAATTTCCATCGCTTATATAGGGTTTATCACTTAACGGATATGGCATTCTGTTGACCGCCTTATAATAACCACCATTTTCATCATGGACAAAATTGCATACATATGTGATAGGATTAAGCACTGCCAAAATAAGCGAACCCCTTGTTTCAGCACACGATAAGAATCAACAAATTATCCAAGCTGAGTAATGACCTGCCCGAAAGCCATTCATAAACTGCCTGTGGATTTTCAAATCCCATAACTTCCTGTATGTCTTTGACAGTATACCCATTGCTTTGAACTCTGTGTGGCTCATATAGGATTTAGCTGCTTTAGTGTTTATATGAAGAACGGCTGACCCAATATTTATAAAAAAAGAATAAGTCGGAACGGCCCCAATTTCCAGAAAGGGAAAAGTCGTTCCGACCTTATTCTGTCGGTATTTAAATTATTGCCTAAAAAGCAATTCTTATTCCAGAGACCGAATTCATTTTCAGTTCCTGCTTTTTTCCAATGCCTGCTTCCAATTTGCGTACCTTCTTATCCGCTCTGTTTTCTCCATACTTTCGCTGTAGACAGTCCCTTCCCTTTTTGCGAACAGCCGCTCCTTTTCATACAGGCCTGCCTTCATCCCCGCCATATAGGCTGCGCCCAACGCTGAAAATTCCTCTGCCTCCGGCACCTGCACACACACCCTGGCTATATCGCTCTGGAACTGCATCAGATACCGGTTCCTGGTAGGGCCTCCATCCACCCGCAGTTCCCGGATGGGAATCCCGCTGTCCGTTTCCATGGCCTTCAGCACATCCGCCACCTGGAAGGCAATGCTCTCCACCGCCGCCTTGATAAGCTCGGCCCGCCCGGTAGTCCTGCTCATGCCATACAGCAGCGCTTTTGCCTCATTGTCCCAATAGGGGGCGGATAATCCGGTAAAGGCCGGGACCAGTACCGTCGTATCCTGCGGATTCGCCTTTGCTATGGCCGGCTCCACCTCTGCCGGGGAGGTGATCAGGCCCAGCTCCTGCAGCCAGGTGATGACCGCCCCGGTATAATTAATGTTCCCTTCCAATACATAATCAACCGTCCCGTCTATCCCCCAGGCCAGGGACGTTGCCAGGCCATGGCTGCTCCTTATAAATCGGGGACCAAGATTCACCATGACAGAGGAACCGGTTCCATAGGTGGCCTTCACCATCCCCCTCTCATGGCAGCCCTGGGCAAACAGCGCCGCGTGGGAATCCCCCATCACGCCGCAGATGGGTACCGGGCGTTTCCAATAACCTTCCAATGTAGTGAACCCAAAGATCTCATTGCTGTCGCATACCTGGGGGAGCGCCTCCACAGGTACTCCGAACAGGCCGCACAGTTCTTCATCCCATTGAAGGTTTTCGAGATTGAAAAGCTGGGTGCGGGAGGCGTTGGACATGTCCGTTTTATGGGCCTTTCCCTCCGTCAGCCGGTATAGCAGCCAGCTATCCATGGTTCCCAGCAGGAACTTACAAGCCCCGCCAGCCGCCTTCCTCATTTTGGGAGTCCCGTCCCCGCCTTCTGCTTTCGCTTCCTGGTCCCTGCCCCCGCCTTCTGCTTCCGGTATCTGGTTTTCTATCAGCCAGGCCATCTTAGCTGCCGGGAAATACGGGGACAGCGGCAGCCCGGTCTTTTCCTCTATGATCTGCGCAAGAGACTTTCCCGTCCGGATTTCCGGCATTGCCAGGGTTCCCCGTATCCTCTCCACAATGCCTTTGGCCCTGGCGCACTGCCAGACAATGGCGTTTCCAATGGGTGTCCCGTCTTTTTTCCAGGCTGCGGTCGTTTCCCTCTGGTTGCTGATACCGATCGCGGCAATCGCTTCCCGCGCAATGCCATTTTGTTCTATCACCTCTCTTACCGCCGCCAGCACATTCTGGTAGATTTCCTCTAGGTCATGGGAGACCCACCCCCTCTGATCGACAATCTGACGGTGTTTTTTATCCGTCCTGCCCGCCAGTTTCCCATCTTCATCCACCAGTACCGCTTTGGTCCCCTGGGTGCTCTGGTCAATCCCTATCACGTATCTCATCTAAACGGCACCGCCTTCCCTCTGTCCTTTCCGGATCGTGCCATGCTTCATCTCACTTGCAACCCTCTTTGCGATGCCTTCCGCGTCCATGCCATAGGCCCGGAATACTTCCCTGCTGTTCCCGGCGATCAGATGCTCGTCCGGCAACGCGATGTTGAGGACCTTCCGGGGACAGTTTGCCGACACGATCTGTGCCACCATGCTTCCCAGGCCCCCATACGGGGAATGCTCCTCCACGGTCACCACCAGCTCTGCCTTCCCTGCAGCCCGGATGACCGCGGCTTCATCCATAGGTTTTAAGCAGTACATATCCACAACCCCGGCAGAGATCCCCTCTGCCTCCAGCAGCTTTGCCGCTCTCACCGCATGGGAGACCATTTCCCCGCAGGCAATGACAGCCACATCCCGTCCTTCCGAAAGGACGTTGGCTTTATTCAGGGTAAGATCCATCCCCTCCTTGTAGATATCCTCGGATGCCTGACGGCTCACTCTTATATAAGCCGGTTTCTCATCCTGCAAAAGCGCTTCCACCAGCCTGGCCGTCTGGAACCGGTCACTGGGCAGGTATACCCGCATATCCGACAGCGCACAGAAGGCCGCTATATCCTGGCAGGAATGATGGGTCATGCCAAGGGCGCCATAACTGATGCCGCCGCTGATCCCAAGGAGCGTCACATTTGTTTTTGAATATGCCACATCCACTTTTACCTGTTCATAGCTCCTGGTGGACAGGAAACTGGCCGGGGACGCTGCGAATACCTTCTTCCCGCAGGCCGCCAGCCCTGCGGACACCGCCACCAGGTTCTGCTCCGCGATCCCCAGCTCCACAAACTGCTCCGGGAACTCTCGAGCAAAGGGCGTTAAGGACGCGGAGCCCCTGGAATCACTGCATGCCACGATGATATCTTTATCCTCTCTCGCTGCGGCGCACAGCACGCCGCAGATTGCCTGCCGGTTGGTTATCTGATCCATAAAGATGCCTCCTTTTCCTCCAATTCCGCCATTGCCTGTCTGTACTGCTCCTCGTTAAGCACTCCATGGTGCCAGGAAGCCGCATCCTCCATAAAAGACACTCCTTTGCCTTTTACCGTATGGGCAATGACCGCCGACGGCCTGTCTTTCACGTTCTTTGCTTCCTCATAGGCCCGCACCAACTGGGCGCAGTCATTTCCATCCGCTACTTCGATCACATGAAATCCAAAGTCCTCAAATTTTCTGCCCAGACTCTCGGAACACATCACATCCCTTGTCCTGCCGCTGATCTGCAGGTTGTTCACATCCACGGTCACACAAAGGTTATCCAGTTTGTAATGTCCCGCCGCCATCATACCCTCGTAATTGGAACCTTCTTCCATTTCCCCGTCCCCGCACACCACATATGTCCGGTAATCCTGCCCGTTCATTTTCGCCGCCAGGGCCATACCCACCCCCACGGAGATACCATGTCCCAGGGAACCGCTGTTCAGTTCGATCCCAGGGACCTCCGTATTGGGATGGCCGATAAACCGGGAACCGAACTGGCTGAAGGTCCCGATCGCCTCCTGCTTGTCAAAATAACCCAGATCTCCCAGGACACAGTACAGCGCGTCCACACAATGCCCTTTGCTCAGAAGGAAGCGGTCCCTGTCCGGGTCATTCCTCCGCTCTGGTGATACATTCATGACATGATAATACAGTGTTGTTAAAATATCGATCACACTCAGATCCCCGCCCACATGTCCCGCTCTGGAACGGTACACCATCTCGATGATGTCCCTCCGCAGTTCATAAGCCTTCTTCCTTAACAGCTCCGTCTCATTCATTCTGACGTCTCCTTTCCCTTAACCTTATGCCGGCAGTCGCGCCTCATATGATCTTCCCGGCTATAGGAAACGGCAAATAAATCTGCCGTTTCCTGTATATACCGGGATCCCTGCCTCAAACGGCTTCACTGGATACCGGAATCACTCGCCCCGGATCCAGGCTCTCACTTCCTCCTCATTGTCATCATACAGATCCGGGCGGATCCCGATGTATTTACAGGCCTCATACAGCACCGGGACCACATCCTTGTGGATCCCCACACAGTGGTGGATATAGGGCCCTTCCACGAGCTTGGCCTCCAGCTTCTTTAAGTTTTCAACCTCTACCCAGACGTAGGTCCCTTTGGTGTAGGGTCCGTCCACCCCTTTCGCCCTGCCCAGGAGCAAGGAATACTCCCCGTTATCCCCGTCAAAGCGGCAGAGGGTCATCTCCCCATGCTTCGCCTCTGCCTCCACGGCGCCGGGATGGTCAAAGGCCAGGGGATAGCCGATGGTTGGCCGGCAGGAGGCGCAGGAGATGGGCCATGGGCCGCAATGCTGAAGCAGCTCTCCATTTTCATTGTCCGGATGGCGCACCGTCCAGTCCGCAAAAAAACTCCTGGCTTCATCCATACCTGCCGCTTCACACAGGATCGCCGTGACCGCTCCATGGATGTCTGTCTCACAGACTACCGGGAACCCTTCTTCGTTCAGGAGGCTGTTGGCTGCGCAGGGCATAATCCCGATCTCTCCCTGCAGCGCGTTCCAGCACTGGATAGCGGCGGCGTTGCAGCCGTATCTATCCGCCAGCATCCGGATGGCAACCTTCAGTGCCGCCACATTTTCCAGTTCCTCCTCCTTGATCGCGATATTGAAATGTCCCTTACAATACGCAATCACCTCCGCTACCTCTGTGCCTTCTTCCTTCGCCAGCTTCATGGTCTCCGTCAGTTCCGGGAGGGGGATGGGCGCGAGCTGGATATTGAACTTCTCCAGCAGTTCTCCTTCATTGCACATGGCAGACCAGAAATCGAAGGGCCTGGGCCCGATCTGCAGGATCCGGGTATGCCGGAAAGCCTTCACCACGTTACATACCGCCAGGAAATTGCGGATACCCCGCTCAAACTCCACATCCTCCAGACGGCAGTTGCAAAGATAGGTAAAGGGTACCTGGAATCTCCGCAGGACCTTTCCTGTGGCAAATAATCCGCACTGGCTGTCCCTTAAGCGGATGCCGTTCTCATCCGGCCGTTCGTCCCGCGGTCCCCAGAGCAGTACCGGCACGTCCAGTTCCTTGGCCAGACGGGCCACCTCATACTCGGTGCCGAAGTTTGTGTGGGGGAAGAACAGCCCGTCCACCCCCGCCGCCTTGAATTTCTCGGCAATACGGACGCGGTCCTCCTCGCTGTGGAGCAGGCCGTCTTCCGAAATGTCCTCAATGTCCACAAATCCCACCTGAAGCTCCCTTAATTTTTCTCTTGTTAAATTGGCATATTTCACCGCGTCCGGCGCAGAAAAAATGCTTCTCCTTGTGGGAGCGAAACCGATTTTTATAACCGCCATGAAACGTCCTCCTTTTATGCCTTTTTGGCAGATTTTATTGTCTTTATGATGGGAACCGCTCTGCGAAACCTATCATCATGATTCTATGATAGGAACCGCTTCTCGAACCCTACCATCATAATTCTATTATAAAAAGCGGCGTACTTAATAGCATCCTGTTCTTCAGTGATATTTACTTAATTTTGAACTTAATCCTTGCATTTTTCTTTTGTTTGTTGGATAATCATAATGGAAGATATTCTATTTACTGAATAGTCACAATAGACGATATTCTATAAAATTTACCGGAACACCGTTTTCCTGGAATGGAGATTCGTATGGGAATTACCGCAAAAGAACTGGCAAAAGAACTGCATTTATCGGAAGCTGCCATATCCATGGCTTTGAATGACAAGCCCGGTGTCAGCACGCAGACCCGGCAGCGGGTTAAGGAAGCCGCAGAGAAATATGGCTATGATTTTACAAGGATCACCGGCAGGCATTCGCCCACCGGCAGTATCTACTTCGCCATATACCGCAGACATGGAGCCGTGGTGGCGGATACGCCTTTCTTCTCTGAGCTGTCGGAGGGCATCCGGCAGGCATGCAGGGATAAAGGCTATAAACTGAATATTATCTACTTATATGGGGATGAATCCATCGAAAAACAGATAGAAGATATCCAATACTCCGACTGTATCGGGTTGATCTTACTGGGCACCGAAATGCGCCGGGAAGACTTCCGGCATTTTTCCGCCTTAAATCTTCCCCTGGTGCTCTTAGACGTATATTTTGACGATATCAGAAGGGACTGCGTCCTTATCAACAATGTGCAGGGAGCCTTTCTGGCTACGGACTACCTGATATCCAGACAGAAGAAGCAGCCTGGATATCTGCATTCCGCTTATTCTATCAGCAACTTTGAGGAAAGGGCGGACGGATTCTACAAAGCCGTGCGCAGCCACGGCATGTCCCCCTCCAAATCCATCGTTCATGAACTGACGCCCTCTGTTGAGGGGGCTTTTGCGGATATGACCGCCATTTTGGAGCAGCAGGAGGAGCTTGCCCCCTGTTATTTTGCGGATAACGATCTGATTGCCGTAGGCGCCATAAAAGCTTTCAAGAAGGCTGGTTACCGTGTGCCGGAGGATATCGCTATCATCGGCTTTGACAATATGCCCATCAGCAGCTATATCGAACCCTCTCTGTCTACCATCAACGTTCCAAAACACTATATGGGAGAGACGGCTGCCAATCGCTTAATCTCGCTTCTTCATGCTCGGCAGTTTGTCCCGGTAAAGATCGAGATTCATACCAACTTGGTGAAACGGAGATCTGTATGAATTATCACAATTATGTGCGCATCGCAAAATATTTTTTCAATCCTTCCGTAAGCAACACATAAACGGCTCCTTGGAAGCCACACGCTTTATCTGTCAATCACATATAAGTGTAACCGATAGATTCCAGAACCAAATTCTGCAATAAGAACCGTATCTGAAAGCTGTAAATCTATATTTGTTGGAGCGTCTATAACTCCCAGAATATTGTCTAATCTCAGTGTTGCGGTCGTATTAACCGGTACCTGGCATTTCACCATCATAGTACCATCCTTCATTTTTTCCCAAGAGCATGAAATCAAACCATAGACAGAATGGTAACTCCCACACGCTGACATCAAATCTCCCCCAGGCCTTGGATAAAAATGAATTCGTTCATACCCAGGATGCTTTTCATCCCATTCAATTCCGGCAATAACACGAATAAGCCATTCCCCAATGGCCCCGTAAGCATAGTGATTAAAAGAATTCATAGCCGCACTCCACATGGTGCCATCCGGCTTTTTACCGTCCCAATGCTCCCATACTGTTGTGGCTCCTGCTTTCACTTGATAAAGCCAGGATGGAAAATCATCTCTTAGCAGTAAATCATATGCCTCTTTTAAATGACCATTTTGACTCAGAACATGGGTAAAATATGGGGTTCCCACAAATCCTGTCACTAAATGTCCACCCTCCCTTTCCAACAAAGATAATAACTCCGTTATGGTCTGTTTCCGATTTTTTTCCGGAGTCAAGCCAAAATATAACGCAAGAATATGCGCTGTCTGTGTCTGCACTGTCATCCCACCAGTGCCCGAGTCGAAGAAACGTTCCGCAAACCCCTCCCGAATGCGAGCCGCCAAAGCAGCAAAATATTGTTCGTCATCATTTTTTCCCAGTATTCCGGCAATCTTAGAAAAAATCTCCGTTGACAAAGCGTAATATGCCGTACAGGTCAAGTCATTTGGTGTGGCACCAAAATAACTGCCCTTCTCCGCATCCAGCGCTACCCAGTCACCAAACTGTAGTCTATAATTCCATATAACTCCGTCAGCATGCTTTTCCATGAATCTGATCCAATTTTTCATACTCTCGTATTGTTCCTCCAGAATCTGAGAATCCCCATAAGTCAAATATAGCATCCACGGAGCCAACACAGCTACATCTGCCCAAGCTGCTGCCGAATGTGTCCCATTCTTTAAAAGCCAGTCCTCACTTTCCTCGATATACGGTGTAATGATATCGGGAACCACATGGGGCACACCGCCCTCCGGCGTCTGGTCTGCCGCCACATCAATTAGCCACTTTTCAAAAAATAAATATGTCCCCATGATAAAGCTGGCTGTACGACAGAATATCTGCGCATCTCCTGTCCATCCCATGCGTTCGTCTCTTTGCGGACAGTCAGTGGGGATATCCAGGAAATTACTCTTCAATCCCCATGTAATATTGCTGTAAAGCTGGTTTAAATATGGATTGGAGCACATGAAAGAACCCGTCTGCTCCATATCGGAATACAAAGCATAAGCAACCGCATCCTTAGCAGACCAACTGCCAGGCCATGATACCACTTTTGCATACCTAAAACCCATATATGTAAAATGGGGATGGTATTCTTCTTCACCACTTCCATTACAGATATAAATCATGGTCTGCTTTGCTGTTCGTAAATTCTCCGTATATACATTCCCTTCCCCATCCAACTCTTCAAAACAAACCAGTTCCAGTTTTTCTCCTCTGGCAGCGCCATGAATATTCACATGAATCCATCCAGCCATATTTTGTCCAAAATCGAAAACCGTATCGCCTCCCGGTGTAACAAAAACTCTTGATGAAAACGATTCCTTTTGTGTCGGTTTGCACCCAAACTGTGAACAAAGAACAGTTTTGTCCAGAACCATACATTCAACCGTTCTCCATCCGTCAGATATCGTGTTTATTCCGGCTTTACACCAGTCCTGTACTTCCAAACGGGCATCGTATATCTCGCCATCATATATCTCTGCAAATGTCACCGGGCCAACATGCCCATGCCAGCTGTCATCCGTACCGATCATCTGCTCACTTCCATCAGCATACACAATATGAAGCTGACATAGAAAAGCAGAACGATTCCCATAGTTATTACGAAGATGCAAAAACCCCATAAGTCCTTTGTACCAGCCAGCTCCCAGCAAAGCGCCAATACACTGGCCCCCTTGACTATTCAACATTTCTGTCACATCATACATCTGGTACAATAAATGTTTATGATAAGATGTCCAGCCTGGTGTAAGTTCATCCTTCCCAACCCTTTTGCCATTAATATAGAGTTGATAGAGGCCAAGCGCCGTTGCGCATACATACGCATGATGAATTGGTTTTTCCGTGTAAAATTCTTTTCTGACATAGGTGCTGCCGGATATACCTGCCTCAGCCTCAGTTTCCACCGTAATACATTCTGACTTCCAGGCCTCCGAATCCAGATAGGCTGTGACAAAAAATCCTATCCTGGAATATTCACTCTCTTCTCCATTATTATCCCATACCTTGACACGATAATAATATTTCCTTAAAGCTTCCAGGTTCAATCCCTGTACTTTAACATGCGCGGACTGACGGGTATTCTTTCTTTCAATAAATACATTTTTCTCAAAGCCCTCATCTTCCGCTATCTGTAGTTCATATGCAATCTGTAGGGTATTCGCATTATCACTTTCCATCCTCCATTGAAATCTCGGATTTTTGGAGATACCAATAGGATTGTCCGTATACTCTACACGAGTTTCTTTAATCCGTATCATGCCATACTCCTCTACTCAATCATAACAGCCTATAAGATTCATATATATCACATTGATACCGTAAACAAACTTAGCTCCTCGCCAATGACGGTAATCTTATAGGATGGGATATCCTCCATACCAGGGTAGTTTCCTTCACGCGGTTCTATATTAAGCTTTTGTTCCGCCTCCAGCCACACCAGCTTTGTCGTAGCATATTCGCCATGCTCAAAACCATATCCATTCCCCGCATCCTCATATAGAGTAAATTCTCCGTCTTCCCCGGGATATACCATCAATTCCAAACCATCTTCCGGAGACTGCTCCGCATACTGGATTCCCCTGGATACCGGCAATATTGCTCCGGCTTTCACAAAAACAGGTATCCGGTCAATGGGTGCCTCCGCAGTGATCCATTGGCCGCCCGCGTATTTCTGGTTGGTCCAGAAATCATACCAATCACAGTCTTTGGGAAGATAGCAGTTCCTCACCTTCTCTCTTTCTATCTTTCTGCTCTCCCTTTCATAATACATCGGTTCTGTTACCGGGCATATCAGCAGACTAGGACCAAACATGAATTCGTCCCAGATGTCTTTCGCCACATCATCCCCGGCAAAATCAAATAAAAGGCTCCGCATTATGGTATCGTCCGCAAAATGTACACGGGCTGCCAGAGAATATATATACGGCATCAGCGTATATCGCAATCGGATAAATTTCTCAATGGCATCATAGAACATATCTCCTTTTTCTCCAAACTGCCAGATTTCCCTGGGGGTATCCGTTCCATGGGAACGGAACATGGGAAGAAATGTACCATACTGAAGCCATCTGGTATACAACTCCCGGTATCCCAAATCCCGAACTCCCTCTTCGTAATCTCCTTTCCAGAACCATTTCATAGAGGAATCCCGGTTACAGTTGCAGCCTCTGTTTTTCCATTTTTTATGTACGGTGAAAAACCCGCCAATATCCAGTGTCCAGTATGGAATACCGCTCATAGCCATATTCAGGCCTTCGCGAATCTGAATCACAAAGCTTTCCCAGGTTGCACTGGTATCCCCCGACCAGAGAACCGCACCGTATCTCTGTATGGACGGATAACCGGAACGCGTCAGATTCAGAACACGCTTCTCCTCCGAGGCCTTTCGCTGATTTTCATAGATTCCTCTTGCATGAAACAACGCATACGCATTTGCCATGGCGGGATCAAGATACTTTTTATGTTCCCCTCCCACGAGCAGATATCGTTCCCATGGCTCCCTCTTTACTTCCCCACACCAGTCGGGTCCGGTGAAGGGTTCCGTAGAATCACACCACCAAGCCTCAAAACCATTGTCAAACAACCCGCGTTTCGCCTGATTAAAGTAAATTTCCCTCGCCTTTTCTTGAAAGGCATCATAAGTCGCCAAATCCATAAGTATATAACCTGCATCATACAGTTCTTTATGGTTTTCACCGCCCTGCCTCATATTTGGCCATATGGACACCATTGTATGGGCATGCATCCGGTTAATTTCTTCACCGGCTTTTTTCATATCCGGATAACGACTGGTATCAAGAATCTTCTCGCCCCAGTTATTTTTTTCCCATGTACGCCAATCCTGAACGATCCCATCTATGGGTACTTCTCTTCTCCGGTATTCAGCCACCGTATCCACCAGTTCACGCTGATTCTTATAGGCTTCTTTCGACTGAATGTAACCAAAAGCCCACTTTGGCAGCATCTGGGCTTTTCCCGTAAGATACCGAAATCCATGGATAATTTCATCCATACAGTCTCCTGCCACAAAATAATAATCCATCTGATCAATGGTATCAAAAAAGAAATGGGATTCATCCCCCAGGCTCTCAAAAGTCATCAGCGAGCAACAGTCAGCCAGAATTCCATAGCCCCGGTCAGAAACAAAACAGGGCATGGGAATTCTCATATTGTGCTGATACAGATATTGGGTATGACCATGGTAGTTATAGATTCCTTCCTCCCCCTGCCCCAATCCGAAAATCCCCTCCGACGATTCAAAATGGAAGCCTAATATTCCCCGGTACGCGTCCCGGTCCTTTTTCGGCACGAGATTTCGATTGAAACTCCGCTCGCCATCCACTGTTTTTACACGGTGGATAACCGGCCTTTCGCCGTCAATCTGATATTTCATCACCTCGATTTCCGTCAGCGATTTTTCCCCCTCCTGCAGCAACTTTTTTCCCGACTCTCCACGGTACCAGCAGCATATACCAGTTTCCTTTTGTATCTCCACCATAAGCTTTCCGGTGGAAACCACGATGGAAGCGTCGCATTCCTCTATCCTTGATCCGATTGCTGGATTTTCTTTTCTTTCTATCATACACGATTCGTTCAGAATGTGGTCTTTTCCTGTGTAGACAATACGAAAAATATTCTCCGTTATTACCTCTAAATATAGTGTCCGTCCTGCTGTAATTTCTATCTGAGTCACACTCTTCTCCCTTCTGCATTTTTCAAAAACTTACAACTAATACCTATTCCTTACCTGTAAAGTGAATATCCGTATCATTACATCCAATTACTTCCTTTTTCATTTTTAAGATCACAATGGTATCCAGATTCACCGTTTTTGGCAGTTTTAGTCGAAAGCCCCCCTGGCAATCCTGTATTTCTACAATGGTTGAATCAAACATGGAAGCCCTCAGAATTTCATTGTCCTTTGGTTTGGGAATGATTTCATGTTCAAAGGCAGCCGTATCCAGAATATGCAGGTACACTTTATCTTTCTTATAAGTGCTTCCATAAACATTGTCAACCGGTTCAAAAGGACCTCCTCTGGTTCCATAAATACTTTCCCCGTATTCTGACAACCATGCTCCTATCTGCCTCATGCGCTCCGTAATTTCTTTTGAAATCTTTCCATTGCGGTCTGGGCCTATATTCACTAGCCAATTGCCATCTCTGCATACAACATTTACCATCATGCTGATCAGCCAGTTAAAATCTGATACCGGATCCTCCGGCATCCATCCCCAGGAACAGCCCGAACATATACACATGTTCTTCTCCCAGGGAACGGGAATGATCTTCCCGCTGATCTCATGGGACCCCTCGTCGCAGTAGAAGTCTCCCTCCCAGCCGGAACGTGGATTAATCAGCATTTTCGGATTGTAGCTCCGTGCTATTTTATTTAATTTTACCGGCTCCCAGAACCAGGCACTTGTAACATCACTTCCCTTATGTGCCAGCCAGCCGCCATCATACCACAGGATATCAACAGGAGCAAACTTACTGCACAGTTCTTCCACCTGACGATAACATTGCTCCTTCATCAGCGCGGCATTCTCCGGCAGGCCCTTGGGGTCGAAATATCCCGGGAACCGCCAGTCCATGGGAGAATAATACAGCCCCACCCGCAGTCCCGCCGCCCGGCAGGCATCCACGTACTCTTTCACAAAATCCCTGTGCGCTCCCCGGTGATAGGAGGTAAAATGCTCATAGCTTCCTTCACTGTTCCATAGGGAGAACCCATCATGATGCTTTGTGACCATCACTGCATACTTAGCTCCAAAATCTTTTGCCAATTCAATCCATTCCTTGACACTAAAATCTTCAGGAATAAATTCATCTGCCAAAGCTTCATATTCTTCCTTTGGAATCTTTTCATTATATCTCACCCATTCCCCACGGCCTAATATCGAATATAAGCCCCAATGGATAAACAGCCCTATTTTGGCATCCCGCCACCACTGCTTGTCCTTTGGGGACAGATTCAATTCCTCACATCTGATTCCACCCAGACTTTTAAAATTAATGCTGCTTTTTAACATGGATTTCAATTCCGCACCGGTCATTTCTCTTGGTAATTTTCTCTCCATATAACACTTCTCCTGCTTATATAATCATTTGTCATTTTCTGCATTTCATCATTTCGAAGTAAGAATTTTCCTACCATTGTTGTTAATAAATGCCTTCTCTACGCACAATCTCCAGAGCACGCAGGTAGTTTTCGGTCTTGGCGCCATATTGCACCGAATTGGTTGAACCAAAAATAAACCCGCCCCCCGGCATCAGAAATTCCAGATTGCCAAATACTTCCTTTTCCAACTCTGCCCTTGTCCCTTGAACCAGAGTTTCACATTGAACACCTGTCCACAATGCCAGTTTGCCGCCATATAACCGTTTCACCTTACGAGTATCCATCCCGGCGCTTTCCTGTATAGACTGATACCCACGATATCCGGCTTCCACAAAATCATCCATGATATCCCAGATATTCCCACAGCAATGATAGAAGGGGATCAAATTATGCTCAACCGCATCTGCATTCACTCGTTTCATCATGGGTACATATAGTTCACGAATGCTATTTGGCGAAAGGATACACCCGGTATTCATGCCAAAATCCTGCCCCTGCATAATCAATGTCACACCTTTTGCCTGACAATGCTCTATCAGATGATGGTTATAAGCCGCACAGACATCATATAATTTTTTTATCTCATCCGGTGCAGTAATGGATAAAATCAGATTCTCCTCGTAGTTTCCATGAAACGGATTCATCAGTTGTGAATATATGTCCATATCGCGGCATAGAACAGCACGTTCCCCGGCATATTTATCCGCAATATAATCCAGCAGTTCAAAACGGCTATCATCAAACTGATTCACCTGTTCCCATGCTTTCTCCAAATCCTCCTCATCCAACGTATCCTTAAATTGTGGCGCTTCTGCACCATATTGAATCTGCATGATTGAATCATTACTGGCAGCATATTTGAAAACATTGCCATGCTTATCCGCCCAAAGCCCCTCGCCAATTGCCCGAGGCGGATCCTCTATAAAATGATTTTTTGGCGGAACCAAATCCACTGTGACAATATCATAATCCAGCGTCTCCACCAGTTTACAATAATCCTCTTTTAAAGATTCAACAATTTCATCTCGGCGATTCTCCCAAAGAGCCAATGTGGTATCCTTTCGGTTCCTCCAAAATGTGTGTTTCCCAATGATATGGGATACATGGTCGTGGTCAATTCCCCATTCTCCAATCGGAACACGGTCTGGCTCCTGGTGGTTAATTGTAGCAATCACTCGTTCTTTTGAAGTCATTTTTCCTCCCTCACATCCATCTTTCTGGTTCAATTGCGTTGCTGTTACGATTGACATTCATGCCTGTCTGCAGGCATCCAAAAAGCTGCAGATCTTTTCATCCGAAACATTTTTATCTATACCTACACAGGAGAGGGAAAGATTCTGTCCATTCTCCTGTCCATCCCTAACCAGCGAAGCCACCTCTTCTTGAATCTCCGCCTCGGAAGCATTCATCAACCGCACAGGACTGTACCTGGCATTCAGAAACACGCCCGGTAATTTTTCCCGTACCCGTTTTATATCTGAAAAAGCTCCTACCTCTGCAAAAACCAATCCTTTAATTTTGCTGTACCCATCCACCACATGCTCCATAGTCTTTCCGCAATGATGCACGCCAAAGGTTTTAAAAGTGTTCGCTAATTGCTGGTCGTATTTCAACAGAAACCGTTCGTACAGTTCGTTGGAAATCATTTCCACTGAACAGTTAGATGTCAGATAAACCTCAGGCATAGTCTGCCGAACAATGGCGCTGACACCCCCGGAGATATCTCCGGAGAGAGCCTTCAATCGCCTTCCTACTTCCAGGATGAGTTTCGTAATCTCCGCTAAAAGAACATCTACCTCCTTAGGCGCTAGATAATAAGACAACAATAACTCCTGTCCCATTATGTCCATAGCAATATTCTGAATTCCCATTAAGTTCACATACGTTTCCACACGCCCATAATGCTCCATCAGATAATCAATTTGTTTCTGAGTTCTTCCCCAGATTTCGCAGTCCTCCAGGTTCGTTGCTTTGATATCAGCCAGGGAATCCACATCACATTCCATACAAATGACTTGTGGAGAATTATCTGCCTCATAGAGAATTTTACAGCCCATCAGTTCTGACAGCAGATAACCCGCTGCAAGTAAATCCGTACCTAATATAGGTCGTTTTTGCGGATTTTTCTCCCCAATTCCGTATTTACCAAATCGCTCATACAACATTTTCCGCATTTTTACATCGCATTCCATACGATATTCCGGATGGTCAAAAAACTCTTGTGTAAAATCTATGCCGGCATTTTGATGCCACCATCCAGGATGAAAAGTAATATCATATTTTAACATTCTTATCACCATCCCTTGATCCAGAACCATCAATAATCTCTCTGTCTGACAGCAGCTGAGTTGACGGAAAAGGAATTGGTAATGCAATTTTTATTACCGAGTTCGTGTCCTCTGGATTCATTCTGGCATAGTAGAACGCTCCCTGTCCTTCCTTATTGCCGCTACGGTTTCCATACCAGACCTGATTACCACTCTGATTATTAAAGTGTCCTTCTATCCAGTTTCCAAAAACTTCAAAGTATGCCGTTCCTTCATCTGTATATATATCGCGCTTTCCGAAGGCAGGTCCATCATTGATATAGTTATAGGCAATGATAGAATCTTCCTGCTGTCCTAACGTATACAGAGGTCCGCCATCCCTCGGAAGTTCCCGGTTTGTTCTTTGAAAATTGTTATAAACAACGGTATTTCTTCTTGCCGTAGTTGACGGTTTTCCTGGGTTTGAAGAAGATTTTCTACCATCCTGGTTTCCCCAGCCCCAGCCAAGGCACAGTGCGGTATATGGCACATTATATACAGTATTATGGGATATTTCACAATTATCAACAAAAAAAGCAGTAATTGCATCTCCCTGAATAAACTGTGTACAGACATTTTCGATATAGTTATTACTGAAAAAAATATTCTTGCAAATTCCTTCCACACCTGGCTGAAATCGATTATTTTCTACATCTGGATCATTCGGATCATCTCCGATGTAAACATGCTGAGGATAGCCCATAATAACCGCATTTCCTGCATTATTCATAAATTTGTTTCCTATAAGCCACGTATCTGTTACATCGTTCAGGCAACTGATAGCCGTCGTACCGGACAAATTGGTAAACAAATTTCCTTCAAAAGCAATATTCTTTGCATTCATGACATCAATACTACCCGCCGGTATATCCGTATTATTATAAAAAGAATCATGCCAACGGCCATGACTGGTATACTTTGTATACGGTACCAGATTCTGCACACTTGCAAAGCCAGCAGAATCCTTCACATGCATCAAATCTCTATCATCTGCGGTAAATTTGATTCCACGAAACTCTAATCCTACAACTCTTTTGTCATCTACCTCAGAGCCTTCCCCGCAAATACGAATCAAACCTTCACTAACCGGTACAATAACCTCTGCAGTATAAATATCTTCTTTTTCTAACGGATAGTAATAAAGCTTATGTCCGGTTTTGTCAAAATAAAATTCCCCAGGATTTCTCAACAGTTCCAACGAATTCCGTATCGTCACATTATGCTTGCCAGAGGTATCTTCGATTTGATTTCTAGTCAATTGCGCCAGATAAGGGTCTAAATTGCAACGCCATGCCAAAGATGACGCAACTGCGCCATAAGGCTGTGCAAATATCACAGCGCAGTCCGCTTCCTTCATAATATTCCGAACCGCTTCACTCTCATATACTTTCCTATAATCCGCCTCATTGGCGCTGGCATCTTTACCCATTCCACTATAATAGGGATCATAATAGAGCGGCAATCCTAAACGTTTACCGTATTTGTCATCACCAAACTGCTCAGCATTAATCGCTATCACATCCGCAATAGATACCGTAACACTATTCCATACCTTCTTCTGCTCAATCTCAATATCATCTGGATTAGTAAGGTTCTCTATAGTGGTTCCTTCCACAAAATTCAAATCCGCCCATCTAAGCCGCATGCCTGCTGGAACAGTCCCTCCTTCAAGAGCCCAGTTTTCGGAATCATCAAACGCATAGCTTCCATATTCACCACGCGATTGGATACCTGTAGTCTGTGTCATTCTGGCATTCTTTCCATTTACAATTAGATTTCTTAATTTGGTGTCACGTTTCAAATTAGCCACATACACATTTGGGTTTTTATCCCATGTCATCCAGCCCGTAACATACGTTCCGCCTGTCAGTTCCGGTAACTTCTTCCCGGGAATTCCCTGATAAATTATGGAGTATCCATTACTTCCGGAATCAACTGTTCCGAATATAATCGGTTCAGTAATATGGTACGTTCCTTCCCCAATCCAAACCAGAATATCACCTGTCATATCAGCATTATAACCTTTTTTCACTATTTCTTCTTTCGCCGTTTGAATGCTGTCAAACGGTCGCTCCTTAGAACCATCTCCACCTGGCGTTGCGGAATCTGCCACATAAAGTTCATGGGATACGTTACGTACAGTGACTTCTATGGTTGCCTTAACATTGTTTGGATTCGAAATCGGTTTCGGCGTAAAATCGGAAACCGTCGTTTTCAATAGTGTAGGATTTAAAACTCCCTTCAGTATTTGTGCTTCTCCTACTAGCTCAGGCTGAAAAGAACCGATATCCCAAACAACAGGTACTTTTGTGTATTTTGAAGCTGTCGGTTGCGTCCAGGTAGAAAACGCTTCGTCCAACTCCACCTCAATACTATAAGGAAGAACCAATTCTTCCGCACTAGTTCCCTTTCGCACACTAATTGCGGGTGCCTTTGCCGATACAATGGTAATGGATTCTTTCTTCATAATTCTTATTGCGCTGATAACTGCCTGATTACTGACCGCATTTGGAAAAGAAATTTTAAGAACTTCGTTTTCCGCCTTTACTTCAAACCTCTTTCTCAATGGCTTCATAGCACCATGCGCCTCCGTCCAGATATCTACCCCTGTCAGATATATTTCATCGTTCACAGCCACATCAAAAATTCTCCACTTTGCAGCATATTCTCCTGCCAAACCATACCATGGCTCTATGAAATATAATTCCACCACATATTCTCCGTTCTTAACAGGAAAAGTATAAGCAAGTCTGTCTCTTCCATAGCGGAACTGCTGTAACAGAAGCTGCTCTTTACATCCCTTCACATCATCCCATGTCCTGGATACGCATCCAATCTCGTCTTCTACATTATCATAATCCATTCCCCAAGAGGTATAGCCCCAGCTTCCAGTTACAAACTTTTGATCCGCAGACCAGCATCTTCCTTGACAATCTATATAATCTTCTCCACCACAGTTGACTCTGTATACATCATTCTCGGAAGAATATACCTGGAACTCCTCCATGTCTCCCTCCCCTTGGATTTCCTTTTGAATTGGCATAGGAAGTTCCGGAAACTTTATCTGATCCGTAACCACACACTTACCACAACAATATCCTTTTGCCGTCAATACGCCATATTTAATCGCAACATCCTGAAATGTAAAATGTTCCCCTTTATTACCCTTATACAAGCGGCCTATTGGAATCTCTCCATAATCATTATACAGTTCCACTTCCTCACAGTTAGAATAAGCGACAATATTAGTCTGGCATGGGCTGGTAAACCGCTCAGGCCAGGTATGTGATACCAGATACAATATCGGTGTATCTTCTGCCGGAATATAATTGGAACGGTACATATAATATGCATCTGTCGGTTCTCCCCAGCTGGTAAAGATTCCTTTATTATTAACAACACCGACTCCATTAGTGCCTGATCCATCCAGACAATACTGTATCTCTCTGCCTGGATTCGCATGGGATACCATAAGCCATTGGAAATGTCCGTAGAAACGATCCCGTACCTTTTCAGCTTCGCGAACCTTTGTTTCCAGACTATAGGCGAATAGTTCCTCACTGACATTTCCACCGGCATTCTGCCTCTGTTCCATGTTGCCTTCTTCGTGTTTTCCTTTAACGCGATACTGTCCATATTCTCCAATCAAGCGCATCTTCACAGCTTCATCCGCATAATTTTCCACGCTGCCGCCATAGGTGCCAGACCAGTTCTGGGGAATATTCCAGTCACTTCCTGCACCACCATTACATGTGACAACCTTCCGTTGTTCAGGGGATGTAACATCCAGTTTACGAATCAATGCCGTAATCTGTCTGGTAAAATCAACAGACAGCATGGACTCATTTTGAACGCCCCACAGAAATACAGCCGGTGAATTTCTTCGCTCCTTTACCCATTCCGTTGTCAATGTAATAAAATTCTCTTTAAATTCTTCTGTATCAAAGTAAATATGTGCTCCCATCTGTGCCCAGTACATGATTCCACACTGCTCGCAGATTTCCAGATATCGCAGATTATGAGGACAATGGGCTTCCCGAAAGGCATTAAAACCAGCTGACCGAAACATTTTCATCCTGGTGCGGATCATTTCCTCATCAAAGGCATGATCGTGCCCCAATTCATGCTCATATTCGCAGCTTCCATTTAAAAAATAATGCTTCCCATTCACCAGGAAACGTCTCTTCATCGTGCTTTCTGCCTTTTCATCCGTAATCCATGCATTTCCTTTATTTACAACATCTGCACAATCAAAAATACCAAAGGATGTGCTGGTCTGGCAATACTCCTTCAGGCGGTCATCCATCCCTCTGATCGTACTTATGACATTATGTAGATACGGATTCTCTTTTGACCAGAGATCCGGAAATATCAGGGGATTACAATTCTGCGTGACTGTTCGTTGTTCCCCAGGTTGGAGAGAAACCTCTGTTACCAAATTTGCAATGGACTTTGTCCGGTTGAAAGTCTGCACAAAGGATTCCAATTGAACGGTATGCTCACGAGTATCCTGGTTCAGCAACATAGTATCAATAGAAACCACGACTCTATCTTTCGAAAATTCTGGAAGTCGGACTCTTACACCACCTGGGATAATTGTTACTGCAGATTTTTTTCCGCCTCTGGTATAAGTGACAAAATACTGATTTTCCTCTCCCGGCTCCTCCACCAGCTTATCCGGATTAATTACTTCTGTTTTACTGGTATCAAAGTTCTCCCAGGTAATTTCCCGAAATCCAAAGCTGTTCTCTACCACATCCACAATCTGTTCCTCTACCAGAATAGTAGTACGAATCCTGTATAATGAGGGATGATCCGGATACCAAAGGGAAGGATATTCTATTCCTTGCATTTCCTGTATAATACAATTTTCTTTTTTACCATCCAAGCGAAAATCTGATTCTACGGTCCGAATCACATTCCCCTTTGGGGAAATAAGTTGTTGACGTAATTTGCCTGCCACAATGTTTTCCGCATAATTCATTATCTCGCTCGCAATTCTTATATCAGAGCTGTCCCGCGTCAGATTGGGTGTTGTAATATATATACCAAAAGGCTGAATTCGAATAGCCCCGGTCACTACAATATGCACCGGCCGAAATATACCCATCGGCTGTGAGCCTTCGGAATTTGGTGTACCATAGCACCCCCCACAGACCCACGGGAGATCATCTATTTTTTCCGGGTGACTTGCCCGGACCACAATCATATTCTTTTTTTTCGTTTCCAGATATTCAGTAACTTCCAGACTAAAGCAGGTCCTTCCCCCTTTGTGTCCGCCGACATATCTCTGATTAATCCATACATCCGCATAAGAACCTACCCCTTCAAAGAAAAGGAAAACGTTTTTGTTATTCCAGCTTTCATCATATTCCAATTCTCTTCTGTACCATGCAGTTCCATGAAGATTTCCATGGGAAACTCTATGGTATCCATGATAATCTTCCCAGTTATGTGGAATTGTCACCTTCTTCCAGTCTTTATGCTCCACATCGCAATAATGCTCCTGCTTACCATCATCTGCCATTATGGTTTCCCATTTATCGTTTATATATGTTGTATTACGATATTCCATATCTGTTACTCATCCTTCCATTTCCTTCCGGCTCGATGTTACTAAATTGCTCTTTTTCTCTTTGCCGAAAAAAATCATATCGCAAAAATCTGCTAATACCAGCCAGTCACTTCCCATATATTCATGACCACCTTCACGAATATGAAGAGCATTCCTACCTCCTGCGCCGAGAAAATGATATACTTCGTCGGCAGCCATCCAGGTAATCTGCGTTCCATACGGATTAGCCCATGTATCTCCAAGCCCATCCGTTGTAATCAAAGCACGTGGGGCAATGAGTGCTTTTAAAAAGTGAAGATCAAAAGGAATACAATCCGCATTTTCCTTCTTGCCATATTCACAAAATTTTTTATTCCACCAATATGGAAAACTTTTGGTAATATGGCTTACCGTCTCACAACGTCCTGTCCCTTCTCCCAATCGCCCCCCCAGATACCGAAAGCATCCTGCCCCGCCACATCCCGAGCCATTGGCACCACACAAGGCAATTCTCTCGTCATAGATAGCAGCGCAAATGGCTACTTTTCCGCCTCTTGAATGTCCGGTAGCCACAATCTTGTCCATATCCGCATAGGATGTAGTTGCCAGATAATCAATGACACGGCTGTGTCCCCAACTCCACATTGCAATCGCTCCCCAGTCATAATCAGGATAAGCGTGCGCTAATGGACCATCCGCAGCTTTTGCTGAATCCGGTGCCAACTGTTCTTTATCAAACTCCACTATCGCATATCCTTGCTCGCATACCAGATATTCCTCTTCTGGGCAGCCATAGCTCCCCTTAAATTGATTCCATGTGATTACCGGTACTTTTCCTTCACCGGATGGGCGAGTCATATGAACTATCATTGCCACCTGATGCTCTGACAAATCATCAGGCCCAAAAGTAATACGGATCGTCTCTGCGACAGCCCGTCCCTGGTAAATACTGCGGGAATATAGAAGCTCACCCTTTGTATTGGCAGGCGCAGGCGGCATATGACCATACATACAATGTCTCAGCATATCTTTTAAATACTCTCTCTGTGCCGACCATTCCTCCGGTGTCCGAACCCTGCTCCCATCCGCCTTCCGAAATGGATCCGGCCACTCATGAACGGGTACAGGCTGCTTCCTTGATGAAAAATCTGCCATATTCATGTTACAAATGCTCCCTACATTAAAATATCATGGGGTTTTTGTGCCCATCCAAGTTTTTCTTCATAGGGCAAGGTCCCCTCTCGCCAGCAATGTTCCAGATCCTCTGCCAGTCCTTTGCATATATATTGGTGCTCCGCTTTACTAAAATGAATATACTTTTCCGGAAAACGAGGTGTTTCCAGAAAACTTTCAGCTAACCTGCAGATACACTTCAGATGTGGCAACGTTGTTTCCGGTATACAAGGAAGAGATTCATTTTCCCGAATGGCTTTTCCCATACAATAAATCTTTCTAGCCAAATCCGAACTAGGTGCTTCATAATTTATAACGTGACCGTCATTCAAACAGCCAATCATAACTTCCTTTCCATTCACTTGCCGCAGTGTAACAGTTCCTTCTTCACCTTCAATTATAAACTCTGGCCGTCTTGCATGTTCCTTGCTTATCGCATGGGTCGCATAAAACAGCAGCTCTATATCGTTCATGGTACGAATACACAATGCACAGGTGTCAAACATTTCAATAGGGTTTGCCCGATATATCTCAGCGCTCATCTCTGCTGGTTCCGCACTTCGATCCATTCGAACACCTGTCAAAAACAGCATATTATGAAGATAATGGGCCGTTGCATTAGATGCCACGCTGTCCAGCAGCCATTCCCCAGAAGCAAGACGGCGTTTCCCTGCCCATCCCGTTCCCCGATGATAATAATCCAGGTTTCTCGGGAAAAATGCAAGCGTCCGAATTCGACAAATATTGCCATATAATCCGCTCATAATATCCCGCTTCAGTTGCAAAATTGATTCGCTGAAAGACCATTGGAAGCCAATAGCCAGTTTGCGCCCTGTGCGATTCCGCGCTGTAATCATGGCTGTTGCGTCCTCCACTGTGACACAGGCAGGCTTTTCACACAAAACATCGCTGCCATGCTCCATACAATATATTGCCTGATGCGCATGCAAATGAATTGGCGTTGCAATAATCGCCATCTCTGCGGTCTTCATTTGATAAAATTCTTCTAATGTATTGTAAATTGGTATCCCACGTCTCTGCAGTGTCTCTTTGTATTCACTTTTTTCTGTATACGGATCTACTGCCCCCACAATCTGAAACTGCTTCGCACGCGGTACATTCAGTAATTCTCGCAAATAAAAACTACCATAACCACCAATTCCTACCATCAGTACAGATATCTTCTGCATAATTCCAAACAACCTCCGGTTATAACTTCAATATGCTTTTTGCATTCCTAAAAAATATCTGTTCACGTTCAAAATCCGAAATTTCTTCACAACAGACAGCTTGCACATACATGCCAGGATTACAGATAGGATAATCGGTTCCAAATAAAATTCGTTCCGCTCCTACTTTATCCACCAGACATTTTAACATTCCGAATCGAAACAATCCTGTGCCCGACAAATCCAAAAACATATTGTCATATCTTCTCATCATTTCAATGTGCTCAAGAATACGTTTTTTATCCCCCGGATGAGCTGCAACGAAGGTAACACCAGGGTGACTTGAAATTATCTCACTCATATCAAAATCAGATGGCGTATGAAGGCAGCACACCATTCCGTATTGGCCGGCAGCATCTAAAATGGTATGCCATGCGTCCATGTCAAACTCGCCCCAGTCATGCATATAGGGGACCAGCTCGCCGATCAGATGTACGCCCCTTTCGCTCATAGCCTCAATCTCCCTACAGGACTCCTCTACAAATCCCGGATGGATATGAAATCCCGGCGTGTAAAAATCCTTCAGCAGCTCCTTTAGCTTCAGGGCCTTCTCATTTAAAACTCTTATGTAGTCAAAGCTCTCTATCCTGCGTCGCCCTTCAATGACGCTCCCGCATATATGGGTAATCCCTGCATTCAGTAGCTGCTGCTTATAGCCCTCCACAGTAAGATCATAGTATTCCTTGTAATGGCACATATTCTGCCCAAAATCCAGATACGGATGTGTATGGAAATCAATGATTTCCCTCATGACTACCTCCCGAACGTTCCCGGCACATCGCTCCAATGTTCTTCTGCATATGTCATGAGTTTTTCCGCTTGATCTATGGACATATCAGGGAAGAAAAGGTAAAGGCTGTGTGAACCATATTTCTGCACGATACGGTCTGTATTTCTGATCCAATCCTCAAAAGGACCGGTATACACCTTCACCCATAGGGATTTTCCAGCCTTTCTTACCTTATCATAGATAACATCCCATTCCTCCAGCGTTCCATCCGGTCCATAATCCCCACTTGTCCATTGCAACGCATCAATTTCCTCTATCTCCATCAGGGCATCCACATGGCGGATAGCATCCGGTCCGTCCAGATGATACAAGACATGATTCAGCTTTTTGCCCTGCTGCCTTAAAGATTCCTGCACAAACTGGCGGAAATTATCCGGGGATAACATAGCAGAAAAATCACACTGTAGCTTTACCGTCTTACCGCTTCCATATATCTGAAAACAAGTATACGCACTGCCACCTTCATACTCCACGATATGATAAAAATCATCATAATACCGCTGATACGCCTCTGTGACCTCCTGCACCCTCATTTTGATTTTCTCCGGTTCATCCATCATATCAAAAATCAAATCCTGCGCACCTCTTAAGGAGGCAAGCACATCCACATTTTCCATCAGATCCGGAATACAGATAGGAAAATCATCACCAACCAGTTTCCGGCATTTTTGCACCAGCGCAATATGCCTCTGATACCATTCGTTCTTACGGTCATACTTTAAAACAGGCGTCTTATCCCAATCCTCCACGCATTTATTAAACCATACAGTTTTCTCACCAAACACAATATCCGACCCCAAATAACCGGCAACCGAGCCGGGTCCAAAATCCACACTCAGATTCGGGAAGCTCTCTGCCAGAAACTCATGCGTTTCACAATAATGGCGATACCTTGCCACAATCCGTTCCGCATCCAGATACCTATCTGTGATATTTCTGCTTTTTAATTCTTCCGGAAGAGGAGTACCGTCCGGTTTCTTTGCCACAATCCGCATCAATGGGGTTCCAGTATTCTTATGCTTCCAGTAATTTTCAAATTTCTGTTTTGTTTCTTCCCAGTTCTTTTTATATTTCATTTTCTCTTTCCTCGTTCCTTCCGCTTAGTCTTCATACATCCAATCTAATGTTTCCAGAAGTTCTCCTACCAGTCCCACCTGTCTTGGTATCAGTTTCTGCGTACTTTCCACAACGCCAACTACCGTAAAGGAACCTCTTCCAAAAAATATCTTATGCTTACCTCTTTCATATCGAAAGGCGTGAATATCCACTACCGGCGCATTTTCTACCTTCATTGCCTCCCCATATACAACGGCCAGCCCTCCTCTGTCATCCGCATGGGTATCTGTTTCCAACTCCGGTACCTGAAGCCAGCGGGAATTTTTGTGCTTCGTATTCTCCCGGAAATATCCAATCAGCAGATATACATCCTGATCAAATTCTATCTCAAACTTGGCTCCATCCGCACTTTCCGCCACTGTCATTGGAATCTGAATGCCGGTAAGTCCCTCTATTTCAGGTGCGCACGCCAAAATCAGACGGTCGTTATCAGTAAATATCTGCCCCCCTTTCTGCACCTTGTATGTAAAATACCCCTCGGTAAATACCCGAAAAGCCGCTTCTTTCAATGGTTCTCTGCCCGCTGGTTCCTCCACTCCATCAGAAGGAAATATACCGTTCTTCATTTCTTTCAAATGCTTCACAAAGCACTCATATTCGTGCTCATATACGGGCAAACACTGCTCCCAATGCCTGAATGCATTTCCATCGGGAAAAGGAATCTTTCGCTGCGGGGTCTGCATACTGTTGGCATAAAAATATGTCTTTTTCGTAAGTTCTGTAAGCAATCTATATTGTTCCAGGCTCTCTCTTAGATATCTTTCCGCTTCTTCCAGAAGTGACAATTCTCCTTCAAGTTTATCATTCATCCCGGAGCGGTAACGCATTACAGCCACCGCCGCTAGCACTTTATTGCCATAAAACATGGTCATATGATAAATTGCCTGTATATCAGTTATAAACCTCTCATATTCCTCTTTCCGCTCTGTAACATATGGCGCCGCATGCTTAATCATGGATAGCGCTTTCTCTGCATAAAAAAAAGTTTCCTTTACCATATCTACAGGTGTCTCACCGAAATGCGGTTTATGCGATTTTTCTTTTTCTATATATTCGTCAAGTGTTTCGCCCGGTGTGGAAACAGATTTATAGAGTTCCATATTCGGCCGGTACTTCCGCGCATGTGTAAACTGTGCCATCGTCTGTCCAAGACTCATAGTCTCCCTGTTTCCCTCAGTAATACCAACTCTCCTTAATATTCGGGGTGCACACTCTCCTGCAGCTTCCATGGCATCTAATACAGCTTCCCCCGCATTGAGGCCACAGCCGAAATGCCTCGCAAACACATCCACCCAATACAAGCGCTCATCCTGCTCATCTCTGTATGGATTCCATGCATATCGCATCCACATCTGATACCACATCCAATCACGCTCCACAGCCTTCAGCCTGGGGGTTGACTTATCCGGCGCATACGGCCAATCCCAAAAGAACATGGGATACAAATGCAGTCCGTTTCCTCCCAAGCGGGCAATTCCGGCCTGAACGCTTTTCTGAATAAAAGCAGGCGAACCATATCGAAAAGGTTCCAGATCCGCAAGAACATGCACATTAAGAATATGCGGCTGCCCATGCGAACTTAACTCTTTATGAATCTTCTGCCATTTACCTGTCGGTAAATATGTCGTTAAACCTTCGCCATTATACTTCCACATAGTATAAAGATTCGAATACTGTTTCATCCCCTCTACTAATATAGGATGTGCGTCAACAGCATGCGCTCGGAGAATAATCGGTGGTTCTTTTTCCAGCCCCGCCTGCTCCACTCCTTCTTTGACCGCCGGCAAAATTGTCTTAAGAAACCAATCCGACTTATTCTGCTGCCCTTGAAGCGCCTCACCCAGGCAAACCATCAGTCCCACATTTGGGAACACCTTGATAAATTCTACAATGCATTCAAATGTATAATCCCTTACAATTGGCTCAATGTCCTTCTGAAGCAACTCCAGATTATGCTTGACCGCAAATGGATAAGGAATATGAATATTGTAAAACTTAAGGACTGTCCATATGCCCCTTTTATCACATTCGGCGGTAAGCCATTGAAAGATTTCACAATTTCGCTTATATTCTTCCTCCGTAACCTCTAGTGCTTCCGGATAATGTTCCAGCTTGATAAGGGACGAAAAAGGATGACCGCTCCAGATATAAAGTACGTTACATCGCTGGGACACCATCATATCCAGATACTCCTCCCACAATTCCTTATCATAGAACCAGGGAAATCTGTCGGGTGTTATTGGATATTCATAAGTTTTTCTAGGGGGCTCGATCTTTGTAAGCTGTAGACCAAGTACAGGTCCCCTCAATTTCATAACCGGTGCATCACCATAATATAATTCGTGTGGGAGTTCTTTTTTTCGATCCACACGTTCTTCCATTTCTAGACATCCATAAAGCGCTCCTGTATCACTACCTCCGACAATCAAGAATCTTCTTCCGGACAGGGTTGCAATATAGAATCCTTCCCCTTCTGGTGCTTTTGTGTGATAAATTAGTTCTTCCTCTGCTTCTCTTGTACGAATCCACTCTGAAGCATTCCTGTCTGCCACAAAGATAGAAACCGCATCCGGTCTTACCACTTGCTGATACTCTGCTTCATCCATATGCATCACTTGGTAGCCATTTCTGGTTAAAGCTCCTTCCAGGCGGCTCAGACCATATTCAATTCTGTTATTACAATTTTTAGGTTGTACCAGATATACTTTACTCACTGCACACGTTCTCCTTATCTTCTAATAAGCTCCACTCTTTTTGATATGTAAGGCTCAAGGTATGATCTTCATGAAACTGAATCGGCAGCCAGATATAAGAGCAACGCTCAAAATTCTCTGTATTATGCCTCTCTGCCATGTGAATATAAAATTCTTCTCTATCCTCTACCTTGAAAATATAAGTACTCTGGGAACGGAACGTCAAATGCTCCTCATCCCCGATACAAGGATCTCCCATATCTTCCCAAGGACCAAACAGATTTGTCGCTCTGAAATACTTAGCCTGATTGAATGCCCAGGATGTCAGATCCGAAGTAATCATAAAATAATACCCGTCATGGTAGACTACTGTAGCAGCCTCCCTCCAGAAAGCCACATCCACTCTACGATATTCCGAAGTAAATGACAAATAATCATCACTCAGCTTCACAATGTATTGACAGCGATCCTTTCCAACCTGTCTGTCATAGATAAAGTAGGCACTTCCGTCTCTGTCCTGGTAAACGGTACAATCTCTGACCAATCCATTGTCATCAACAGGTCTGGAGTACCCCAGCCACCGATAGTTACCATTCACCGTTTCACATACAGCAACACCTGCTTCCGCAGTTCCGAGAGTATCTCCATGGTCTCCAGGATATTTCACATAATGGCACCATAACACATATTGCTTCGTATTCTTGTTATAAATAATTTTCGGACGTTCAAAACGCATCGGTGCGTAAAGCTGACTCTCAGGATCATAAGAGCAACACAAAATGGTTCCTTCATATTCCCAGTTATATAAATCCGTGGACGCATACATCACCACCCCCTGTGTTGTGGTCTGCCCGCCTTTCCCGTTCTTAGCAACTGGCAGAGGGCGCAAAGCCATGCCATACCAGTGGTACACACCATCCACATAGAGAATACCTCCGTCACTAGCATTGATAATATTCCCATCCGTATCCCGCCACGTTACGAATTCCGTTAGTTCACCGTTGATAAAGCTATGTCTTTCCGCGTTTGCCCTCTTCAGTACCAATACCCAGTCGTTTGCCTCCCCTTTTCTGGCTGCCGGACTGGCCATCCATTTATCAATTCCTTTCAATGTGGTAATATAGCTGTATGTACCATCCTGCGGATTCATCCACCATGCGTCCATAGGAATGTCACGATATCTTGACAAATTTAATTTGAATTCATCTCCACTATAATCATAACAAAACACGTAATCTTTCCCTGTAAAAACAGCGATTCTATGATAGCGTTCCTTCTGCCCAAAACAAAGGATGGAATCATCCGGTCTTCCGTTCATAAAATCCACGCTCTCCATTAATTCCTTCAGATATTTGAGCTGAGCGGAACCCGGATGATGAATCGCATCTTTCCAGGTCTCACGAACTCCATATGCACCACCTTCCCTGTTATCATGAAATTGCATAATACTATTGTTTCCATAAGTATGCCCGGCAGCACCTGCAAAAACAGACCAGTATGCGTAGCGGCGGATATCCCATTCTTCCCAATAAGGATTACGTGGGTTATGCAGTCCCTGTGGAATCCCTTCATAAGAAGGCTCTCCATCTAATGTAGGTTTCTGCCGTATATAGCCATGATCACGTTCTACATATTTCCAGTTATCCTCTCCGAAATAAATTTCTTTCGCTTCGTTATCATCCCATTCTCCAAGATGTTCCTGATCATATCTCCGATGTCCGGACTGAAACATATTAATGTCCAGCCAATCCATTTCATGAAACCAGCGGGATGATGAGGTCCTTCCGAATGGATGGTATGCGATCAACCGCTCCGGATTATAAGATTTCAAGATTTCCGCCTCCCGGCAAAAAACATCAAAGGCAACATCTCCTCGAACATCTCCCCCTAGAATCCAGATTAGATTCTTCCGCTTCTGAAAACGTTCCCCCAGAAACCTGGCATAAGTCTCTATATTGTCCATATTCAAAATACCACTTTTCACTAGAGAACCCCATGCCGGCAAAAGCCCAATGTATAATCCCATCTCTTCCGCAATCTGCAACACTTTATCTACAAAGTACCAATATTCTTTCTTTGTAACATCCTTGATCTCGGTGTCCTGAGAAGGCTCTGCTTTTTTGTCCGGCAATTTGTGAACCAGAACCGTTAGGATAATATTATATCCTTTTTCCTTCCGGTTTCTAAAATATATCCTTATATCCTTCTCATTCAATTTCTGCAACATCAGCCATGCAGTATCTCCAAGCCAGAAGAATGGCCTATCACCTTCCATGAGATATCTTCCATTTTCGCTCACATGCAAGTGATTCTTTTTCCAGTCTATCATATGACTCCTCCATTTTCTCTAGACCGTTCCTTATAAGACAATCAAACTCTAGCCTTTTGTTCATTATTTTAATATATGCTTGTTTCTTTTTATAATAATGCATTTTTTGAAACATTACATCCTCTTTTGGGACTATTTTATGTTTTATTTTTAAACACTTAATGTAAAAGCTTGTCCTTTCTTTATCTTAACGCTATAACATTTTCGCTGGTAATATATTTTTCCTTCGTAATCCTGATAAGCCTTCAACTCACAGTGCTCCAATGTATGATTAGACCATTTCAGACTGATTTCTGCATTCCGGGGAAGTCTCAGTCCATTTACACTTCC
The DNA here is from genome assembly GCA_944381535.1 of uncultured Lachnospiraceae bacterium. Taxonomy (GTDB): domain Bacteria; phylum Bacillota; class Clostridia; order Lachnospirales; family Lachnospiraceae; genus 14-2. The sequence continues at coordinate 38,697 of CALWLN010000126.1, forward strand.
AGACTCCCATTTTTGAGGCAGTGCCGGCAACAACAACACCCGGTCTTCATCCGCCTGAACCAGCATTTCAGCCATGGCTGCAACAGCTCCCATATTACCATCTATCTGAAATACATGCCCATTCCTTATAGGATGTGTGTCCATCCGATTCGGAAATGTGGATTTTTCCCACAGCTTCTCCAAGTTTTTCAGTGCCTTTTCACTTTCACCCAGTCTTGCATAAAAATTTACAATCCATGCGCAGCTCCATCCGGTATGTCCGCCTCCGTAATAGAGCCGTCTTTCCAATGTCTGTAAAGCTGCTTTGGCAAGTTCGGGGGTCTTGTCAACCGTAATCTGATGAGCCGGGCAAAGCGCATACAAGTGGGAAATATGCCTGTGTCCCGGATCCCCTTCCTTATAGTCCTTCCGCCATTCCATGATCTGACCATATTTCCCAACCTTATCCTTAGGAATTCTGGTAAGAATATTGGATGATTTATCTACTATCTCATCCTGGATACCAAGTTCCTTCGATGCTTTCAGATACCCTTCAATCAACTCTCTTAGTATCTGATGATCCATTGCAGCCCCGGCACATACGCTACATTTTACGCCGTTTTCTAGGTAATATGTATTCTCGGGAGACACCGAAGGGCATACGATTAGTTCCCCCTGATCCTCTATCAGAAAATCATGAAAAAACAATACTGCTTCTTTTAATATCGGATACATATCCTGCAAAAATCCCTTATCCTGCGTGTAAAGATAATGATTCCAGATATGGGTACAAAGCCACGCTGCTCCCATAACCCAATAGCTTCCGGATCTGTTAATATCCTGTGGCGCACAGTCTCCCCAAATATCCGTATTATGATGGGCGACCAACCCCCTACAGCCATACATTCTCTCTGCCACGTCATTTCCTCGTGGTACCATCCGTTTTAAATGCTCAAGCAAAGGGGCATGGCACTCTGAAAGATTACAGATTTCTGCTGGCCAATAATTCATTTCCGTATTGATATTAATCGTAAACTTCGAGTCCCACGGAGGAGTCATACTGTCATTCCAGATTCCCTGAAGGTTCAGTGGCAGACTTCCGGGTCTGCTACCGGATATCATAAGATAACGCCCAAACTGAAAGTAATCCTCAGCAAACGTGTTTTCTTCCCCCTCCAGATGAAATGTCGTACGTTCAAACAGGCTTGTGTAATCCATCACATGCTGCTTTCTAATTTCATCATATTCCATTTCCCGGGCTGCGCAAAGTTTCTTCCTTACCTCCTCTTCGGGGTTCTCACAATAAAAAGTCGTCTCACAACTGATATAAATCGTAACCTCCGTTGCGTCTTTCACCAAAAGATGCTCTCCCATAACACTTACTGTTCCATCCTTGACCTTCGCCCCCATTCCTAACAGGAACCGGACACCTCCTTCTCCCAGGGCTCCGTCAATAAATGTCGTGACTTCATCCAGCTTTCCCGCATGATCATAAAATCGTTCCCTTCGAAGCAAAGCTTCAAAAGATATCTGTGGTCCGGAGGTCTTCATATGGATTACCAGCACACCCGCCGGAAAGGAAGATAGATATTCTTTGTGCATAGGATATCTCTGATTCTCAAATTCAAATGTAAAGTTCTCTTCTATGATGCCTTCTTTAAGATGTAAACTTCTCTGGTAATCTGATACTTTCTCTCCAATGTTCCTGAATACCAGTTTTGCGTCAGCTAGCATTTGAAAGGGTCGTTCACTTTGCGGTAAGCCGGAAAAAGTATACCGCATCAAATCCTGGGCCTCCGGTATATGACCGGATAAAATCAGTTCTCTTACCCTGTCAAGATTTTCTCTGGCTTCCGGATTTATCCGGTCAACAGGTGCTCCATACCATATACTATCTTGATTTAATAAAATCGTTTCTTTTTCCGTTCCTCCATATATCATGGCCCCCAGCCTTCCGTTTCCGATTGGAAGCGCTTCGCCAAAGCCATCTGCAGCTTTATAAAATGTAATCATTTCGTCCTCCTCATATCATTCATCATCAATTGAGCCATCACCAGCCGATAATATATTCCTTTCCTCTCAATCAGCTCATCATGGGTTCCGACTTCCGCAATACGATGTTTATCCAGAACCACCAGGCGGTCTGCGCCCTTCAACGTTGAAAGCCTGTGCGCAATCGCTATCGTAGTCCTCCCGGCCGTAAGCCTGTGCAGCGCCTGTTGAATCAGATATTCACTCTCGGTATCCAGGCTGGCAGTGGCTTCATCCAGTATCAGGAGCTTTGGATTGCTTAAAATCGCCCGTGCGATTGCAATCCTCTGACGTTCCCCCCCTGATAGGTTGTATCCATGTTCACCCACATAAGTCTCATAACCATCCGGCGTCCTACAGATAAAGTCATGAGCATTCGCCATTTTTGCTGCTTGAATCACATCTTCATAGGAAGCATCCGGTTTTGCAAATCGTATATTATTTAAGATAGTTCCTGCAAACAGAAAATTCTCCTGTAGTACAACTCCAATCTGGGAATGGAATTTTTTCAGCCGGATATTCCTGATATCGTTATCATCTATCCATAAAATTCCATCATCTGCTTCATATAAATGCATAATCAGATTGATGATTGTAGATTTGCCGGCACCTGAAGCGCCTACCAGGCCAATCATCTCGCCCGGCCGGATGGTAAGATTAATATCCTTTAATACGGGTTGATATACTTTATACCCAAAGAATACATTTGCAAAGGTTATTTTCCCCGCAATATCCACTTCTCGGGAAGTATCACTATCTGCAATCGCAGGCTCGTGGCTCATAACGTCTCCAATTCGTTCTACGCTGGTCATCATATCCAACAGCTTCTTCGGCAAATTACTGATCCATCCCGCGTAACCGTACAGAAGCGTTGCATAATTTAAAAACTGCACAAGTTCTCCCGTTGTCATATGTCCCGACAATGTATTTCTACCGCCAAAATAGACAACAAGATATGTTCCCATTCCAAGCACGAATGTCAGGCACGGATAAACCACCGCCAGAAGAACCTCATTGCTGCGCTGGATACGCGCAAGATCATCTGTCATCTTTCCAAAATAGTCGGCTTCCCGCTGTTCCTGTCCATAAGACTTCACAACCTCCATGCCACTAATCACATCATGCAGCTTATTGTTAACCGCATCACTTTTCTTTGCCTGCATACGAAACCGCAGTCTCACCGTGTTCCGCATGATATAGGACATCCAGACAACAGCGGGGACAAACAGGATAGCCACAAATGCCAGTTTCCAGTCCAAAATAAACATATAGATACCCACACACGGAAATAGCAGCGTAATGGAAAACATATTGGAAAAAGTATCATTCATAAAATTCCTGATTCTTCCGGTATCCCTTGAAACCCGGTTCATCAGTTCTCCCGGACTCCGGTCTCCAATGTAAGCCAGAGAAAGCAGCTGAATCTTCCGAAACAGCTTTATCCTCTGGTCGCTGCTAATCTTTGAACCCAGTTTCGCACACCAATAGCTTTTCGATACATTAAGAATCACTCCTCCAGCCCCTAATAGAAGCATTAATCCAAGACAGCATACAACCATTCCGAAGTTCCTCTCCCTTGAAACCAGCACATCATCTACCAGCACCCTTTGTACTGCCGGACCTGCCATTGTTGCAAAGGAGGACAGCAACATCAACACCATGATGACAGCCAGATGCTTCCAATTGTCCCGGCATATCTCTTTAAAAAAAGGTAACATTCCTTCCTTTTTTCCGGCACATCTTGGACATATCCTCGTCCTTGGCAGCGCCCTTCCACATGCAGGACATGACTTCTCATATTCTTGGCTGACAACTTTTATAGCACTTCCCTGCTTTAACAATCGCACTCCCCTCGACATATAAGCATAGCGCACATAATGCTTTGCTGAAAACCTTCCAATCAGCTCCTCTTCTCCGTCCCTCACAGCAATAAACCATCCGCAGGAAATCTGCGGTTCGCTGATCACATAATCACATTCCGCAAGCGGAATATCGTGGGAGATGTTCCCTTTCTCCAAGGTCAGAATCCGCCTGCTCGTAATCACGGTATATCCATCACTTTGATAATTACCCTGTATATCCATATCCAAAGGAATACAATAATAGATTTCTTCTCCCTCCTGAAGCATACATAACTGTAAGCTATCCATAGATAATGAAAATTGTAAATTCAAATCAGTCCTCCCTACAAAAACAAATCCAGTTTTCTTCGCTCCGATGCAGTCAGTTTTTCCACATCAGATATTTCAAACCTGTTCTCATCAATATCCATAATCAGAATACGCGTCTCTGACAAATGTAGAATGGCATTGCCGCCCATACGCACGGTAAAGCGGCATGCTCCCTGGTTGGTCACAACCTCCCAATAGGAATAACCAAATTCACTCTTTATACTGATCACTTTTGTAATAACAGGCGTGAAATATCTGAGTTTTAGCTGCTCCCGCAACATGTTTCGGGTCTCGGAATCCACATCCCAGATATCCTTTACCACACCGATTTCCTTCGACCGCTCGTCCGCTGTTCGGATTGACAGATAGCGTTCCATTTCCCGAAACGGAAACATTCTAACCACATTTACACGGGGATAGAACTGCTCTTCCAGTTTCAGGCTTAAAAACCCGCCTTTTGTTCTGGAAAATTCCGCATTCTTTTTATTCAAGTAAAAGGTTTTCAGCATTTCCTCTGTTTCCTTTTCCATTTGCTCCAAGTCGAATTCACCCGGCTCTCCTATAGGCTTACCCTTACCGGGGACTTCCCTTCTTCGCATATTAATCCTCCAATCCCTTCATCGCCAGTGCCTTTTCCTGTAATTCCAACAGTTTATAGAAAATACCATGCTTCTTCACCAGTTCCTCATAGGTTCCCTGTTCCGCGATTCTTCCATTATCAACCACGAAAAGATAATCTGCCTCCCTTAAAGTAGAGAGCCGATGCGCAATGGAAATGGTTGTCCTTCCCTGCACCAGGTAATTCAACGAATGCTGAATCAGTCTTTCCGTTTCAGTATCTACCGAAGCGGTGGCCTCATCAAGAATTAAAATTCTGGGATTGGCAAGAATTGCGCGCGCAATAGAAATCCGCTGCTTTTCGCCGCCGGACAGTCCCTTGCCGGAGGCTCCTATCATTGTCTCATAGCCATCTTGCATCCGCATGATAAACTCATGAGCGCCTGCCAGTTTTGCCGCATTTATAATATCTTGCAAAGGTGCTTCCGGATTCGAATAAGCAATATTTTCCGCAATTGTCCCTTGAAAAACAAAGGTTTCCTGAGAGACTAACGCAACATTTCTGCGGAGTTCTCCAAAAGAAAGCCGCTTTATATCAACACCATCCAACAGAATTACCCCTTCCTGGGTATCATACATTCTGGAAATCAAATTTACCAGTGTGGATTTTCCCACACCAGATTTTCCCACAATACCAATAACGCTTCCCGCTGGAATATGTAGATTAATATCCTTTAATACCGCCCGGTTCACCTCATATCCGAAAGTCACATGCCTCAGCGTAAGTTCACCTTTTGGTACTGGCAGCGATATGGACTGTGACGGTTCTTGCACTTCCGGCACCGCATCCATGATTTCAAACATGCGCTCAGCACTGTTCATACTGTCCGCCCACTTTTGTGAAATCTGGGAAAAAGCCCTCATGGGCCCCTGCAACTGACCTACATAACCTGCAAAAGTGATCAAGGTACCGAGATTCATCCCTTCTGCGCCACGTAATATCAGTATCGCGCCGAGACCCCATACACCCACCAGAGCAAGCTCCTGCGCTCCGTTAAAGAATAAATGAAAAAAATTCTGCCAGTAAGAAATTACTTCCTCTGTTCTCCTAAGCCGATTGCTGCATTTGAAAAACCGTTCAATCTCCTCTTCCTCTTGCCCAAAAGCCTTCACCACACGCGCACCTGAGAGACTGTCATGCACACAATGATTCAGCGAGCTTTCCGCACGATGCCTTTTTCCAAACGCAACCCATATCCTGGGTCTAAGCAGGATATTGAAGATCAATAAAAACGGGAACAGTGCGACTGCCAGCAGCGCCATTTGCCAATTTATAAGCAGCATTACAATAACAGAGCACACAACCGTACTAACATGGACCAAAATATACGGCGCATCATCAACAAAAAAGCCAGTTACCCTGTCAGCGTCACTCATGACCCTCGTCATCAGATTGCCCGTCTGTCGATTCCGGTAGAAGCTAATGGAAAGCTCCCCCATCTTACGAAAAATATCCTTCTTCATGTCCCGCACTACGTTTATTACCATCTGTGCCGATACGATTCCCTGGATAATCTGCGCACCCAGCAGCACCAGCTTTGATAGAAACATCGCCAATACAACCAGAAAAAGAGCCACCAGATACTTCCCGTCATTGATACCAACCTTTTCCAGAAAAGCATCATCCTTTTTTAGGACATAATCATACAAAATCGTTCCATTTAAGTAAGGCCAGACCAGGTTTAAGGCAGCAGAGGCAAGGATGCAGAGCATCATGACAGCCATTTTCATTCGGTATGGTCTGAAATATCCGATAATCCGATAAAATACGGACTTATGACTCACACAATGAGGACATAGCTTATTATGGGGATTCGGGTACATTCTCCCACATTTCGGACAGTATTCCTCCGTTTCCACCTCCTCTGCGCGGAAGGTTCCGGAATGGAGATATTCACCAAGGTTTCTTGCCAGATAAGTCATCCTGCGTTTATGGAAATTAGAAAAGACAGCCCATGTATGCTCCTCCTCCGCTGCTTTTACTACCAGCAGATTACATCCGATACAGTCCTCCACATGGATTTCTTCAATCTCATTCAGTGGTAGAGAACGATATGCCCAATGCATATCTTCCGCCTGGACTTGTTTTCTATAACCTTTAAAAATCTGTACTTTCGTTTTATCCGGCGGCTGCAATGCCGCAATCAGTCGCTTTTCAGTGACAATGACATAACCGTCCGCATATTCTCCCCCTGTATTCATATCTGTTGGAACTACATACCGAATCTTACCATCCAGAATTCCCTGCTCCCGTAACACTTTTTTCAGAGAGACCGACAATCTCTGTTCTATTTCTCCCTCCATATCCCTTATCCTCATGTAATCCGCGGTTGGAATGCAAAAAATGGAATCCTTGCCACTCCGCACTCAGTCCCGTTCTCATTAACAGCAACCAATCCAGCTTTTACACCTACCCATATGCCAGCCCTGGCCTCTGTAGCCCTCCCTACTTCATGATATTTTTCTTCTTTTGAAGCGATTGCCAAGGAAATTCTTTCCGCGCGCTCCACCGTCATTCTTATATAAAGCTTGTCATCTCCAAATTCTTCCAGCCAGGTACAGATTTCATCTTCTTTTGCGATGCTGCCGGTACGCTGCTGCAGAAATCTGCGTCCGTTCCGTTGACAAATAAGCAAACTGTCGTATCTCCCGCCAAGGGATATGAGGCCATACGCATCGCCCTCCTTCATATCTTCCAGACCGATGCAGGTTGTAATCGTAAACTCCGGCGCCGGCCACTTCTGCAGCAGCAGGTTACTTACGTTACAGAGCTGACATTCTCCCGCTTTCCTCTGAGCCTTTAATCTCAGACAGTCATTTCCAAGTTCGTACCAGTCTTCTCTCCAATTGGCATTCCACTGCCACTGGCATCCCAGTTTCGTCCCTTCAAAGAAGTCACTGTCCTCCAGAGCGTCAATCGGATATTCCGCACCGACCGTTGGTTTTTTGTAAACAGAAACCGGCTCCCCGCAACCATTTTCATCCGTGTTAATACCAATTACCGGCCAGTCATCCACCCAGTGTATGGGCTGTAAATGAACAATTCTTCCAGCCGTCCCCACATCTTGAAAATGTATAAACCAGTCCTCTCCACACGGCGTATCGACCCAAGCACCCTGGTGCGGTCCGTTTATACTGCTATTCCCCTGGCGGAGTACAATCTTTTCCTCATAAGGTCCAAGAATATTCCGCGAGCGAAGCACTGTCTGCCAGCCAGTTTTGACACCTCCCGCCGGAGCAAAGATATAATAGTACCCGTTTCTTTTATAAAGCTTCGGCCCCTCGATGGTAGGCTGTGTCGCATGTCCGTCATATACGAATCCCCCTTCATCCGAATCGGCCACCAGCTGTTTTCCCTTCCAGCGCAGTGCGGAGATGTAAAGAGCACTTTTAAATCCGATTCTGCTTTTCGCAAATCCATTCACCATGTAGATTTTCCCATCCTCATCCCAGAACGGGCATGGATCTATCCAGCCTGCGCCTTGCAGCACAAAGTATGGCTCCTCCCATTTCCCCCAGGGGTCGCTGGTGGTACTGACCATGATTCCTTCATCCGGAAATGGCACAAATACATAATAGATTCCGTCACGATACCGTATCGCTGGAGCCCAGGCACCACAGCCATGCGCAGGGTTATTATATCTTTCAAAAGGCAACCGTTCCATCACATACTGAATCACCTTCCAGTTGACCAGATCCTTCGAATGCAAAAGCGGTACTGAAGGCGCATTACTGAAGCTGGAGGCAACCATAAAATAATCTTCTTCTACCCGGATCACATCTGGATCGGAATAATCTGTATATAGAATCGGATTGCGATAAGTTCCATCTCCCAAATCCGCAATCCACATTTTAAGTGCACTCTCTTTTTCCATCTTTCCCCTTGTCCAATTTCTTTTATGAAGAAATGTGCACTAATAAATAGTGCACATTTCCCGTTTCAGTTTTTTATACATTAATTTTTAGTTTCCCATATAAGCATCATAAATTTCCTGATACGTATTTACAATATCCGAGATACCCATTCTCTCCAGATTGGATACGAAAGCATCAAAGTTGGAAAGCGGTTCCTCTCCCGTGATAAATTTAAATATCATATCCTCGGCATATGTTGCTAATTCAGAGTTATCACTGCTAACTTTATCATTCTGCTCCGCTGTCAGAATAATATCTTTCGGGAAAGTCAGTGTTATATCTGCATTTCCCCATACTCCTGATGCGTATTTAGGATATTCATTGGCCTGTGCCGAACCAAGATCAAAGCAACCGATGGTTGGGAATATCGTTGTATCGCCACCGCCATACATCTTAAAATATCTTGTTAATTCGCCATTTTCCATCGTATACTCGCTTAGACCCTGCTCTGTTAAATACTTGTTACCATTCTCATCAACTTCATAAGTCACTCCTTCTTCGCCCCAAGTCAAAAGCGTAGTTCCTTCTTCGCTAAGCATGTAATCTAATACGGTGGCAACTGCGTCAATACAATCACAATCCGTAGTAACAATCGTTTGCTGTCCGGTACCTCTTCCCAATCTGCGAGAACAGTAAATTGTTCCGTCATCAGTCATCGGATTTGATAAAGCAGTAAAGCTAGCCGCCGGATTCTTTTGCTGAAGTAAAGTGACAAGGCTATCCTCCAGCGTTGTATCTCCGGCATCCCCATTACCCTTAAAAGCTCCTACAAGATTTCCGGTAATTGCATCTTCCATAGCATTACCACTAAATCCAGGATTGCCTTCCTCGTCAACCAATCCTCCAAGAAGTCCTTCATTGTACCATTTGTTCATTTCCTCAAGAAATTCCTTGAACTCTTGGGTTCTGGGACCATACTCTACCGTAGTAGTCCCCGGCACAATGAATAAGGACTCCTCGATATTTTCAAACTGGTTCGGGAATACGGTTTCATAGGCAACTGCCAAATAGCAAAGCGCCCAGGAACCGGCATCAAAAGGAATCTCGTCCTGCTGCCCGTTTCCGTTCGGATCCATTGTCTTAAAAGCAGTAAGAACATCATACCACTCTTCAATCGTTGTAGGCGCTTCCTTACCCACAGCATCCAACCAATCCTGTCTGATGAGCAGTCCCATGCCATTACCGGTAGTTGCCATCTCCTCCGTAGTTTTTTGTCTTGCCACAAACAGATACTTCCCGTCCTGAGTTCTTAAGTCTCTCGCCAAATCGGGATCCTCTTCCAGAATCTTCTTATAATTCGGCATCTTTGTCTCAATTATCTCAGTTAAATCCATAGCAATACCGTCATCATACAATTTCTGATAGCCGTAGTAATCTCTGTTCTTCCCAAAAATAAGATCCGGCATATCCTCGCTGGAAACAGTTAATAGATATTGTGCTTCTCTTGTCTCTGTATCTCCCGCGAAAGGAACGAATTGAAGATCAACATTGAACTTTTCTTCAATCATTTTGACTCCGATGTACTCATCATTAACAGATACTCCGTCCATGGCATTTTTTTCTTCCACCATGATAGTGATCACCTGACCATCCGGCCATGTCTGTTCCCATGTAAAACTATCCTCGTTATCCGTATCACCTCCAACTTCATTTCCAGCATTTTCTTCTGTCTCATCTTCACTTTCGTTGCCAGGATTATCAGTGGAAGAACCATCCCCGCACCCCGCTAACAAAGAAGCGCACATTGCAACCGCCAAAAGTAATGCTACCAGTTTTTGTTTCATAAGTCTTTCCTCCTTTAGAAAATTTTTTTTATTCTATAAGTGTTCATACACCTATATTCTTTTACATACCGGTCAGACCGGAACGCTCTACCCCTTCCATAAATTGCTTCTGGAGGAAGGCATATACAATCAGCAACGGCAAAATTACCAATACCGTAGCCGCCATGATGATTGCTTCATTAATCGTAAATGCTCCCATTTCTTCCACCAGTTCCATTGCTTCCTCAGTATTTACAAGTTCGTATAACGCCGGAAGCTTACTTGGCAGCAGTTGTTTATGTACACTTCTTACGTAAATACTGGGCTCAAAATAATCGTTCCAGTGCCATACAAAGGAGAGTACCGTTCCCACTAAAATTGTTGATTTTGACATGGGAAGCATAATGCGGAAGAAAGTTCTCAGCGGTCCGCAACCATCGATTCGTGCCGCTTCTTCCATCTCCTTTGGCAGCCCCGAAAAGAACTGCCGGAACAGAAAGATAAAGAACGCTCCATTTAGTCCATATCCGAAAAAGGTCGGAACCAGCAACGGAAGATAACTATCTGTCCATCCCCAATTGGCGAACTGCATATATAGTGGAAAAATGATTGTCTGTATCGGTACCAGCATAGACAAAATAACCAATGCGAACAGAGGCCCCTTCAAGCGAAAGTTATATCGCGCAAAGCCATAGCCAACAAATGAACACGACAGGAGATGTCCAACTGTTGCCACTCCGGACACCAGCAGGGAATTTTTCAGATATCTCAAATAATCCAGCTGTTCAAAAGCTACTTCGTAATTCTCCCACCGCAGTCCTTCGGGAATCCATTTTACCACGATATTAATCAGATCCGCATCAGACATGAACGAAGTCACGATCATCTTGATAAATGGATACAGAAACACAAAGGACAGGCTGCACAGTACCAGATAGTAAAATATCCGTACTATTATGTGCTTCGTCTTTGTAGCGGCCACCAAGGACAAATTCTTTTTGTCTTTTGGTATCGCTTGTATTTTCGCTATTTTTTCTGTAAACTTCATATCATCACTCCCTTTCTGATTTTGAAGAAATCACACGTGCCATGAGGAACACGAACCCACATAGAAGAAAAACAAACGCAAAATATACCCAGCCCATGGCAGCACCGCGTCCAAACTGTGTTTCTGTGAACACCTCGTCAATAATATATTGCACCAACTCATTATCAGAAGACGCAAAATATGTCACAAGCGAATAAACGAAATTCAACAATACAATCGGTGCTATAGACGGCAACGTTATCTTCCAAAACATTTCCCACTGCGTTGCGCCATCACACTTGGCAGCCTCGTACAACGAAGACGAAATCCCCTGCAAGCCAGCCAGGAACAGCAGAATCTGCACTCCGGACTTCCATAAAACCACTGTGATCCTATCCAAAAACGCTTGTACAAATGACACAATGGAACTTCCCAGCAACTCCTGCAACAATGGCGGAACCTCAATTCCAACGCCCACGCTTCCCGTTGCGCCGATACTCAGTAGCTGAGCCATTACATATCCGCTTCCCAGCAAAACAGGGAGAAAGAAACAGCTCCGGAAGAAACCGCGCCCGAACACCGGTCTGTTAATCAGCATTGCAATCACCATGGAAAACACCAGCGTCAGCGGAGTATTAATCAACGTATCCTTTACAACTTCCAGAAAAGTTGGCATAAAGTTGATATCATAGGCAAATATATATTCATAATTCTCCAGACCGACCCATTCCATAACAAAGCCTCTAAGCCTTACAATCTCACTGAAGCTCAGCTTAACAGAAGAAAAGATTGGATAAATAAACAGTACGCAGGTTCCTATTAACCATGGCGATAAAAACATCAAGGCCTCCAGCCCTCTTCTTCTTCGCATGGTCATTATCTTTTTTCTTTTCTTTTCAGTCTTCATTTACTACCTCCCGTAACCTTGTAGTCCAGAGCTCCTATCATAATTCCATCGATATCCACTGCACTCTCATTATAATTCACATAAATTTTCACTCCATTCTCATACCCGGTGCAAAAAACATCCTGCTGAACTTCTTCATGGGAAATAATAGCTACATTCTGTACATCCTGTAATGCATCCTGCATAATTTGGTAGGTATTCAGTATTTCATCCTTCCAATCATCATATTGAGAGGTAAATAACTGATTGTATTCCGTCTTGATTAGCTTTTCCGAAGATTCATATGTTATCTCAAAATAAGGTGTATAACCATATTCAATCCACTTCAACCGCAAAACATCCGCGTCACTGGATAGATTCATTGCCTCTCCGGTGTAATCAACATAGCCATGTACAAGTATCTGGTAGAAAGGAACTTCATCCGTGGTCATTCGGTACCCGTAATGATTTTTTGGTATCTCCGTTACCTTATCCGAAACTGCCAGCGCATAAAGATTTCCACCTTCACATGTCACAGAGCCAAAGGTATCCTTAGCATCCTGTAATATCTGCTGCCAATACTCTTTGCATTCGGATGTAGAAACTGTATTTCTATCACCATAATTGTAATACAGCATCACTCCAATATTCTCAAACGAAAGTCCTCCTAAGGAATACTTCTCCGCATCGCTTAAAAAGTCCTCAAAATTCTCCGCCACAACATTAGGACTGATCAATCGAATCGAACTGAACACGTCTGTTATCAACTGATAATTTCCCAGATACGAAACATCATTACGCTTGTTATACCCGGAAGCGTCCGCGGCAACAGTTATAAAATCAGCGGCAAGTGAAAGATTAATCTCGTTCTTTTCCGCATATTCTACCAACTCTTCCATCCCGCTACTGCCACCCAGATTTCGGTTAACTGGAAAATATTGAGGCTCTGTTCCGTATCCGTTTTTCGTCCATCCCAGCAACGTCGCATCGATTTCCCCGTCTATGGCTTCTTTCAGTTCATCCAGAATCTCCTGCGCCTGCTGAAAACTAGTCAAACTCTGGAAAGTATCAAAAATCAACCCATCCTCCTTGATTCCCATAAACAAATCCAGCGCAAGATGTAAGGAATCACTATCATCCTTTTTCAAAAGTTGTTCATTTTCAATGAGATATTCCCGATAAGCGGTTGCCATATCCGCATACTCTGCATGTTCCTGCGGCAAAATCTCATATCGAATCTCGTAATTCGTGTCCAGCATGATATCATCATATTGCAGGATTTGACTGGACGTAATCCGCAAATCATCAAACCCGCGCCGATAAGTAAAACTTGGATAGATATAATTTACCGGAATAATGCTGTTCGATGGGGTAACTGTAATCTTAGAGTTCTCCTCACCTTCTGTCACATAAGAAACGAAGCCATCAGCACCGTAATTTGCTCCAAACACCGGAAGCATCACAAGTGGTTCACTCTCATCAAAATACTGCTTCAGACGACTATTGTTTACTATATCGCCATATACACTATACGTGACATAAGATTCTCCCCAATGGTCACTATCATCAAATCTCATAATTGCACCACTGCCGTCCGGATAGAACAGATAACCATCCCTTCCGTCTACCGCTCCTCCAAAAAAAGGCATCAAATCAAGGGAAACCAGACCAAAACCTCCGGATTCCTCAATTCTTTCGTTTGGAATACGGATACTTACTCCAGAATCCGTCAATGCAAATTCTATGCATATTACGATTCCTGCACCTGTTATGTCATATCGTATGCCAATTCCATCCTCCGTCTCATAGGGTACGGCGTTGTAAGATGTACCAGCAAGATTATAAGAAGTGATAACGCCTGTCCCCTCTCCCAAGTGAGTTGTACTTATTGAGAACAAAGACTGCATTCTCTGCTGCCAATTTACATTGACAGAGGATAAGTCAAAACCGGAATCACTCATGGAAGATGACCACACAGTACCTGTATTCTTATCAATCAGATGGATTTCTGAAAAACCATTAGCAAATTCCAGCCGTATATTATCATTTTCCAAGAAATCCGGAACATCAATGTTTGCAGAATCATCCCCCTCTATTGGTTGATTAGCTTCATTGCTTGAAGAACCGTTGTTATCCTCCACATTATCCTGACAACCAAAACAAAACAATATACAAAGCGAAAACAATAACAAATATAGTATTTTCTTTCTCATTTTCACTGTTTGCTCCTTTACTAAAACTTATATCTAATCTCTGTCAGGACTTCTCTCACAAAATCCATGAACTGTGTACAGATAGAATACAACAGTGCCACCGCCACCCAAAGCATTGCAACTGTAAATACGGATAAAATAATAACCGCAATTGTCTTACCCATTTTAAAATGGTTCATCTCTTTCAAACTTATAATAATTAGCAGAACCACCCAACCTAAAATCACTGCCTGAATGCCATAATACAGACCGGCCTGATTCGCGTCAAGAATTCTGGAAAGCAGAGTTAGGGGTACCATAAATACAATATATGGGACCATCGCATAGGAAACCGCCAGCATAGACTCCCGAAAAAAGATCTCTCCATCCATAATCGTTGTCATAAGATAGGCGGCTATTCCCCATGAAATCAAAGGAACAAACAACTTTGCGCACTCCAAAATAAGATTCGTATACCTTGTAATGCTCGACAAAGGATAATGGGTAAACTGCAAGTCAAATAACCGGACCAAAAATGCAAGCAACAGTAATACCGCAATGGGATATACCTTTAAATTTTTTCTTTCCCTCTGAATATAGGTAAAAGCCACGATAGGATGAAATATCACCAGCAGCGACATTTTAATAATTTTCACGACAACCAGCCTCCCATCTCCAGCTTATTCGCAAGCTCATCCACTTTATTTTTCAACTTTTTAAAACCTATCCAAGCCAAACTAAGAATAACAATTACAGCCAAAACCACCCATCCGAAATATTCTCGAAACAACTCATGGCGATATTCGGAAAAGCTTTGAGAATATCCAACCGGATCATTTCCTAGATAATATTCGTCCATGGCTTCCTTAAATTTGTCTTCCTTATATAATATCCTGGCATAGCCCTGATGCGCCAATTCATAGTTTGAATTAATTTCCAGCACCTGTTCCCAATACTCTTTTGACGCATCATAATTTCCCG
This sequence comes from uncultured Lachnospiraceae bacterium, assembly GCA_944381535.1. Lineage (GTDB taxonomy): Bacteria > Bacillota > Clostridia > Lachnospirales > Lachnospiraceae > 14-2. Next base: position 54,260 of record CALWLN010000126.1, read on the forward strand.
CATCATATGCTGTGATGGCACTGTGAACCAGTTGGATAAATCTAGTAGGAGCCAGCACTGTAATTGTGTTGGAGGAAAAATCCAATACATAAAGCTTTCCATCACTATCAGAAACCAGACTGATCGGATTCTGATAAGTTCCTTCCGCATTACCATATCCACCAAATGCCGCCAGCAGCATACCATCTTGATCATACTGGTACAATAAGCCGGTAGTCTGATCACACAATGTGACAATCCCATTATCCATTACATTAATATCAGAAAATCCCGGGCGTTGCACTGTTGTTCCGTTATATATTGTTATTCCATATGCCTCCTCCGGATATGTATTTGTTCCTACGGAATTCAGTTTTCGTATCTGCCCGGAAGTAACATTTGCCAGAACCCCATATGTCATCCCATCTGAGGCTATCATAAAATTTGTATAAGAGGCCGGCTCCTGCCTTAAGGTTCTTTCAGCCTGTGACTGCGTACCAAAGGTTCTAATTAGCCATCGCTGCAGACTAAAAGGAACTGCAGTTGTGCCAACATAACCACGAAATTCATTGTTTGCATCCATCAGCATCAAATTACTACCTCTTAACACGTAGATATAACCAGTTGCCGACACATAAATTTTTTCAGGCGAAAAGGTAAAACTATCCTCCAAAAGCGAACTTTCCGGTTTATAATATACCTCAAGATCATTGCCATCCGAATCCAACCTCACAATTCGATAGTTGCCAGAATCAGCCACCCAGATACTTCCATCCGTATGAACATACACTCCCTTGGGATTCCTAAATTCTACTCCATATCCTTGCGTATATTCCGCCAGCACCTCCCCGGAAGCAGCCATCTTCAATACCCGGTTATTTCCGGTATCCACCACGTAGAGTTGATTATTCTCATCCATAAACAAATCCTCTGCATGGTTCAGCATTCCATACTCCCCCAGGTTCTTCCATGTTGCTTCAACCTCATACACGGAGGGCATCTGCGTAATAATATACCCATCCGTATTGAACGATCTGCCTCCCTCCGATGCCTCTGCTTTACTGCCGAAGGAAACACTAAGCATAATCACTAGTATAGGCATTATTAATTTTCTCAATCGTTTCATACTTGTCCTCCGTCTTAACTCTTGATACCAGAATATGTCATTGTCTGCATTACACGACCACGCATGATACAGTAAACAATAATGGTAGGCAATGTTGTTAGAAGCGTTGCTGCTCCAACAGAGCCACTTCTTGCGACAACTCCCGCACCACCTGCCATCGTCTGCAAGGCCAACGGCAATGTCTTTAAGGCATCTGTATTTATAAACACAAGTGCAGAAAAATAATCATTCCAGTTGCTTACGAAGGAGAATACCGCAAGAGTACTCCAGGCTGGCTTCAATAGCGGCATTGCTATATGCCAGAAAGTATGCAGTTCATTGGAACCATCGATTCTCGCCGCCTCCAATATGGAATCTGGCAATTGCTCTGCAAACTGTTTCACAAGAAAGAAATTATAGGCAACGGCAACCTTTGGCAGAATCAACGCCCAATAACTATTCACCAATCCTAATTCCGTAACTATCAAATAGTTAGGTATCTGTGTGACATAGGTAGAAAACATCAGCGCAGCAACGATTATTGCAAAAATCGTCTTCGAACCGCGGGGTTTAAATTTCGCAAGACCATATGCGCCAAAACAGCATATAAATATGGTGAGAAATACCGTTGCCCCCGCTGTAAAAAGACTATTAAAAATATATCTTGTAAATGGCACTTCTGATGCGTTCAAGGAGGTCAGTAAATCCGAAAAGTTCGACAATGTCGGTTTTCTCACAAAAATCCTGGGCGGATACAGATATAACTCATCCAGAGGCATAAACGCTCGGCAAATCATTGCAACCATCGGCAATGCAGTAAAGCATACCAAAGCAAGCATTCCTATCACCAGCATCACTTTGGAAAATTTTACTTTCTTTATTCGAAACTTTTTTCTTTTTGTTATTGCCTCCATATCTAATCCTCCTCTGATCTAAATACATAGAAACATACTCGTCCCAAAACAAATGTAATTATAAACAATATCATGGCAACAGAAGAGGCATAACCCATATTCATTCTAATAAAGGCATAATCATATAGATGCGCAACAATGGTGTGAGCTGAATAATTCGGACTGGGCATACCCGCAACTGCAGTTGCCACATCAAATATACCAAAGGCACCAACCACGGAATTAACAGCGCCAAACAATAATTGAGGTTTCATTAGGGGCAATGTTATGTAACGGAGTTCCTGAAACTTACTCTTCATCCCATCCACGCGTGCCGCCTCATATAGGGCCGGATCAATATTCTGCAGACCTGCAAGAAATACTAAAAAGCCAGTACCCATACTCATCCATACAGAAATTAGCACAATTACCCATTTCAAATACGATGCGTCCCTTGTCCATAAAATCGGTTCTGTTATCACCCCTAAATTCAACAAGAAACTATTAAGGTATCCATTTCTGTCCCCAGAAAAGATAATCAACCAGATTGTGGACATAGCCACACCGCTGGTAAGGGAGGGGGCGTAAAAAGCCAATGCAAAGGCACCTCTTCCCCTTTTGAATAATGTAATCACCCAAGCCATTAGGAATGATGCTATGTATCCGGTGGGACCTGTCAGCAATGCAAACAGCAATGTATTTTTAAGAGATGTCAAAAATACATCATCATCCAGAATCAGGTTCATATAATTCGTAAGCCCAATAAAATCTGGAGACTGTATCAGATTATAGTTGGTAAGACTCAGTCCCATGGCAGTAAAAATCGGTATCAATGTAAATGTGGTAAACAGGATCAAAAAGGGAGTCATAAAAAGCCAACCAGTAATATTCTTACGAGTAGCCATCTTACTTTTTACTTTCTGTACGCTGTGTCTCGTTTTCATTTTTCTCCTCCTGATATTACATCCACATCCTGCAGACCGAATTCGTTCAGTTTGGCATCCAATTCTTTATTAATATCCTTGACAGCTTCCTCCAGTGCGTCTCTTGGCTTGTCGCCATTAATAACCACCTTGTTCCAGGCATTTATCAAATGCCGGCTTGTAAAATAACCACCCGGTACAATATACTGCTCTCTTGCACTTTCCAATTGCTCCTGTATCACTGCTTTATCCTCCGTATTCCAGGGCAAGCCAAAGAATGCGTCCACATTCGCAGTGTTCCAACGGGCCGATTCACCGATAACCGCCTCCAGTTGTCTGCCAAATTTCACCTGTGTCTCTTCAGACATCCACCATTTCAAGAATTCCCACGCTTCTTCTTGTTTATCAGATTGTGACAGGATCATATTTGCAGTATTGGAAATAGAACCCGTATCACGAATGATGGTACCATCTTCACTTTCCGTACCAGGTACGAGAGCAATTCCCCAACGGCCATACAATTCAGGTGCAGTTGTTAAAAATTGAATATATTCCGTGTATCCTCCAATTCCCAACGGGGTTGCGCCACTTCTCATACGGGTAAATAAATTCGATTCTTCATCCACCTCATACTGGCTATACCAATCCGTCCATGTCTTAAATGCCTGATATGCCTCTCCGGTATCTAATGCACTGGCCTTTCCATCCTCCGTATAATAAGCCCCGTTATTTTGCAGCAGCATCATGGTAAATCCTCTTAGAGCTGCAGGCGAACTTGTTGAAACAGCCGTATCTACCGGAAGATTAAATGACATGCCATTCTCATATAATACAGGCAAAACATCCTGATATAATTCTGTCCAAGTGTCCGGCAATTCCATCTCCAGATCTTCCAATATATCCTTGCGGTAAAACATAACCGTGAAGTCCATGGTTTCCGGCAATGCATACACACCATCCATAAATTTGTAAGGCACAAGGCTCTCATCATAGAACCATGACGCCACCTCGTCATAATCTTCAAATTGCGTTAAGTCAACCGCTGCCCCACGGAAAGCAAACTCGGAAGGAAGTGTATAATCAGTAGAGATTGCCACATCCGGTGCCGTACCGGAATTAATAGACAGCATCAACACATTTACCCCTCCGGTCGATAACTGGCCGCTGGGCATTACGTTCAGATTTACATAAATTCCTGTGTCTGGCGTAAATTCTTCATCAATCATTTCCTTAAGAATTTCCCCCCACTCACTGCCCCGTCCAATCCATACATCTATTACAACGTTTTCCTCGTCCTCCGATGTTGTGCCAATCGCATCATAATCCTTCACAAAAGACATAAAGAAATTCACAGCAGAAACATAGAACCGTTCAAGGAAATTAGATTGCTCTACAGTAAATTCATCTTCGGGAGACTTTATTTCTAAATAATCAATAGCCAGCTTAGATTCTTTCAAATCAGTAATATATGTTCCAAGATTCGTTTGCACATTCTCAAACTCTCCTAACGCTCTCGGAATAGAATCTACATCAGCCGAAAAATCCCGCAAAGTATCTACAATCGTTCGATAACTACTCTCTGTAGAAGAGGAAGCATTCGTAATATTGTCCAAAATATCTACGCAAATCTGTATACTGTCAGCCAGTTCCTCTAAATCCCCAGACAGCTCTGGCATAACTCTATATAAATCATACTCATAATTGCTGTCAGGTTCCGTACCAGTAACCTTGGTAATATCCCTATATAACTCAGATAAAACAGCAATATCATTTTCTGTTCTTTCTATTATAGAAGAAATCGCCCCCATCTGGGCTGTTAGGGTAATCTCATGAGTTCCTTTTTCCAGATAAATCAAATAAGGTTCTCCGTTCTCATCGGACAGCACTTCTCCATACCAATTTTTATTATATGAGAATTCGTATTCTAGCAATTCCTGAAAAGGTACATCTCCATCAATTTCTATTTTTCGGTAAGAAGGCATTTCTTCATTTTCATTTTGAGCCACTTTTAAGGCTATTTCATACAATCCATCTTCTGCTACTTCAAATGTCCAGCTTATACTCTGTTCTCCCTGCCCCCAACGGTCTCCACCAATAGTGTTCAACACTCGGTGAGTCGCAGAAAATGGTACTGTTTTGGGGTCATTATCGTTCTCCCTTCGGATGATGGAATCGTTTCTCCAGGAGGACTCTTCCCCTTCCATATAATCACCTGAGCCTGAAGCTGCCATCTGATATCCTTTTTCCTCATAAATTTCTTTCAACTGGCTATATGTGGGAATCTCCTGCTTTCCTTCTAATCTTACTTCCCTGATTGCAAGGGGCTGATCTACATATTCAAACGCCAGAGTATGGGTTCCAGGCTCAAGATAAAAATACATCGGTTCCGGGTCATATCCATTGCCATCGTATGCCGCCTGGGTTTGCCAAAGAAGTACTTCCTCCTGTTCCGGCCACACTTCATCTCCGATTTCATTTACTTTAACCTCACCACTCTCTACAAAATAACGATAGAAACAGATATTTGTCGCCTCTTTGCAGGGAACCTCTCCATCAATCAAAAGCTGCCTTTGTATCTTTGCTCCATTACCATCCGGTCCAGCATAATCAAGAACCACACAATATAGTCCCGCATGTTCTACCTCAAAACTCCATTCGGCGCTGACTCCTTCATCCAGAAAAAGTGCTTCTCCTTCATAATCCGCAATCCCCTCTTCTAAAACACCTTGACTATTCGTATCCGCATCCTGCGGCAGCAACACAATAGTTGCGTCCGTCCCGACATATCCTGCTTCTTCATATTCAGAAGCTAATACAGCATAGGCTTTCTGTTCTGTTCCATAAGAATCATATGATATGTAATCTGTATTGCGCAAAGTCTCCAAAACTTCCCTATCAGCCTTTGAGCGGTTATCGCTACTATTTTCAGCAGACCTTACACCCACGATAACGACTACTATTACAAGAACAGCTATCCATACAAGGTACTTTAACTTTATTTTTTGCCTTATCCTTTTCATTCTAACCTCTCCATATCTAGTCTTCTGTTAAGTAATCTTTTGTTTGATCGGCTTCAAATACACCTGTTCATTATTGAAAAACTTCTTACTTACTTTTCTATTTTAAAACATTTTTCGAAACTTTTCACCCCCGTTTTTGAGAAATATATGTTTCAATTTTAAACGTTTTTTGTATTTAACTTTTTATATGTTACTATTTTCTACTGTTCATCGTATTCCACCGTCTCATCCACATTCCATGGCCCCTCCTGACGGGATTGATTCCGGCAATTCTGTACATGAACATTGCGGAACCTTACATTTTTTGCATTGCGCATATAGATACCTTCCTGTGACATGACAGGAATATCCTCCATCATGCCAGGATATCCTCCTTTCGCTCCCTCTTCCATACGAATGGTGCAATCAGATATTGAGACATTTTCCACCGGCATTTCCGGAAGTCCATAGAAAAATCCTGCAGCTGCCCTTGCATCCGTTACCATGCAGTTTTGAATCTGAATATTACGGATAACCGGCGTAGTTTCATCTATATCATGCGCAAATTTATCCTTATAATTGCCCCCATTCATCCCGCATCTGTAATACATATTAAATACGAAAGGACACATTACCCGGTCCATAATAACATTGGATACCAAAATACTTTCCATGGAGCCTCCTCTGCCTCGTCTTGTTTTTACCCGTATGCCCCTGTCAGTATCCTGAAATACACAGTTGGTAATCACTACATTACGTACTCCACCGCTCATCTCACTTCCAATAACGACTCCACCGTGCCCATGAACCATATTACAGTTGGTAATCGTTATGTTTTCACAAGGCATTTTAACCGGAGTATCCTCAGTGCCGGATTTCAATGTAATACAATCATCCCCAACATCCACAAGGCAATCTGCTATTCTTACATTTCGGCAGCCGTCCGGATTAATCCCGTCTGTATTGGGCGAATTCCATGGATTACGTATAGTGACGCCTCTTATTTCCACGTCCTCACAATATAACGGGTGAACAGTCCATACAGGAGAATTAATCAGTTTTATATCCAGCACCTTTACATGACTACAATGTTCAAAACAGACGAGATATGGACGCCCATAAGGCAACTTTCCTTGATTTTTCCACCAATATTCTCCCTGTCCATTCAACGTTCCCTGACCACAAATTGTTACATTTTCCGCCATCCGCGCATAGATGCAGGGCATGAACAGGTCTTCCTCTCTGCCCTCAAATTCGGACCGAACGACTTTATACCCCCGCCAATCCTGCAAAAATCGAATCTCCACTCCAGATTCTAAGTATAGCGTCATATTGCTTTTCAATTCAATGGAAAATGTTTCATAGATGCCGGCAGGCACAACAAGTGTTCCACCTCCCTCTTGTTCCATCTTACGGATCGCCTGTTCAAAAGCACCTGTCCAGCCTCGGCCTTCATTATAATACATTTCAAATTCTTTAATGCTTGTCATACGTTCTCTCCTCTCATCATTCCGGATTCCATCCATCTGTCCCCCCCAAAACCTTATGCTTTGTATACTCCTCTGCTTCCTGTCTAGTCATCTGACTGGAAAACACTGCTCTCCCCTTCCCTCCTATGGCAGCGCCTTCCCCGCCGGAGCAATATTCCGCAGAGAATATAGTCTGGTGAACTTCCGGCTTATTCCAATCGCTCCACCCCTCAACAGCAATATGTCTATCCATTTCGCAGCAAAGGAACACCGTTTTTGCATATTCTCTCCAGGGCCTTCCCAGAAAAACGCTCCCATTCTCACAACAAGGTTTTCCATCCTCCCCCACCTCACTTCTCAAATGACAGCCAGAGAACACATAACCATATTTCTGTCCCTCTGGAGTAGATGCCGCAGTGATATATCCCCGTTTTCTCGATACAATCTCGCATTCTTCAAAGTAAGCCGTTGCGCTTCCGAATATGAAATCCACGCTGCCGCTGATATAGCATCGTCGAAAATAGTGCCTACCGTTAATGCGCGGCGCAAATTCCTTCGGGCCACGAAAACCTCCAGGAATCCCCTCCTTTGGTGGAAGGGGGCCGGTAAAAATCGTATCCTGATATCCCAGAAATGCGCATTGATCAAATATCATGCGGTCACCATCCGCATACAGGGCAAGTGCCTGTCCAACCGGTCCCGCCGAATTCTCAAACACAATATTTCTGGCCGTAAAATCATTTGCATCCACAAACACCGTATAAGAGCGAAATGTTCCATATGTCTCCCCGTTCTCCATAAGCTTTCCGGCATAATCGTCCCAAGTAATAACAACCCGGCCCAATCCTATGATTGTCAGATGCGAGTGCTTAATCTCAAGTTTTTCCCGGTAAACGCCTTCCCGCACCACAATCGTAATCGGTTCTTCCGTCTGATTCCGTATCGATTGTAGAGCCTCTGAGATTGACCGATATTCCACATCGCCATGTATCCCTTTTTTCAATTTTGAAACATATAATGTCATTCCCATACGCTTAGGACTCCTTTTCAAACAGTTATTATTTATCGAAGCTCCTCCCAATAATAAAATTTCAGGGCGCTGCTCATTACCTGGGCTGTAATCCAAGAAGGGTTCCACACTTGCATGCCGCCTCTATACCGATCCAGATATTTAAGAATCGTTGGATACCGGGTCTGAAAATAGTTCGTATGATAATAATGCTCTCCCTGTTCTCCGGTTACCGTATAGCCCCATTCTCCTTTTTGAGTTGCCAATCCGTAAGTCAATGCATTACTCACATGACGTGCCATTTCCATCAATCTTTCATTTCCACAGATTTTTCCAAAATGATACAGTTCATAAGTAGGAAAAAACACATCCAGATGATGATTTTGCACGCTGACTCCCGGCCAACCGGTAGTTTGGAAATGATGTTCCGCGCAGATAGTACCAGGACGAAAACCGGTATTCCAGTGAAACACAAAAGTAAGAATCCAGTCTGCCGCCAGTTCAGCCCATTCCCGATAACATTTCGAACCTGTCATTTCATAGAGTTTGGCTGCTGTTGTAAAGAAAAAAATCCCCGCTTCCTTGTCCTCACATCTGGCATCCATAGTAGCGTGCGCAAAGGGGATTTCAAACGTATCCATATGATACGCTGCATAAAGCCGATATTTTTCCTCCGCATATTCCAGATACCTTTTTTCCTCAAAATATTCTGCTGCTTTTACCAATGCCAGCACGCAAGGCATCCCTCCAGCATTTATCTCCATGCTATCTGCAATCCCATCCAATGTCCAGGCTAACGGATAAATACCGGCATTCGTCTGCCGCAAAGAATCCATTAAAAAGGCGCAGGCTCTTCTCACCGTATTCTCCCATGCCTCCGGCACCTGTATTCCATTTTCCTTCAGCAACAGCATAACCTCCAGGCAATCAGTAATGCTTTCTCCCTGTATTCTAGATGAAAGAGTTGCATTGGCATCACTCCACGCTCCCCGAAATTCATCCGCCTCAATCATGTAATAACCTCTCATCAGCCCACTGACTTCACTCTCTGCATGTTGCAAAAAGAAGTCTGTAACCTGTATTCCCTGTGTCAAACGGTATTTATCCGACGTCTTAAGCCCCAACATACAGCTGCACCATGCGAGCCGGATAGCCTGTCCCGTCCAACCATACAGGAAATATTCGGGACGTCCGGAAATATTTCCAAAGGGATTGCAAGCGCCAAAGGTTAGATATCCTGCACACTTCTCATTCTTGAAAAAACGGCTATCCAACACTCTTTTTTTATAGTCAATCATTTCTTCTAAGGAATGCAAGGCTTTTGTCTGCGGTTTCAAGAGCCGATATCCCATATCCGTCAAATTTCGAAAACCTCTGCCCTCCTGCTTACAGCAATCCCAGCTCAGATAAAAAGTTTTTTTCAGGCAGTCCTTCGTTCTCAGGGTTCGATACCCTTTCATATAGGGGAGAGGCGTACATCTACCTCCATAGAATACATCCTTCATCCCATTAAACATCAACACTCCACTGGCAGATACTATCCGATATCCCACATCTTTCAGTACTCCAAGTGACCAGTAGTCCTCATCCTCCCCATTAATTATATGGGGCATCGACAACAATGTCAGACTTTGATATTCCTCTCCCTTTTGCCACTCAATGTTGACTGCAGGAATAGGCAATCTATGTTCCTCAACAATAATTCCTTCTCCTGGCACAGAACCAATATGCGGAACAATTCTCTCGGGATCTGCGGAAGGATTATCGTTGTAAATCATATGCGGTATTGTAACCTTCTGCTTCTGATGTTCGCAGCCAGGCAGTGTTATCCCCCCTGCAAATACCTCCAATTCTTCTCCAATATTTACAAAACATACGGAAATCTTCAACTCTGACAGGCAGATAGAGAAACACACTTTTAAACGAACTTGTTTGTCTGTAAGAATCATTTCACACCTATCTGATGCGTCGTTCATTTCTATTTTATCATTGAAATCCATAGTCCATTTATGGGATTCCAGCCTCCAAGGGCTCCCCGTACTGTACCAGAACAGTTTCCTTACATCCAATTCATAGACTGGTCTATCGCCTAATAATAATATTATCCGGCTCCCATCAATTCTTACAACATGCTTCTGCATTCTCTTCCTCCACGCAATTTTTTTTGCTTCCCCTGGCAAAGCGGATGGCATAGTCTATGGCATTCATCAAGCTGCATTCGCTGGCGGTGCCTTTTCCCGCCTGATCGTATGCGGTTCCGTGATCGACTGAAGTGCGGATAATCGGCAACCCCAGAGTGATGTTCACACCTTCAACGGCATCCCATTTTCCTTCCTTCTGATTATACACGAAGCCCACCAACTTCAGGGGAATATGGCCTTGATCATGATACATCGCTACTACAATATCATACATTCCACCTCTTGCTTTAGAAAAAATACTGTCTGGCGGAATAGGACCCTCCACCAGAATACCCGCTGCCTTAGCTTCTGCAACTGCAGGCATAATTTCATCCAGTTCTTCCCTGCCAAACAATCCGTTCTCCCCGCAGTGGGGGTTCAGCCCGGCCACACCAATCCGCGGTCTTTGGATCCCCATATCCAGGCACGCCCGATCCGCAATGCGGATGACCTCCAGGATCCGTTCCTTCTTCACGCGTTCACAGGCTTCCCGTAAGGATACGTGAGTCGATACATGCACCACCCTCAGATTCTGGTGGACCAACATCATCGTATACTTCTGCGTTCCCGTGAGGCGGGCATAGATCTCAGTATGCCCGGCGTAACAATGTCCCGCCAGATTCATGGCTTCCTTATTCAGGGCATTAGTTACCGTGGCATGCACCTTCCCTGCCATGGCGAGAGCGATCACCTTCTCTACATACCGGAAGGCAGCCTCGCCGCCGACAACGCTCACCTCGCCGATCGGTAGCGTCTTAGCATCCGCGATATGCATGTCCAGAACATCAACAACCCCGGGCGCGTAGATTCCCTCCCGAGGTTCCTTCACCACATGAAATTCCGGCACCACACCCACTGCTTTCACGGCAGCTTCCAAAATGTTCATATCTCCCACCACCAGGGGCCTGCACCGGTCATAAATCTCAGAGTGCGCCAGGGCTTTCAGTGTAATCTCCGGTCCGATGCCGGCAGGGTCTCCCATAGTGATTCCAAGTATCGGCCTCATCGCATCCCCAACCTTTCATTTTCCTCAAGCACTTTCGAAATCGCGCGGATTCCTTCCTCCGGCAAGTAATCAAAGGGCTTTCTGCACGCTCCAACCGGATATCCCATAAGTCTCACCGCTGTTTTGACCACCGTCTGGGAATTGCCATACTTCATGCAGCCCCTGAGGGAGCGGATCGCGTCCTGGCATCTTCTGGCCTCCTCCAATCTGCCCTCTACAAAATACCCATAGATATTCCTCAGGTTTTCCGGATATACATTGGCGCATCCCGCAACGGCCCCCGTGCCACCCGCCAGCAGGTTCCACAATATCAGCGAATCATTTCCCGATAGGACCGCAAAATCCCTGTCCCTAGTCCGCTCAATATATTGAAGCATATTATCAAAATTTCCGCTGGAATCCTTTACTCCCGCAATCCCCTCCAATTCCGAAAGCCTTTCGACAGTCTCCGGTGCCAGGGCATTCCCCGTTCTTGCCGGGATATTGTACAGTACAATGGGAATTTCCGCCGCCGCGGCCACCGCTTTGTAATGTTCGTATAACTCCTGCTGGGACGCCTGTGCAAAGGACGGGGTGATGATACTCAGAACGTCCGCCCCCATGTCCTGGGCCCGCTTTGAGAGGCGGATCGTATCCTTCGTGCTGATACAGCCCGTGCCGGCATAGACAGGAACCTTCCCCTTGGCCTCCTCGATCACCACAGACAGCACCCGCTCCTTCTCCTCTTCCCCAAGGATATAGCCCTCTCCGGTGGTCCCAAAGGGGAAGACCCCATGCACTCCGGCGGCGATCTGGCGTTTCACACAGTTTCGCAGTTCCTCCTCATTCACCGATTCGTCCTCTCTCATGGGGGTGATGATCGGCGTAATGATTCCTCTGATCTTCTCTTTATACATTCTACATCTCCATTCTGCAGGCAGGTTCTTTCTCTTCCCGGATATCCGCCCCGCCTGCCCCTTCGGACATCCGGTCTTTCGGGCCAGGCTCCTACGACAGAAGTCCCTTATAGATACCGGCAATTTCTTCTTTTGTGAGGGGGCGGGGATTCTGGTCCAGCAGCCGCCGCACCTGCATGGCATTCTCCGTCAGCACATCCACATCCTCTTCCCTGAGGCCATATGGCCTTAGGCTTGTGGGAATCCCCAGACGTTTGCACAGGTCTGCTATGTATTCCACAAAGCGCTCCGGCTTCTCCTCTTCTCCCAAGTTCCCCTCCGGCAGCATAATATCCGCCAGCTTCCTGTATTCTTCTCTGCAGGAGGGCAGATTGGTCTCCAGCACCCTCGGAAGCAGAATCGCATTGGATACCCCATGAGGAATATGATACTTTCCTCCCAAGTGATAGGACAACGCATGCACAGCAACCGTCGTGGAGGAAGCGAGGCACACGCCCGCCAGGAAGGAACCAAGCAGCATATTCTCCCTTGCCCCCATATCCGACCCATCCACATATGCATTCTCAATATTCGCGGCAATCAGCGCTGCGGCACTACAGGAAAATATCCTGCTGACAGGATTCGCCTTCTTGGACAAAAAAGACTCTACCGCATGACACAACGCATCCAAACCCGTAGAAGCCGTCAGAGTTGCAGGAAGGCCTTTTGTCAGAACAGGGTCTAAAATCACATAATTAGCCACAAATTGCGGTGAAATCACCCCCACTTTTAATTCTTGTTCCGGAACCAAAAATATTGCGTTCGGTGTAGCTTCCGCGCCCGTTCCGGCAGTTGTCGGAATCATGACCGTAGGAAGAGACGCTTTCTTTATCAGAGAAGTTTCCCAGAAGCCACTCTCTGCAAATTCGTTGTTCGTAATTGCTGCCGCCACCACTTTTGCCATGTCCATGATACTGCCTCCGCCTATGGCTATCAGAAGATTCCCATTTTTTTCAGCAACGTTTTTATAAACATCACGTATGCTGTCGCGTGTGGGTTCTATCGGTAAATCTGCGATTATACCAGCCAGCTTCGTACCGAGCCATCGCAGAAGCTGTTGTATTTCCTCAGCCTCGCCCAAGGCACCGTCCAGCAATACTACCACCTTGTCAGCATCTTTTTCCAGTAATATGTCTTTCACCTTGCCAAGGCTTCCCTGACCCGCAAACAGTGTACCAGGAAAACCCGCCATATAATTGTTTACAAGCTCATTCACAATACATCCTTCTTTCTAAATAATTAAAAATCCAATACGCGAATTACAGCTTAATGTACAATACATCCCCAAAATTAGTCTCATATTCCCTCTCATCGTCAACACAGACATGTAGTCTCTTTCCATTCTCAGCTTGCTCTGAACAAGTAATATCCAGCTTATGTCCTCGAATCTGAAGCTGCGTCAGCCTCCACCAACTCAAATGGGTTGCAAGAGGTTCTATTTTCACACACTCTTCCTCAACTGTAACCCCGGCCACAAAACGCACCACAATATCCAGCCAAAAAGAATGATTATAGTCCACTTCATCACTAAGCCGCTCTCCGCTAATAGGATTATAATGCTCTACCAGATAGGGTCTTCGCCAATCTTTATCCCTAAAATGTTCCCCGGTATATTCCGTAAGCAGTTCATCAAAGTGACTATCAAATATGTGCCCCCGTTTTTGGCTTTCCAGGCCCAACGCTTCCAACGCAATTCCTGTTGTATAAGGCCAGGAAGGGCCACACCAGACACATCCGTTCCTTCCTTTAAAATAATTCCCTTTCCAGCCTCCATCTGGCGAAAATACCGGACAATCCTTTGAAACAGTGGAAAAACCTGATCCTGTATGAAACGCTTCCCTATCTATCAATGGCAAAATACCGTCATTGTGCTCTTCTTGCGTCATCTGCGCCCAAAACGGATAGATTCCCACAATATTACGCACCATAGCTTTTTCATCCGTCTCATAATGAAGATCATAAAAATATCCGGTCTCTGAATCCCACATTTTTTCAAGAATATCTTTCTTCACTCGTTGCGCCTTATCTAGGTAAATCTTTTCCTTCTCTTTTCCCAATACACGCATAATATTTGATAACGCCATAAGATTCAAATAATGATATGCACTGCGATCCACCCTTTTTAGCGGAGTAAAGTATGTTTTATCCTTTGGATTATCCGGATAACGCCCCAATTCCAGAAAACCTTTGAAATACCAGTAGCTGGGCTGATACTCTTTGCCAGTCAGTGCATGCGTTCTTTCAATCAACAAGCCATCCTTGTCATTTCCATAGCATTTTTCATGACCAGAAATATAACGTTCCATGGCAGGCAACAGTCCTTCCAAAAAATGTTTATCTCCCTCTACCAGATAATGCTGCCAGATTGCATATATCATATAATTGGCATAAGACTTTTGTTCTCCTTCCACATAAGCGCTTAATATCAGGCCATCCTCATCCTGCGCAGCAAATGCAGACTGAATAATCTCTTTTGTTATTTTATGAAAAGGATGCCAGCGCAAATCTGTCACCTGCAATGGTGTAGACAGAGGAATCAGCTTACTGAATTCCCAACCATAGGGCGAAAGAGGTGTCTTCCGCATACGATGATCCCTGCCCTCATACATTACGGTTCCCTGAAATCTCCCCATTTGAGGACGGCACATGCTGTTCTTCAGAATATACCAGCGATATTTCCAGCACGCATTCATTGCACGGTCGTCACATATAAACCGGGGAGCTGCTTCATAAAATTTCCGGTTATCCGCAAGCAATTCTTCGAATGCAGCTTGCGCGCCTCTCTTCTGGGCATTTTCAAGAAAGTATACGGTTCTGCTTGATAATTCGTCTATGTTTTCGCTCATATCACCCATAAGATTTCCGACTGCACTTGCTACATATAATGTCACACATTCTTTTGGCCGCACAATAAGTTCTTGTACAGACCAGTTCCAGTATGTGGCAATTCCTATGCGTATCCCAAACCGCAGTTCTCCACTCTCTTTTAAAATTCCTGCATACGTCTCTGAACTGCCTATTGTCTGAGCATCAAAAATTGCATTCTCTGAATCCGTAAACCCCTCCGGCTGGGAACGCAGCGCCAGTCTAAGATTCTTATCCGATTTATTTTCCCAGCACATAAGACTAACCGCAATATCCTGCGCCACAATAGTCTTACGTTCCCGAAAGCTTATTTTCTCCGATTCGTATGACATCGTCATATAAGTCGGATACCACATTACATCCATCTCATCCCATAATAGTCTTTCGCTACATTCCACTGTAAAAAGTTCTGTAATGTTCATTTTATGAATAAAATCGATACATCCCCTGAATCCTGGTTGCGGATCCAATATATCCACTGCCAGGCGGTCCCCACAAGGGCCAAACAGTAACTTCCCTTCTCTCGTCCTCAAACAACGTTTATCATAAAAAAGCTCTTCATTCCAACTATTCACTTGAACCTCCTATCTTTCCAGTAAAGAAACATCTTCATTTATCTTGCCATGGCGGAAAATATTCCTTGCTGTCACTTTCCCTTCTCTGTCATAGCAAATTGCCTCGCCATCCACATGACGATTGTAAAAGGTTGCACATGTTTTCACACAGTCTGTACCCGGCCAAAAAGTCTCATATTTTTCCACCAGATCACCATTTTCTCCTTCCGAACATGTAAATCGCTTCAGCAGCGTACCATCCGGATGATAATAAACATAATTGCCAATCTTTTTGCCTAAAGAATACTCTGCCTGCCAACATACCTTGCCATCGGGATACCAGAATGTTTCCGGTCCATCCAAAAGAAATCGTCCGTCATCAGCTATCCCTCCATAATATCGGCATTTTAAACTTCCATCCTTATAATATTCCCGATATTCCTTTCTTGGAGTCACCAGTCTGGACGCCTTTGAACACATTAATTCCGCTTCTGAAGGCTCCTCGTCCTCCTCATCCAACAGCCATGCCTCATTGAAGGCAAGATGTAAAAGCGGATGCACATTGCTACACACCACATGAATCAGTCCATCCGGGCCCTGTTTCATGACACTGTATCCGATGGTTCCACCTCCGTTGAATACCTCCGGCGCTTTCTTGCGTGGCTGTGTACCCCAGAGTTTTTTAAAGTGCCAGCTTGCACCTTCATCCTCCGACCATGCAACATAACTGCCCAATTTATTCTTCATTTCTGCAGGCGTTCTATTCTTCTTATTCTGATAGTCTCCACACATTACAAGTCTTCCTGACGCAAGTCTGAGAACGCTTGGTCTTTGGCCCGAATTCAAGGCTGGAAAGCATGTTTTGAAAACATGATAAGTATCTCCTCCATCCGCAGTCACTGCCGCAGGCATATAACCATCAATATCCGTATTCTTACCTCCCAATGCTAAAATACGTCCATCTTTCAGTTCCACAGCAGTCGTATGTCTACCAGCAGTCTTTCCTGCCGGATTTTCCCAAGTTTTTTTGCCGTCTCTGCTCCTCCATAATACGGAGCAGGAGCCAAGTACCTGAATGCCCGTATCATCGGTTTTAGGATTCACATTAGAATCCGATACCAGATAAAAGGTCCCATCTGAAGCATCTATGCAACTATTGACGGGTTGTGGACATACCTCGTCCACGTGGTTGGTAAATAACGGAAACTGTACTTCGCTCCATGTCTCTCCATTATCATGAGATTCCACATATTGAAATGGATAAGTATCATCTAACTGTGGCCATCCCCAGAAGTGATATATCGTTCCATCTTTTCCTGTGTGAAACATCGGTGCATGGTCATTGACCCCGACCGGATTTAAAAACACATCCGGGAATCCCCATTGATCCTCTCCTACGCGGAACCTACAGCCTACCAGCCCTGATTGCGCATCATATTCATGATATGTGGAATAAACAGAATATAATAAATCTCCATTGGGTGCTACCGTAAATCCAGGGGAATGATGATGGTGCCGGAAAAGATCCGGAAATCCTACGGAACGGATTTCCAGAGCCGTACAATTGTCTGGCGGAACCGGAAACAGGTACCTCTTCCTAAAATAAGGCTTATCCTGTAATGGTGCTTCTTTTTTATATTCCTCCGTCTGTTGGCGTACGCCCTCACTCAGAAAATACGGGAGGGTATAACCTTCTGGTCTTGGTTCCGGTCCATTGACTACCCGGAAGCCAATAAGATGTCTCCCAAAAGAATTATTTACATCCGCCTTTTTATGACAGTAATTGGAAGGCATCGCGCAACGATACCACGGATCTGCCGGATATTCATTGTACTTTTCGGGATTATCAAGCCATCCGCCGCGAACACAGCGGAAAACTCCGTTTTTCGGCCCTGCTGGATCGCACACTTCATCATCTGTATAAGGGGCATAATAATCGAAGCACCACTCCCGAATATGCGGATCGCACATTCGGTCGATTGGAATTTCCTTTCTGCACCTTGCCGCATACTCCCACTGCGCCTCCGTTGGCAAAAAATATGGTTTTTTCTCTTTTTGGGATAACCATCTCGTATACTCTTCTGCTTCCTCCCAGCTAACGCTTTGCAAATAACCATTCCATGAATCCAGGTCGTCTACATAATCTATCCCTTTGTATTCTCTGCGGAATATCTTAAACTGTTCCAGTGTGACCGGCTCCTGTGCAATATAATAACTCTGCGAAAAAGTCACTTTGTGTACCGGCAATGCATCCGGATTACGCAGAGCACTACCACCTCCCATCCGAAATGTTGTTGCCTCTACTTTTAACATTCTCATTCCTTGACTGTTTATAAAAGCATCCATAATTTTTCCTCACTTTCGCTAAATTCCTTTACAGTAACATATCAGCCAAATCCACCAAGAGTGTCTCTTTACCAAATCCCCCGGATTTTGATAACAATTTTACCGTTTTTCCATCCTTTATAAATTCAGAACACACAACCCCGCTCAGAACCTCACATACTGGCGCAAGTTCCTGTACATTTAATTTTCTAAGGAGACCTTTAACGGTGTCGCCACCGACTACTAACAACGTTGTCTGCTCCATATTATGTAACAGCTCGCATACTAGCATACCTAGGATATCCACAATACTGTTCCTTATGTAATCCTTATTTCTACCATTTTCTTTCGCATACTCCATAATGCTTTTTTCTTCCGGAACATCATTGGCATCCAAAATTACCTTATGATTATCCATAAAAACCTTTTTCCATTCCTTTAAAACGTTAAGGCCTTTTTCAGATTTCCAGTAATTTCTATGCATCTGTTCTTTTTTAATCTGCAATCGCACAAACCCATTCTGTATTGCGTAATCCAGTTGCTGTCCTGTGATAGGATTAATACTTCCTATCACAGCCAAAAAGTGCTTTTTCTTCTGCATTTTCATATCCTGCCCCGTGTGAATCTTTGATACCTGACACTGTAATGCCTGCGATAAAGCTGCCGCAAATCCGGCACATCCTGCTAGTAAAGTCACACAGTCTTTATTCTTCTGCGCAACAATTGTTGTTGCTATCCTGTCAAGTTCCTCTTCACTGGAAGCATCATACAGTCGAATCCGTTTTTCATTATCCAGATCGGACTCCGTATCCGTTCCTTCCATCAAGCCGCCATCTCTTTCCACCAGAACCTTGCTTTGCTCGTGAATAATATCCGGGATGTAAGAGCATCTGACCGGCTCATATGGTTCTGAACCAAATACGCTATTCGCTACTGGTACGTTATCAACATAATGGATACCTAATTTTGTAATTCTTCCCATCTGTGGAAAAGCCGGGGCATAATGAATCACATCCTGCCCTGCTCCATCCAGTACCGCCTGCAGTTCAAAGCCGATATTTCCTCGTTGAGCCGAATCTGTCTTTTTATATATGTAGTCTATACCACTTTTACAGGCATCAAGTACGATGTTTTTCACGGTTTCATATGCATTCTCACCGCTCATTCTTCTAGTCTCAGCGTCCAAAATCAGCACCTGATTATCACCACACATATATTCCTTCCATTTTTGTCCATTAACAATCACTCTTGACGGCATACCTTTCGCAACAAATTGCACTCCCGTATCCAACCCTCCGGTTAAGTCATCCGCTATTACTAACAATTTCATTTCTTCATCTCTCTTTGTTCATTTTTGCAATATTATTTGTCTGCATTTATATGATATACTATTTTTCGAAACATTACATCCCATGTTTTTATATTTTTGTGTTTTATTTCTGAACATTTTATTGACTTTTAACTATGTTGTGTTAAAATGATAATAAAAAAACGGAGGGCTTTATTCATGGGCATTAGAAAAACTCGTATTTTGGGCATTGTTCCTTATAAAACCATGAAGCCAGCCATGGAAAAACTGGCGGAAAAACGAGACGATATTACGCTAGAAATATATGTAGGTGACTTAAAGGAAGGCGTTGACATTGTTAGAAATTTGCGAATTGAGAACTATGATGTCATTATTTCCAGAGGTGGTACCGCCCAACTTATTGAACAGAATACGACTATCCCGGTAATTGAAATCAATATCTCTGTTTATGATATTATGCGCGCCATCAAACTTGCAGATAATTATCGTGGCAAGTATGCTATTGTTGGTTTCAAAAGCATAACAAAAAGCGCAAGTCTTCTTTGTGATTTATTACAATATCACGTTCCGATTTACACAATTCAAAATTCAGAAGAGGCACAATCCCTGCTAAAAAAACTAAAAGAGGAGGGTTTCCAACTCGTACTGTGTGATATGGTCACAAACAACACTGCCAGAAATCTGGAGATGAATGCCATCCTGATCACCTCCGGTTCCGAGAGTATTCAGGACGCTTTTGCACAAGCAGTCAAAACCCACAGAATGATATTTCAATTAGAAGAGAAGCAAATGTTACTGGACAGTCTGTTGCAGCATCCCAGAGTGCATACAGCGGTATTTCAGTTAGATGGCACACTTTCATACTGCTCTGCGGATATCCATTACAATACGGAACTGTTGGATATCCTATCCAACGAGTGTCCTTCTGCCGCCAGCTGTGATGATTATAAGTTTTTTACAAGCCACAATGACATGCTCTACTCCGTGGAAAGTAAAAAGCTTCACATTAATCACCAGCAATACATTGCCTTCTACCTGACCGGTAATCATATCTCTGCCCTTAAAACCAAACATGGAATCTCTTTCCGTAATCTAAAGGATGTGGAAACCACTTTATTTGATAGCTTTTATGGCATAATCCCGCTTTCAAAGGAATTGGAATCTCTCATTTCCTCCTACGCGGAAAGCTCCTATCCGGTTATGATACTGGGCGAACATGGCACACGAAAGAAGTTTTTTGCCGGCTTGATTTATACTCAAAGCATTATGAGTAACCATCCTTATGTTCTGATTGACTGTGCTAGAATTAATGACAAGGAATGGAACTTCCTCATCAATCATTATAATTCACCGCTGAACGATAAGGAAAATACTTTATTCTTTAATAACATTAATAATCTGCCTGAAGAAAACCTTCAGAAGCTGCTGTCCATTATTTTGGAGCAAAAGCTGCACAAAAACAACAGATTGATTTTTTCCTGTTCTACTACTCCACGTACAGCTCTGCCCTACATAATTAACAAATTTACTAACGATTTATCCTGTCTGGTATTGAATACGCCCCCGCTTCGCGAGAATATAGCTGATATTCCTACATTTTCCTGCCTATATCTTAACTCGCTGAATGTGGCATTATCCAAACAGATCATTGGTTTTCAGCCGGATGCAATGGACCTGCTACAGCAATATCCATGGCCAAACAATTACACTCAATTTAAACGGGTGCTCCGGGAACTTGCCGTCCTCACTGAAACACCTTATATTCAAGCCAGTCAGGTAGAACAGATTCTCTCCATTGAAGTCTACTGCAATACAATAGAACCTCCGGTTTCCTCACCTGCGTTCTCTCCCAGCGGTTCTCTTGAGGAGATTACGCAGAGCATAATCCGCAGGACCGTTGACGAAATGGGTGGTAATCAAAGCGCAGCAGCAAAAAAGCTACAAATCAGTCGTACCACACTTTGGCGATATTTAAAGCAGCCCCCGGAATGAATATTGGGATTAAAAGTAAAATGATTGATAAGCAAGAAATCATATGAAAGGTTCCTAGCAATCATGATGAAAGCTTTAATGATCAAAGGGAGATTTGAAAATGAAGCAAAATTCAAAACAAATGCAGTGGCTTACGATTGCGGAGTTTGAAAACAGAAAAATATATAATCTGTATCACAGGGAAAAGCAGACCGTGGAAATTCCAGAAGAGACAATACAGAACCTCCATGTTCTTACCAGAACGGTTTTTGATAAACCCAAAGAGAAACAGAGATATATTTTGCGCCTAACAGCAGACGATTATTATAAACTTTATGTTAACGGTAGGTTTTGCGGGCAGGGACCCGCACCCGCCTATGCTTTTCATTATTTCTTCAACGAAATAGATATTACGCCCTATTTGCAGGAGGGACCGAACGTAATCGGGATCCATCTATATTACCAGGGACTGATTAACAGAGTTTGGAACAGTGGAGATGGACGCTTTGGCATGGCGGCGGAATTGGAGAGTGACAGGGTTGTGGAGGAGTTAAAGTGGAGATACCAGAAATCCTGCGCGTATTCCGGAAAAATCATTGGCTATCACACACAGTTTTTAGAAAATTTTGATAGCCGTCTGTGGGCACGGGACTGGCTACAGACGGATTATGATGACAGTGAATGGAAACCCATGGTCCCTGCGAAGTGGGCTGATTATCGTTTGTTCCCACAACCAACGAAAATGTTAGACGTTTATTTTCAAAAGCCGAAATATGTGGAAACGAGAGAATACGGGCTGTTTGTGGACATGGGCCAGGAGATAACGGGCGGACTCTGCGTGACCGCAAAGGGAATAAAAGGCGGTGTTATCCGAATCCAATGTGGAGAAGAATTGGACGATAATGGGAATGTGAGATATGAAATGAGGTGCAACTGTGTATATGACGAAACGTTTATTATGAATGGAGAGGAGGTTAGGTTCATTCCGTACGATTACAAAGCGTTTCGTTACGCGAACCTTATTTTTGATGAAGAAACGACAATAATTAAGGTGGAAGCACAGATTCGACATTATCCGCTAAACGAGGCGCTTTGCGCTCTGTACAGCAGTGATTCCATATTGAATCATATTTTTAGCATTTGTAAAAATGGCGTAAAATACGGAACACAGGAAGGATATCTGGATTGTCCCAGTCGGGAAAAGGGACAGTATATGGGAGATGCTGTTATTACAGCAAGGTCTCATATCTGGATGACGGGAAGTACGGAAATGCTGAGAAAGTATATACAGCAATCCGCAATGTCGGTTTTTGTCAGTCCCGCGCTCCTGGCTGTCACTCCCTGCGGGCTAATGCAGGAGGTGGCGGATTTTTCGCTCCTGTGGTCCCAGCTGCTTCTGCTGGATTATGAGTTTACAGGAGACTTACGGTTTCTGTCCGAGTATTATCCAACTGCGAAAAATATCATTGCCTATTTTGAACAGTTTCAACGAGAAGACGGTTTGCTTTCAGAAGTCGATACCTGGAATCTTGTGGACTGGCCGGATAACCTAAGAGATGATTATGATTTTGGTATGGACATAAAAAAAGGTGCGCAGGGAAAGCATAACGTAATCAACGCATTGTATGTTGGCGCTATGAAGACGCTTTCAGAGATAGAAGCTATACTGAGTATTCCGGTCACTTACGACTGGGAAACGGCAAGGGAGGCTTATTATTGTTCCTTTTTCAGGGAAGAAATAGGACTCTTTGTGGATCTGGAGGATGCGGAGCATGCGGCGGTTCACTCTAATATTTATCCGTTATATTTTGGCCTGGTAAAGCCGGAAGATCAGGACGCTGTCGCAGGATATTTAGTAGACAAGGGAATGTGTTGCGGCGTGTTTGTAAGCTATTTCCTTTTAAAGGGGTTGGAAAAGGCAGGATATTACAAGGATATTTATCGGATAATGATGAACAAGACCGAACATGGCT
This sequence comes from uncultured Lachnospiraceae bacterium, assembly GCA_944381535.1. Taxonomy (GTDB): domain Bacteria; phylum Bacillota; class Clostridia; order Lachnospirales; family Lachnospiraceae; genus 14-2. The sequence goes on from CALWLN010000126.1 coordinate 77,755, forward strand.
GGATTAACATGATCAAGGAAGGCGCAACAACTTGTTGGGAGGTATGGGGCAAGGAGCAGAAAATGAATACCAGTTTGTGTCATCCGTGGGCAAGCGCGCCAATTCCGATTTTGATCGAGAGTCTGGCGGGATTTCATCCTGACCCATCTAAAAAGGAAGGGTACAGATGGGAGCCTCATATACCGGATGAGATTTTGTGTTTCAGATTACGGATACCTTTTCGAAATAAAGTATTTGAGATTGTGAAGAACGAGGAAACGATTGTTTGTAATAAACTCTGACAAAAGGGCGATAGAACGAGGATATTTATGAATAAAAATGTGCTTACGCCATATTTGTATCGGATACAGCTATATTTCAATCAGCCAAAAGCGCAGTGTGGACTATGCTGAACCGATAGAAAGAAGATCCTCTCTTTTTTGCCCAACAGCAGTAGAAAGGTAGATTACTATGTTAAATATTTTCAATTCAACACCGGAAGAAGTCGGTATTCCTTCTTCTGCCATCCTGCATTTTTTAGACCGATTAAAAATGTATCATATACCAATGCATAGTGTCCTTATCATGCGCCATGACAAACTGGCAGCAGAATGCAATTTTGCACCATGCACATCTAATATGCCCCACCGCATGTTTTCTATCAGCAAGAGTATGACCGCCCTGGCAATTGGCAGACTGGCTGACGAAGGAAAGCTTTCTTTAGATGATCCGATTCTTTCCTTCTTTCCACAATACGCCACGGAACATACACATCCCTGGATATCCTCCATGACGATTCGCCATCTTCTAATGATGCGAACCTGTCATGCAGATGCCACCTACAAACCAGGGACCACCAAAGACTGGGTTGGAAGTTTCTTCCTTACCCCTCCCTCCCATAAACCAGGAACCGTATTTCATTATGATACCAGTGCTTCCCATACCTTATGTGCCCTAGTTGAGAATCTGACCGGTCAGCCTATGCTGGAATACCTAAAAGATACCATGCTTCGCGAACTTGGTTTTTCCGAAAACTCCTATATTATGACGGATCCTATGGGCTACTCTATGGGCGGAAGTGGTCTCGTCTGCACCGCGCAGGATCTGCTGCGTCTGGGATATTTACTTTTGCATAAAGGAAATGTAAACGGACGACAACTCATCAGCGCCTCTTATCTAGAACAGGCTTTTTCCAATCTGACCCCAACGGCAGCAAAAGCCCCTGTCTATGGGGAAGGTCTGGGATACGGATATTTCTTCTGGAGAGGTGAACACAACTCCTTCATGGCTTACGGGATGGGCGGCCAGTTTATCTTGTGCTTCCCGGATGCGGATATGATCTGTGTCACCACTGCGGATAATCGGACAATTTCCGGCGGGAACCAGCTTATCTTCAACAGTTTCTATGAAGAGATAATACCTTATCTGACCGATAAACCTATTCCTCAGACACCAAAATCCTTGTCCGAGCAACATTTACTGCAAAAAAAGCTGAATTCTGCTTCTCTTGTACCAGTAGCAGATTTTTGGCCCTCTATTACCCCACAGTTCTCAGATATTGCTGCTTTTAACAGACAAATCTATCTTCTAAAGCCAAACAGAGCCGGATTTACCCACCTATCCGTCCAGTGGGAAGATACTTTGGAAGGAAAACTTATCTTTTATAAGAGCAACGAGAGCGATTATACACTTCCTTTCGGATACCGCCACGTGATCCCCTGTCGTTTTCCCGGAAATAACCTGCGCTGTGCCGTAAGCGGGGCATGGCTTGCAACTGATACATTCTACATTGCAGTACATGTTCTGGATCGATTTATTTGCTCAGTACAAATACAGCTGGTATTCGGCAAAGATGATGTTACCGTTTTGCTTCGCAATAATGAAAATGAAGTTTTTCATGAATATAATGAGCATCTATATGGAACATCGGTTAGTTTTTGCTAACTTCTCACTGTTATACGGAAGCTTCAGCACAATTTTTTTATAATAATTTTGACCTGCCTGATCGCGGCACGCTTTATGCGCATCATGTGGAAAAGCTACCCAAAACATTCCCTTTTCAATTTGATATATATGCTTCTCTTCTCCGGTATACATTGCCCTGTCTTTTTCTTCCGCATATTCCACAGATTGTTGCAGATTCTTGATATCTTCCCAAACTACACACTCGCTGCCTTCCAGAATAATCTGTACATCGATGTATTTACAATGCGCCTCATAGTCACCATCCTTCACCGGTCGCGTATTTCCTTCCTGAACCATAAAATAGCCCCCGTCAAAATCATATCTTCCCAGGGCCGGATTGATTCCTATTCTTCTCACCGCCTCCAATGCTTCCGCAAGATTTGGCACTATCTTCTCATAAAAAAACAGGTTACATACATCTCCAATAATCATGATTCTTATCCTCTTTCTTCTATTATAGGTGCTTTAAACAATCCATAAGGAACCACTTGGTATTCCGATATATAATCCTTTTCAGCCGGACGAAAGCAGGCAGCCTTTGTATTTTTGGGATAAAGTTCTCTATAATGCAAGGGACCGAGCATATTTCGAGGACTCCCCATAACCTCAACTTCAATCAGATTATCCCCTTCTACAAGACCTTCCGTCACGTCAAGTGCTTCCTCCAATCTCCACGGCATCCCATATAGCCGATTGCCAATTGTGACAGTAAGACACACTGCAGCATATTCCCCCAGCTTTAGCACTGCCCTTCCTTGACCACTCCACAGATAATGGTACAGATAAGTAACGCTTCCACAATAGTGATAAAGGCCCTGGCTGGTCCAGTCTCCTATTTTCAGCCTAGCTGGCTTTTTCACAAGTTTCCGATCCACAGTAACACCAAAATCCCCCAATAGATAGCAATTCTCCAACTCCATATTATTCTGATACTCACACCGGAGCAGCAGCTGACTGATTCCCTTCGGCAGCACTGGAAGCGACACCTTTTCAAAGGCCCGGTCCAAAAACCATCCTTCCGGCTTAGAATTCACATCCAGACCATTGCAATTGATTCGGAATCTCCAGGGCTGTTCCAGAGCCAAAAAACATCCTTTCAGTTCTTCCTCTGCCCGGAATACAAAAATCAACTCCACAGGTACGCTACCCTCTCCAAGCTGCTTTCTTATATTTCTCTGTACCTCCCATACTTCCATAGGCGGTGACCATTCTCCCTGCGCCATTCGATATCTACAGACATCCAGTGTCAGCACATTTGGCGAATTCAAACGGATATCTGCCCATTCCGGCAGTCTTTTTTCTGTCACCTGCCGCCTCTCCTTCGGAATAAAATACAGATGTGAACCAGCCTTTTCCCAGTGTGCGTGAAAGCTGGCTTTGGCTCTGGGAATTCCGGCTGTTACACTTCCTTTATCGCAGGAAATCTTCCAAATTTTGCCAGTCAAAGGGTCCCATTCCTGTATCTCTCCTTCATATGGCAAAAATACATCCGCCTCACAAGATTCCCTGCGATTGTTGTTAACGACAAAAAACACCATTCCTATTCTCTCTCGCAGGTCAATGTCAGTAAATTTTTTTGTTCCTGTCCATTCTCATCCAAAAGTCTGCATTCCCTGACTCCCATCCCATCCAATAATTCAATCAATTTTTCTTCCGGAATTATATTACACCCGGAATGTTCCAGAACTGCTTCTAGACAATCCGTTTTTTCACAGCTCCCCTCTACCATATAGGGTACCGGAGCTATTACTATTAACCTTCCTCCCTGTTCCAGAAATTTCAGCAGAAGCCCACATGTAGAAGCCAGAAGTGTATCTACCTGTGGGATTACCACCACATCATAGACCGCCTTTGCAATTCCTAATTTTCCATTTTTTGTAAAACCATGGCGCTGCATCAATATCTCATCCCCCAGGTCACAGTCCATATGTTCTCGGCACAACATTTCAATCAGTCCGTTATAATGATATCCGTAATCATTCACTTTCGGGATATCCCTCTCCTCCCGGCGAATCGGATTTCCATAAGGATTGGTTCCTACCCTGCTCCATGCAGTGCTGGCAGGATGAAGCAACAATATTTTTCTTACTGGATTCCCCTGGCTTAATACAGCACCAAGTCTGGCAAAATAGTCCTCCACCAGAGGATTTTTCTCAAACTATGCCGAATTATAGTTAAAACTGGGTGGATAATCCCGTTTCCTGCGTCCACGAAGAGAATACAGGGCCGTATGGGTTGTGCGGATGTTAACACCCAGCACATATTGCCAGTCTCCCACCCATTTCTGCCCCTCAAAGGTAAAATCCCAGCCGGTACAGCCATAGGTTTCTGTCAATACGCGTTTCTTCCCGAACTGATGAGCCACACTGGTACACTGCTTAACAGTCATATACTCCTCAGTACACTCCGTTAGTATATCAATTCCAGGTATATCCTGCAACGCATAGTGAGGCATGACAGCACCGGTTACTCTGGTACAAAGCCCCAATTTATCCTCTTGCAAAAAATGACCGGTATACGCAATTCCATGATTTTTGCACCATGCGGAAATCGTACCGGAATAGCTTTCACTAAACCGCTCAACAACGGTATACCAATAATCATGCCTTGTTTTTCTGCTTAGATTTCCGTTAAAATATTGGTAAGGCAGCACATCCAGGAAGTCATACCCTCTCCTTTTCTGGAAATACTCTTCCATTCCAGCAGTCCAGGGGATCCACCCCCGATTCGCTATAAAAGAAGCATGTGTATCTGCCAGACTAGGCTCATCCGTAAAGATGCCAGGAACCGTCTTTCCAAAGTCCTTCCCCAAAACCGCAGCATATTTTTCATGAGTCAGTTCCAGAAATTTCTGTACGGTTTCCGGATTCAAATTATCTGGCGGAGCCTGGCCACAGAACCACTCACTCTTCCCTGATATCTCCAGCCTGGCCACAAGAAGCGTCTCTCCGGAGTACAATTCTTGGATATCCTCTGCGGAAAGTCTCCTCATTCTCTCAATATCCATATCGTGAATGACCGCAGCATACAGAGCCATCAAATTCTCTTCCCGCAAAAACATACGAGTATCCCCCTGCTTACATACCTCCAGTGTCAATCCTTTACAGCAATATTCCTCTCCCAGCACAGTGACCTGTCCTCCCGCTGTTCCGGACGGCCATCTATTTTCATCATATAACCATGCATATAAGCCGTTCTCCTCAGCTGTTCTGACAGCCACCTCAACGCATTCCATCCATTCCTGCCCCATATATTCTGTCTCAAGACCATCCCTGGCATGTATGAAAAAGCCACCCATTCCAGCTTCTTTCATCCCTAAAATCTGCTCTTTTACCATCTCCGGTTTTATCCTGTCATTCCAAGACCAGAACGGAAAAGAACGAAATTTTGCACTCGGTTTCTGGAACTGTTTCACCATCGTCCTTTTTATCTTCTCCATTGTCTTTTTTCTACCATGCCTATAATTCATATTTAATTTTTACAAATACAATCCGTTCTCTCTTCCATGTATATGTAATAAATATCTCATTTTTATCATTGCAGATAATGGCAGGATAAGAAAATCCTCCCGGCCCATCCTCCAGTGTTACAAACTCCTTCCAGCTTTCACCATTATCCTCAGAATATGACACCACCAAGGGTGTTCTTGGTCCCTTATAATAATTCGGCAGGTTATCCGTAGGATTATAAGCCAGTACCAACACTTCTCCCGGAACCTTCACAAGATCGATTCCGCTGTTATTGTTTGGCAACGAGGTCGCATAAGCCAAATTCCAGGTACGTCCGTTATCAACAGAATCACTGCGGAAAATTCTAGAACTGGTGCTGCGAAGAAGCATATGCACATCGCCTTTTTCGTCCTGCCACAGTGTAGGCTGTATGATACCTTTTCCAAAACAACGGTGCTTGTTATACGGATAATGTACCATTTGAATATTATATCCTGCCCTCCTTACAGGCACAAGCTCACTTTGTTTCCATGTAACTCCATTATCTTCTGAAATATCAACAAATGCATCCCATGTTTCACCCTCCAAAGATGCTGGAGCCAGAATATCTCCATTCTTAAGATATATCGGTTTATTCTTAACCGGTCCTCTGCCGCCGGAGCAATCCCCTTCTACCAGTTCCTTTGGTTCCGACCAGCTTTCAACATTGTCACTCGATGTAATCATCCACGTTTTCCATTCTGAAATAGCTGCTCCAACTTTATAAAACAGCATGACAGTTCCATCCTTCTTCTGAAATAATACAGGATTCCACATTGCAATATTTCTGGTCTTTACGATACATACCGGATGTCCCCAACCTGTATCCGTTCGTAAGCTTATCCAAATAGCGACATCCGCTCCTTTTTCCCACGACCCGCCAAACCATGCTGCAATAACAGTTCCATTGGCCAACTCTACTAATGTCGAGGCGTGCGCACTGTCAAAATCTCTCTCTTCTTCAAAAATAAACTCCCTTGTAATATTGATAACTCTCACTTTTTCCTCCCTTTTGAAATTTATTATATCTATAAGTGCATATACACCTATATTCCTTACATACCAGTCAAGCCGGAGCATTCCACCTTAGGGAATTACGAGCACTTTGATTATAGGACACACGAACATAAAGTGTAAGCCGCACAATACCCAGAGAATAGAAAACCCTTATCACAATACTTCTTATCGTCGCCACTGTAGCCAAGCAAAAAGTAACGAAAAGTATACCCCTACCAATATATTACAAATATAGTAAATCCTTTTATAAAACTTGTCACCCCTTATAAGTAATTTCCTCTGTTTCATTTTTAGTCGAAATTGCGTTTTTCCTTTTTCACATACTACGGTGATATTACTGTATCGTGGCTTCTATGGGCATCTCTACCAAAGCCTCATCCGGTTCCTCTGCCGCTTCCGGAACATCTGTCCGCGCCTGTTCCTCCGTTTCCAACCCACCAGCGCTTTCAAATCCGCTTTAAGATAACCGTAGTTCTTTTCCCTTTTCGTTCTGAAAGCCACCCGGACAAGTGCAGGAACAGTTCTTCCACCCTGGAGTTGTCATAGGTCCCGGAATGGATACAGGTCCTGCGCGAAGATATCCTTTGCCAGGGAAGAACACATCTTGGCCCCCTGTTTGGTAAGGAAACCTTCAATTTCAATAGTGGAATAAGTGATGAGATGTACATGAGGGGGGTGATGGCTCTTATTGCAGAAAGCCGCATACCACTTCAGATACTCCATAGGCGTCTTCAGGTATGCAGCCACAAACTATTAATTTCTTCTCCGGAATTAAAAGCATACCGTCACCCCACTGTCTGCCGCCCGCTGTGCAAGCAACGCAGCGCGGGTAGAGGAAAAGGTCTCCTCCGCCGAGACGCGACACTTTCCCTTTCCCGCAGCCTGGGCCAGGAAGTCCGAAAAGAAATCTCCCTCCGGCAAATTCTGCGGATGTTGCACCCCATTACAATCCAGGAGCGTTACGCCGTTATACCGGACCTCCACAACACCTTCCGTACCCACCACGCGAATCCTGTCATCTCCATGGAAGGGCGCTGCCGCAGGATTCAGATAATCAACGGTCAGCGAAGCCATCACTCCGTCCTCCATTTGAAACTGGGCCAGGGCAGTAGTCTCCGGACAGACACCGTTTGGCGCCTCCGCGGCGGACTGGACCGCCGTAACAGATGTAAAATGACCGCCGCTCATCCATAAAATCCAGTCAATCCCGTGAATTCCCACCCAGGGAATGGTGCCGCCATAGGTTTCCCGTCGGTTCATAAAATCCGGGCGGGTTCCAAATTTGTAGGATTTTTGCGCGTTTAAAAGACACACCTTTCCGATAGCACCCTGCCGGATTAACTGCCAGGCTTTATAAAAGGCTCCGTTGTACCGGTAAGTGAACATCCCCGCAAAGGAAGTCCCTGCCCTGCGCCAGGCCTCCTGGATCCGCTCCAATTGCTCTGGCTCTACAGCTGCCGGTTTCTCAGCAAACACATGACACCCAGCTGCGAATGCGTCCAATATCACCGGCCCGTGTTCCCCATAAAAATTATCCACCACCGCCACATCGGGCTTTTCCTTTCGCAACATTTCCTGGTAATCCCCGTATACGGTTGGCGTGTACCCGATTTCCCGCAGCCTGCGTTCCATCCCTTCCATTAATTCTCCCCGGCTGCCCGGCGCAATCGCCGCAAAGGTCCGATCCTTGCGGATGGAATCTGGCACGCAGCGACCGCTGTGTCCGCTGGCACCTATCATAACTACTTTCATAATTAGTGTTCCTCTTTCCTGTGAACGTCAAATTGAATTTCATGAGCCTTTTTTGCCCAGATTACCTGTTTCTCATAGGAAAGATAAATCTCCCCCCAGCAGTCGTCCATCACTTCTCCTAGCCCTCACAGGCATACTGACAGGCTTCCTCATTGTAATGGATAAATTACGCTGGAAACACCGGTATTTCCAGAAAACATTCCGCCAGTGCACAGATATACTTCAGATAGGGCAACGTAGTCTCCACTGAAAACCAATGGCTAGCTTGCGGCTCGTTCTGTCTCTGGCAGCGATCATAGTTTTTGCATCCTTCATGATAGCGCAGATTGGATTTTCGCAATGGACATGGCTGCCATGCTCCATGCAATACCGGACCTGGTGGGCGTGCGGGCAAATGGGGTTACTATAATCGCCAGTTCCGCCTCACGCACCTGATAGAACCCCTCCACCGTGATTAGCGGTTTCTTCGGTACTATGAACACTCGGACTTCCTACTATCCTTTTGACTTTCTCTCTCATTTCTTTGATTGTACATCATACCTCACTCATGGAGGGGAATAGTAGGACCTCATCTGTTCCGATAACATACTTCTCATCAACCGAGGACTCGGTGCAGGCGGCTGGCTAGACCTTACCTGGTAGGATTTTCCTGCTGTATTGTTATCAGTTTACCAATGCTTGCGGAATTTCTTCCTCTTGCCAGGTGAAATCAGCTACGCTGATTTCACAGCTCGCACCTCTATCGGGATTATCCCATCTCGGAAGAGTATTTAAAAAGATTGGCTCGATTTCCGTTACTCCCTTCTACAAAGTCACCCCCTGCTTAAAAATCGCCATATCATGGAAGCCTGCTTCCTCACTGCGCACCTTCCTTCCGGAGGCAACCGCCAGGACATACTGAAAGAATTTCTCCGCAACCGTATCCATCTCCTGATCCTCCAGCAACACGCCCGCGTCAAAATCAATCCAGTTCCCCTTTCTTCTTGCCAGGCTGCTGTTGCTGGAAATCTTGACGGTAGGTACCGGAGAGGCAAAGGGCGTTCCTCGCCCGGTGGTAAACAGCACCATGTGCGCACCGCTGGCCGCCAGGGCTGTGGAGGCCACCAGATCATTTCCCGGAGCACTCAAAAGATTCAGCCCCCGGGCGGCCACCGGCTGCCCATAAGCCAGCACTCCTCTGACCGCTGCACTCCCAGCCTTCTGGGTGCAGCCCAGGGACTTATCCTCCAAAGTGGAGATTCCCCCCTTCTTATTCCCGGGAGACGGGTTTTCATAGATTGTCTGGTGGTTGTCCTTAAAATACTGCTTGAAATCATTGATCAGCGCCACGGTTTTGTCAAAAAGTTCCCGGTTCTCACAGCGATTCATGAGCAGGGTCTCCGCCCCGAACATTTCCGGTACCTCCGTCAGAATCGTTGTTCCGCCTTCCGCAATCA
>CALWLN010000127.1 GCA_944381535.1 uncultured Lachnospiraceae bacterium
GCCGTTTGGCATATCCTGCCAGACGAACATCCCCAGCTTATCACAGTGGTAATAGAACCGCTCCGGCTCGATTTTGATATGCTTGCGGATGGTGTTATATCCCAGCTCTTTCAGCTTCTGAATATCATACAGAAGGGCCTCATCGCTGGGCGGGGTCATCAGGCTTTCGGGCCAATAGCCCTGGTCCAGGACGCCGTTGAAAAAGACGGGCTCATTATTTAAGAAGAAACGCAGAATTCCCCGGACATCCCGCTCCACCGATACCTTCCGCATCCCGAAATAGGAACTGACCGTATCCTGTCCCAGGGTGACCTTCACGCCGTATAGGTGTGGCGACTCCGGGCTCCAGGCCTTGAAATCCTTAAGGCGGATCACCGTTTCCCCATTGACGTCTCCCCAGGATAATGCCACCGCCGTCTCACCCTCCAGAATCGTAATCTCCGCCCGGCCATTTTCAAGCGGCCGGCCGCCTCCGCCGATAAAAACGCTTACCGCTCCCTGGTCAAACAGCGGGGTGATTTTCAGCCTTGCGATATAGGGATTCGGCACACTCTCCATCCACACCGTTTTCCAGATACCGCTCTGGGGCGTGTAAAAAAGCGAGGCATATTTCCCGGATTTTTTTAATTTCTGTTTGCCCCTGGCATGGGGCCGCTGTTCCGTCCAGTCACGGACCTGCAGGGTCAGCTCGTTCTCGCCTTTTGCAAGCTGCTCCGTGATATCAAAGGAGAAGGGCAGATAGCCGCCCCTGTGGTTTCCCAGCCGGGTTCCGTTTAAGAAAACCTTACATTCCTGGTCCACGGCGCCGAAATGAAGCAGCACCCTGTCCTTACGAAACCCCGGCGGCAACGTAAACTTTCTGCGGTAATGCAGGAACTGCCCGGGCAGTAGGGTCCTTCCCACCTCCGACAGGAGTGTTTCCGGAGAGAAGGGAACCAGAATTTTCCCGTCATAGGAAAAGTTCTCCCCGGCTTCCCTTATGGCGTACTCCCACTCCCCGTTGAGATTGAAATAGCTGTCCCTCACAAGGCTGGGCCTGGGATATTCCTGTAAAATGTGATTTTTGTCAAGCTGTCTCCCCCATCTGGTAATGAGCTGCTTCATACCACTTCCACCTTCTTTCTCTTAAACCGGATATCCGAAAACACCTGGGACTGAATTCCCACGGATACCAGCACCAAAACCCCCATGATCACGGACTGCCAGTGTACGGAGATACCGGTGGGCAGATAGGTAAATATGGTGTTGATGATAAAGTAAATCAGAATGCCGAAAAAGGTCCCCGAAAACTTTCCCTCTCCCACGGTCAGCTTTACGCCGCCGATGGCGCACATGGCGATGGCGTAGGTCTCATAGACATTTCCGGCGCTTAAGGTTGCGCTGCCGCTGCTGGAGGCTAGGAGCACCCCGGACAGGGCGGCAATGAAGCCGGAGCAGACAAAGGCCTTCCGTTTGATACGTCCCACGTCAATGCCCATCATCCGGGCCGCCTCGCCGTTCCCTCCCACGGCGTACATGCCCATGCCAAATCTGGTATGCCGGGAAATGTACATACAGAAAAAGGTAACCAGAAACAACAACGGTATCAATATGGAAATGCCGCCTTTCATGCCCGGTATCACCCCCGGAAGGAATTTTGCACCCGCAAAGGTCAAAATGTCGCCCGTTATGGCCACCGATTTTTTTGCGATGATCAGAATCAGCCCCCGCAGGGCAAAGAGCATAGCCAGGGAAGCAATCCAGGAGGAAATGCGCATTTTGGTTACCATAAAGCCTATCAGATACCCGGATACCACGCCGGTCAGAAGGCCGCAGAAAATGCCAAGCAACGGGTGAATCTGCCCGGTAAGCCCCATCACCACGCCGCTTAGGGCAAACACGCCTCCCACCGACAAATCTATCTCTCCGCAGAGAATCACAAAGGTCATGCCCAGAGCCAGAAATCCGCCGTTTTTGGCAGCCTTCAGCAAGATATTGCTCACATTGGCCCCTGTCAGAAAATCCTTGTCGGCAAACACGATACTGGTGACGATCACCAGAAGCAAAAATGCCAATATGGTGCTTTTGGAATAAAAGGAATTATAAATTTTTTTTGCAGTCGTCATACGTTTCAACCTCCTATCTGGCCCTTTCTCTTTGGATAAACACGGCAAACACAATGATCATGGCCTTAAACACCTGGGCATACTGGTCGGGAATATTGTTCATCACACAGGTCAGTGTGATCATCTGCATGATCAAGGCTCCCACCACGGTTCCCAGCACATGGGCCTTTCCTCCGCTCATAGGCGTGCCTCCGATCACCACGGCGGCAATGGCGTCCAGTTCCGCCAGCTGCCCTAAGGAGCTTCCCGCGGCCACCGATACCTTGGCGGCCTGAAAGATTCCCGCAAAAGCGGCAAAAAGAGCGCTTAGCCCATACACAAACATCATGGTGCGGCCCACATGGATTCCCGCCAGGGAACTGGACTTGATATTATCCCCCACCGCCTGGATCTGCCGGCCAAGAACAGTCTTTTCCGCCAGTATCCACACAAAGGCCACCGCCAGAAGAATGGGGATAATCTGAACGGGTACCACCCCGCCGATCTTATAGGTGCCCCAGAGGCCCAGACGTTCTCCCACCGCTCCCAGCTTATTGAAATAAATGTCCCGTCCACCGCTTAACACCTGGGCGACGCCCCGGACCCCCAGCATAAGTCCCAGGGTGATGACCATGGCCTGCAGCTTTAATTTCCCCACCATCACGCCCGCAAGTGCGCCTACCAGCACGGAGACAGCCACTGCCAGAAGTACGCCGGCAAGCAGTCCCACAGAGGGCATGATCCTTGCGGTCAGCACACCGGCCAGAGCCATGACCGAGCCCACGGAGATGTCGATTCCCCCGGTGGAGATCACCAGAGTCATCCCCATTCCGCACAGAATCGTGGGACAGATCTGGGTGATGATATTGTTAAGATTGTTCCACTGAAAAAAGTTCGGTGTGAACAGGGAATTTATCAAAATGAGAAACAAAAGCAATGCCAAATTTTGTTTTATACTTTTCATACTGTCCCCTCCCGTTCACTGCCTCTGGCGATGGCTTCAAAGATTTTATCCTGACGAATCCCATCCCCCGTAAGCTCTTCCACTACTCTGCCTTCCCGCATAACCGCCACCCGGTCGCAATTTCGTTCCAGCTCCGCTATTTCCGAGGAGATGACCAAAACAGAGATTCCGTTCCCCGAAAATTCCCGGATCAGCTGCTCAATCTCGGCTTTAGCTCCCACATCGATTCCCCGGGTGGGCTCGTCTAAAATCATGAGCTTTGGATTCATACACATCCATCTTGCCAGAAGTACCTTCTGCTGGTTTCCCCCGCTGAGATTAGAGATGGCCTGGTCAGGGGACGGCGTCTTGATTTTCAACCGTTCTATGTAGTGTCTGACGATTTTTTCCTGTTCCCGGGTTTTGATAAAACCAAAGCGGCTCAGTCTGGGGAGCAGGGCGATGGTAATATTTTCTTTTACGGACAGATGGGGAATAATGCCCTCCACCTTCCGGTCCTCGGTACAATAGCCCATCCCCTTTTTGATGGCGTCCGAGGGAGAGTGTATTTTTGTCCTTTCCCCCCACCAGAAGATTTCCCCCTCCTCCGGCTGGCGGCTTCCAAACAGCACCTGGGCCAGCTCCGTCCTGCCCGAACCCAGAAGTCCGGCCAGCCCCACCACTTCCCCCTGCCGGATGGTGAGATGGATTCCGTTTAAGAGCATTCCCTGGCGGATATTCTCCATGGCGGCAATGGGCCGTGCCTTGGCAAAAGCATATCCCTGCTTGTTCCGCTTTAATTCCACCGTCCCGCGGCCCACCATCAGAGAAATCAGTTTCAGCTGGTCCATCTCTCCGATATCGTAATCCCCGATATATTCCCCGTCCTTGAAGATGGTAAGTCTGTCGCAGATTTCAAAGATTTCATCCAGCTTATGGCTGATGAAAATCACGCTGATTCCTTTGGCTTTCAGCTGGCGGATAATCCGAAACAGCACCTGCACCTCCTGGGCGTCCAGGGACGAGGTGGGCTCATCCATGATAACCAGCCTGGCGTTGATACTGACAGCCCTGGCGATGGCAACCATCTGCTGTATGGCTGTGGAATAGTGATTCAAGGGTTTTGTCACGTCGATGGCAATCCCCAGTTCTCCCAGAATCCGGCGGGCTTCCTCTATCATCTTACCGCGGTCCACCCGTCCGAACCTGGTCCGGGGTTCTCTTCCAAGAAACAGGTTTTCATATACGGTCTGAAACAGGACCAGATTCAGTTCCTGATAAATGGTGGAGATTCCCGCCTCGTTGGCCTCTATGGGGGTTTTTGCCTCTATCTCTTTCCCGTCAAACCATATGGAACCGCCATCCTTGTGATAGATTCCGGTCAGCACTTTGATCAGCGTGGATTTTCCGGCTCCGTTCTCCCCCATAAGACCGTGAACCTCGCCCTTTTGTACCTTCAGGTTCACACCTTTTAAGGCGTGGACCCCCAGAAATGATTTTTCCAGGTCTTTTATTTCCAGTAATCGTTCTGACATAGCTTCTCCTTTCACTAAAAAGGAAAAAACTGCCGCAAAAATTGAGATTTCTGCGACAGTTTCCTCTGTTATGACCTAAAATGCTATCTTAACGACCTTTCGCGGCTTAAAAGCCAAGGTCTACCACCACATTTTCTTTTGTATAGAGGGTATCCTCGTTTGTGATATGGGCCGGAACATCCTCCCCGTTAATGAGTTGGGTGATGGTGCTCACCACAATCTCACCGAAGTAAGGGGAACAGGTACAGGAGGCAAGCTGTCTTCCGCTCTCCACGGCCTCAAAGGCTGCCCGTGTGCCGTCAATCCCCACGGTCAGAATGTCCTCACCGGGCGTCAGTCCCGCTGCGTCGATGGCGTTCATGGCTCCCTGCACCATATCGTCCGTCACGCAGAACACTGCGTCGATGTTCTCGCCGCCCTGGGCCTGGAGAATGTTCTCCATCACCGCCTGGGCCTTATCCATCAGCCACTCGCCGTCCTGCTCCGCCACAATCTTGTACTTGTCAGGGTCCAGGCCGTTTACAAAGCCCTCCTGCCGGTCTGTGGAGGTGGAGGAATCATAGCCGCCATTGATAATGACAATATTTCCGCCCTCCGGCAGCGCTTCGGTGATGGCCTTGGCGCACTGCTCTCCTTCCCATACGAAATCAGACATGATGGCTGTGGTAAAGTGGGTTCCCGCTTCCCCTTCAATGGCCCGGTCCACCAGAATCACCGGAATCTCATTTTCCATGGCCTCCTGAAGGGCTCCCTGCAGACCGTTGTCCTCAAGGGGCGCAACCACCAGGTAATCCACGCCTGCCGCCGTCAGGTCCCGGATATCCGATTCCTGGGTGGCGATATCGCCGCCGGCGTCCTTGACGATAAATTCACCGCCGGCATTTTCTACATACTCCTGAATGCTGTCTGTCTCCGTGGTTCTCCAGGCGGACATGCTGTCTGTCTGGGAAAAACCTACGGTCTTGCCCTCCAGAACCTTATCTCCCTGAACCTCGGTCCCGGCATCCGGTGAAGTATCATCCTTTCCCGCTGTCTGCCCGGTTCCCCCGCATGCCGCTAAAGAGAACATCATCACCGTTGCAAACAGGATTGCTGCTGCTTTCTTCATCATAATAACCTCCCTTTGGTTATGTGCGATGTCGATATGATACTGCCCACAGCCCGCCCGATAACCCGCGTTTGCCGCTGGTCTGTGCACAGTAACATATTGATACGTTATTATTACATCTACAATTTATCATGTTCTACATTTATATACAATATATTTTATTTTTCTTTCCGTATTTTTAGCATATTTTTGAATTTTTCTGAAAAATATTGTTGGGGTATGGTTTGAATTGTGCATTTTTATTTCATAGGAAAGTTCAGAAAATTTTCCTATGAAACAAAAAAATACCCCATAAGACGTTTCGCCTTACAGGGTGTCCTTTTTTGCATTCAATCTCATTTTCGTAATATTGTTCCTGAAAATGTACTGCCTCCGCATGCTTTCCTTAACGTATACACGATAAAATCGTGTTTCCCTTTTAGGTATTTCTCTCTTCCACCATCCACTGGCGCCTGGGCTGCAAGAGATACCTTTAAGTCCTCATACGCTTTTGCGGCAGAAGGCGTCTGGTTAAGATAATCCCGAAAATTTATGTAGTTTATCCAATCCATGCTATTTGTCAGAACAACGTGGATGAAATGGGTTTGTATATCCCCTGTTCCGTCATAGTAGTTCCCGCAGGCAAATAGCAATTGCCCTCTGATAGACGCCTGGGCCTGTGGCCGATAATAAAATCCAGCGTCTTTCAGTTCCTTTTCAAAGGCAAGAATATCATCAAAATCATCCACCGCCAGGGCAATGTCAATAATGGGCTTTGCCTTTATAGATAGTATGGAAGTGCTTCCCACATGCTGGATATCTTTGATGACGTCTCCCAATATCTTTTTTAATCGGGAGATGGTACGCTGCGCCTCCAGCTCCCATTCCTTTTCGTGTTCGCACAGCGCTACCGTGCCTCGTTTTAGTCCGATCATTCTGGGGCCTCCGAAAAATTTTTTATCATGCGAATGACTTCTATATTTTCACCGCAGTTGTATATTTTCCGCGCTCCGTCAGCATGAAAGCCACAGCTTTCATAGAAACTGACAGCGTTCCGATTTTCTTCAAATACCCATAATATCATATTACATTTACCGGCTTTGCGGGCTTTGTCAATAGCAAACTTTAAGGCAATCGTACCGATTCCTCTTCTGTAATACTCCGGAAGTAAATAGATTGCATGTAATTCATAAAAGCTGTCGTCAATGCTGCTGTCATTGATAATTGCGGTATCTTTCTGTGGCATATCCACACACATAATCCCCACAGCTTTTCCGTTACATTCAATGATATACTGGCTGTCGTTATCCTCTGTAATAATACGTCTGAACTGCGCAGGCCGTGTCGCATTTTTCGCCTCAATATATGCCATGGGAAGAATATCCTTATATGCCGTTTTCCAGGAACGCGCATGTATTTCTGCCATGTTGGGCACGTCCGCCGGGCGCGCAAGCCGAATATTTATATCCACTAGCAAGACCTCCTGTTCTATCGATTTTCCTTTTTTAAGCTCAGATTCCTTCTTGCTTGGTCTTTAAAAGAACTCCTTTTAATTAGCTCCAAAGCATACTTAAAGAGTTCGCTCCATTTTGTGCGTTTAACGAAGGTTTCATTTGACATGTCAAGTTACCGCGTTTTTTTCTGTGCACAGCTTTACGAATTCTCCAACTCCTCTAAAAATTCATTTTCATCATCATATTTAAAAATGGATATATGATTCTGTCCGAGATATTTTATAAATTCCTCCTCCGACATGCCTGCAATCTGCGCACAGTAACCAATCGAAACACCTCTTTGCGTATAATACCCCAGAGCTACTGCTCGTTTTGCAAAACGATTTGCTTCTTCCCTGTTCATTTTTGTATCGAAAAGAACTTCATCCGGTATATTTATCGCTATTTGACACATTCTTATTTCTCCATAATCATTTTATTCCTACAATTTCGAAAATTCGGAACCTGTATTTCCGTTCAGGCATATTTCAAAATAAATTCCACAATCGGTGTATTATCCTCAAGCCCATGGGGATGATGCCCACATCCCTTTTTACCAATCACTTCCAGCACACCGCGATTTTTTTTATAATAATACTCAAGAAAAATTCCGTTTTCCTCATAAGGTACTACAACATCGTCCTCTCCGTACACCAATATCACAGGAATTCGGTGCGCCAACAGCAGCGGAATTTTATCCACAGGATGTTCCCTGTAATTCAGCAAATCCGCCACTGTCATATGCGTTGCTTCCTTAAATTCCTCATACATATCGTTTCCGGCTCTTCCCAGTCCGCAGGGACAGGACAACAGATTCATGACAGGAGCATCCAAATATAAACATGACACATATTCCGGATATTTTGCCGCAAACTTCACCGCAATCATTCCGCCACAGCTCATTCCCACCGGTACGCACGCTTGCTCCAACCCATATTCATTACTCAGATACTCCGCAAATGCCTTTTTTACGTTCAAATCTTCGTCCATGCACCACCTGGTAATATTAGATACATATGCCAGATGCCATCCTCTTTTTACCATTTCAATTTCCAACTCCGGAAACGCCTCAAAGTATTCTGTCTTTAAAAGCCATTTCCTGCATGAGTTTTCCTTCGGCACTACCAAAATCGCATTTCGTCCCATAAATTCGAAATTTATCCTTTTAAAACCATGCCAAATACTTTCTGTCATGAATGCCACCTCTATTTCACCACATCTACAGTCATCCTCTATTCTTTTTCTATCAATACTTCCGCATATTCAATCTGACAGCCTGTTTCTGACAACAATTCAACGATAACTTCCGTTCCTGCATGAGGAGTAAATACAAACGCATAATCATTTTCCTTTACAATTTGTCTATCTGCCTTACTTTCCGAAACATAAAACGCTTTCCGGCTATTAACATAAACAGTTACCGTTTCCGGATCAATCGGTTCTTTCATTTCCATCAACAAATACGCTTTCTGCTCCGGCAATATGGGTCCGGTCACAACGCGAAAGCTTGCGCCTTCCCCGGGACCGACTTTCACAGGAAGCCGCACGGCACACACTTCGAACAGATTTACAAAATCATCATAGGTAAGTGGACAGCGCCGCGTTTGCCGCAATACCCTATCCTGGTCCCCGATTATCTCTAAAATCTTCCGGGTATTCTCCGGATTACGAATACTGGTCGGATGCTCAAAAGACTCCTCAATTTTCGCCAGGGAATCGAACATATTGTAGAGATAAATCACATCGGCCCCTCTGCCCGCAAACGCGGCGGCCTGGCCAAATGCCATGTCTATTGTGGATGCCAGATTTATTTTTGAAAACGGGTATCCGGATACCAGCAACTGCTGCATACAGCCAACCTGTACCTTATTTCCAAGCATACTTTTCCAAATGGCTATAGGAATATCTAGGTTAATCGTCGCCCATCTCGGAGAAGCAATCACAACATCCACATATCCTTTAGCCGCAATCGTCGCAACGTCAAAGCCGTTATTATAAGCTGAAATCGGGTTTGCCTGACAAAGGAGCGCGATCTCAATCTTCTTTGCCCGTGCAGCGGCACAGGAATCGACCAGTTTTCTTACCTGTCCGGCAAACTCTGTCATCACAAGGCGTCCTTCTTCCTGTCCTCCTGCTGGAAAGCAAAAGGGCTCTCTTGTAAAATCCAGTTCAATTCCATCCACATCATAGCGGCTCAATTGCTCCTCTATATAAGTGAGCATTCTCTCCCTCACTTCCGGAAGCAGATAATTCAAACATCGGTCAAAATACCCGATAGCCGGGCGATTTTTACAAATCCATTGTTCCGGATGTTGTTCTTTATACGCCGCTTTCACCACGTGAGCTTTTTCCAAATCATTATGACAATCATTCATCCGAAAAGACAACCACGGACGAATCCCTGTCTCTTTTAACTGTTCAATCCATATTCTATAAGCATCCAGCTTCTTTTTGCGGAATACCTCATAATGCAATTTTGCATGGGTATTTGTATAATCCACCGGGACACCATTCTCTTCCTTCTTCTCATATTTATCTGACCAGGTTTCCAAAACCTTTGACTCGGAAGAAGATATTGCACCGTTTACATTCAAAGCGAAATCCGTAATACCGGTGCCTTCATATTGCCTAATAAAAGTTTTCAGTGTCTCTTCATTTACCGGCTCCCCGCTCTCATATCTAGTATACCAAAAATGAGTCCAATCTTCATTAAAAAATACTCTCATCCTTCCGTCCTTCCCTCCTCATTTTATCCTTTGATTCCGCTAAAGTCAATTCCATAAGTCAGATACTTCTGGAACAGCGCATAGATAAGCAGCGTCGGAACAGAAATCAAAAATCCGAGCGCCAGCAATACATTAAAATTCGCAGAGCCAATATTCATTAAATAATTAATAATCAAAGAAACCGTATACTTACTCTCATCACGAATAATCATACTAGGCCAGAAGTATTCGTTCCATGTGGATGCGAAAATGGATAAAATCTGTACGCCAACTACACCCTTAGCTGCCGGCAACGCAAGCCGGAAATACAAATATAATTCTCCTGCGCCATCCATACTGGCCGCCTCAAGGATTTCATTCGGATACGCATCAAAAGTCCCTTTAAATAGGAGCACTGCCCCAAAGGATGCACAAGCCGGTAAAATAATGGCCCATAACGAGTCCGCGAATCCCAAATTTTGCAGCACCTGATATTTCGGTATCAGCGTGATTGTCGGCGGCACCATTCCGGTAGCCATAATAAGGAGCTGCATTTTCCCCTTCAATGAACGTGGAAGCAACTTGGAAATTGCGTACGCTGCTGTAGAGGATATGGTGATATTCAGGGAAATTGTGGCCACAGCCACAAACAACGTATTCATAATCGGCTTTAGCAATCCCCCCTCAATTCCAATTTTATCGGGATAAGCCCATGCAATCTTATAATTATCAAACAAGTTTGCGTAACTTTTCGTCTGTGTACATCCGGTAATCGTACCTGCAAGATTCTCATCCTCTAAAAAATCCGCCAACATTTCTTCCGTAAACTCGTTGCTGTTTCCTTCTTTTAGCAAAGAGCCTTCCTTCACCTGCACAAGATTTCTTTCCTCAATCAGGTGGATCGCGCGCTGAATATCCTCATGCCTCAAAATATTTTTTGTCCAAAATTTCTCCTGATTTATTTCAAAATTTGCTTTGGAAAGTGAATAGCTTACAGGCTGTTTTCCTTCTACTGTAGCAATTACCTCTGTCTTACCGACATTTGCCTGCTGGTAATTATGCATACGCCATATAATGGAATTTGCCTGGAGATACATTCCGTCTTCACCGAGCGCTTTTGCCTCAGCTTCCGTATAATCCACGGTAATGGTATAGCGAAGGGGAACATCAATAACGAAGCTTACCTTTTCCTGGTACTCCGAGCCCGTTCCGCTTAAGGATGTGATAATCATCCAGTAGATTGGGAACAGCAACAGTAGAAGCCATATAACCGTCATCACTCCCGCCACTGCCTTCAACGACCAATTTGCAAAAGAGAGCTTCACCTTATTCTTTCTTTTTTTCATCGTATCCACTAATCCTCCCTTTTGCTCTTCCTGGCGTTTACAAATCCGGCAATCAGTAGTGTAAAAATTAAAATCACAACAGACTGCGCCATGGCTTGTCCGAAGTTCTGCTCCTTAAAAGCTTTTGTGTAAGCACCTAGTACTAACGTAGTAGATGAAAATCCGGGCCCCCCCTGCGTCATCATGTACACATCTTCAAAAGCGAGAAGACTTCCTGTCAGACTTAGCAGAAACTGAATATAAATCATGCCCTTTAATCCCGGAAAAGTAATATAACGGATAATCTGCCATCCGTTTGCGCCGTCAATTTTTGCCGCTTCAAACTGCTCATTTGAGATGTTATTCATCGTGACAAGATAAAGCACCACAATCATGCCACCGCCCAGGATGCCCGGAAAACGCAGACAGAATTTTACCAATTCCTCACTATAGAGCCATTGATGCGTTCCTAGGCCCAAATGGCTTGTAATAAAGTTTGCTAATCCTCCTTCCGGCTCCCAGATATATTTCCAGATAGATAATCCCGCCAGAGCGGTAATCCCGGTAGGAAAAATATACATGTACCGGAAAAACCCTCTGGTCTTTGTCATCTGAAATAACATCAGCGATTGGAGAATAGGCACAAAAAATGAAAACAAAATCAAAAACAGATATAAAATAATCGTATTTGACAAATATGTCAAAAATAAATCGGAACTAAATACTGCGATATAATTATCCAAGCCTACAAAACGTCCCGGCAAATCCGTCACCTTATACTGAAAAAAGGACTGTGTAATGCACTGTATAATCGGCACATACTGAAACACAAAAAGGATTGACAGCAGCGGCAGCAGGAATAACAGTCCCATCATACACTTTCTCCCCGACCTAGAACGGATCCATACCCGAAGGGGCTTTTTTTTGCTCTGTTTTTTCATCGTTTACCGCCTTTTCTCTCTACTGATTCAGATTTGCATTGTAGTCATCCAGCCATTCCTTCTTTGTCAGTTCTTCCGCTTCCAGCATACCTTCCGTAATATCTCCGGTTCCCTCCACAATTTCAGGAAGCTTCGCCGCAATGTAAGTGGAATACCCCGTTGCATTCAGCTTATTATCACTTGCAACATCAATCGTCTCCTGAATAATATCAATCCACTGCTGCGGATAATCCGTAAGACCTGCTGTCCAGTCAACGCTGTCCATACAAGAAATAACCAAATCGGATATACCATTATTCACAAAATATTGGTACTGCTCGTTCTGTGTCTCTTCTGAATACATAAAGGACACGTATTTCAGTGCCGCTTTCAGCTCTGCTTCTGTGAGTTTTGCATTGAATACATAACCAGCTACATACATCACCGGTTCGCTCTCCCCGCTGGGTCCTGTCGGGAACTGCGTCAGCGTAATCTCATCCGGGTTGATTCCCTGATCTACAAACCGATCAATCCATGTAGGATACATGGTGAAGCTTGCAATTTTTTTCTGATACATCAACGAAAACATTGCATTGGTATCCGCACTCCCCACGTTCTCATTCGTAAGACCCTCTTGATACAGCTTTCTCATAAATTCTACCGTTTCGATTACTCTTTCATCTGTGTAATTCAAAGAAATTGTTCCGTCTTCGTTCTGAATTGCAACCTGTGCACCGTTTGACAGGAACCAGTTCTGGGGCCACAAAAAGAATTCTGAAAGATACAATGATGATCCTGTATAATCATCTGTTGTCATCTTCTTCGCCGCTTCATAATAATCATTCCAGGTTTCACATTTGAAATTTCCCGGATCATACCCAGCTCCTTCTAACGCTTCATTATAGAAACCAAGAAGCGGCACTTCTATCGAGGTCGGATAAGCGAAAATTTTCCCGTCACTGTAAGTGCAAGAGTCCACAACGTTCTGACGAATTTTTTTAAATTCTTCATTATCCTGCACCAGAGATGTGATATCCGCCACAAGTCCCATATTATAAAGATCTTTCATATAAACGGTCGAAGATACGGATACATACGCCGGCGCGTCATTTCCCATAAGAACGGCCGTCAGGTTCTGAACATTATTTGTATCCGCACTCGCATACGGAAGAATATGTTCCACCTCAATTTCATCTCCGTACAATTCATCAAACTGTTCTTGTTTTTCTTTTATAAAGGCATCCTTCCCCAGTTCTGTCAGTACACGGTCCGGCACTACGATTCGCACCTTTTCTTCCGTTGCTTCTTCGCCACCTCCGCCGCAGCCCACAAGAAGCGCTGCAGCCATTACCACAACCAATAAACTCGAAATCTTCTGCTTTTTCATACTGTTACACTCCTTTTGCTTCTTTTTTCTTTCTCAGCTTCACCAGACAAATTACAATTATACCTGATGTAATCAGAATCACCCCGCAGTACAAAGGCAGGATGATAATCCATGGCAATACATTCTCTGTCAGCGTATGCTCCAGAATGACCGCAAGACCATCTGTCTTCGTCACATTGTTCTCTCTGAAAACGGGTGCGTACACCTTTTCCGGTTCCGGGAACACGAATCCCTCCAGTTCTTTCACCACACCGTTACCTCCCGTCACCTCCAGATACTCAATATACGGATTAAAATATGTACCATCAGCTGCATTAGAGGAATTAGCACCTACCAAAAAGTAAATCTTCTCTCCCTCTTCTACGGAAAGCTCAATAATCTCCGTTCCCAAACGCTGGTCTGCCGGATTATTCTTTGCCGATACTTTTTCGAGATTCCAGATTTCTTTTTCTCCGTGATATACTAGGAAATTAATTCCATCGTAATCCTGGTCTTTCCCATTATACGGCGCAAACACACCACCGTTATTCATAGTAACACGGATGAATCCGGAATACGGCGCCGTAAATACCAGCGCAGCCTCTTGCTTTTTTGTTCCCGGATGTGCATACATAGACGGATTCCCTGTCACCGGATCCTTATCGCTTTTGTGTATCATACCATTTTCTGAGTCTCCCCATGTCTGTGTATCCTCACTGTAGGTCAGAAGTGTATATTCAAATTCCTCTGTCTCTGCGTTCTTGCTCCGAATAGCATAGTTCCATGCGCCTGCTTCGTTCTTTTCTTCCGAATATTGTTTGTATGCATCATATACCGGACATTCCGTCATAACCGTATCTTCCGGTATTAACACGTCTGTCTTTCCGGTACTTTCCGTTGCGACCACATACACGTAATATCTTGTAGCAAATTCCAAACCCTTCAAAGTCGTTTTCATGTGCTTACCGCTATATACCGGTTGTGAAGACGGTTGTTTCGTAATCGGAGAAGCAGATATCCATATTTCATAGAGAACTTCCCTTCCCTCCGGGCTGAATGCCTCTGACCAATTCAGGGTCATACCGTTTTTCGTTACCTCTGTGGCCTTCACGGTTGCTCCCGGTAAGAATCCAAATGTATCGCTGCCCTCGTTTACATATGTATAATTTACACGCGGCGCAAGAAACGTCATGTCCATAGGTGTTTCCCTATTATTATTCACCGTAAAGTAAAGCACATCCCCCGCTTTAATTTCTACGGTCAGACCGGCTGCCATACAGCGGTCACTATGCATATATTTTGCATTAACCCCATTCCTGCTGTACAACACCTCGTCATTCTTCTTGAGCGCAAAATTGATACCATCCCATTCCTGTGCCGCGCCATTGTACGGTGCAAATACGCCGCCGTTCGACATATCAATCACAACCGTTCCGCTAAACGGAGCAATAAACGCAATCACCGCATTTTTTCCGGAAACAGGCACTACCTTCAAGGCCGGATTTCCAGTTACCAGATCGGATTCTACTTTCTGAAGTGTAGCAGTACTTGTATCTCCCCACACTTTATTTTCCGCATCCCATGCTAACTCCTCCAGCTCTTTTGATTCTGCCTCCTCCCAATAATAACGCCACGGCGAGCTGATTGGCTGCATCTCATCCGTATAATCTTCTACCGAATCATAAGAATACGTATTTCCAATCGTAGAAATTGCTCCGCTCTTCAAGGTCACCTGATTTTCACCGTCGTCAACTGTCACCGCAAAATAATAGTCCGTATAAGGTGTCAAATCCCCCATAGAATATGAGGTGGAACTCCCCATATTGATTCCGCCACTTAAGGGCAGCTCCGTAATTTCCATATCCGAAACATAAAGTACATAATTGTATTCCCCTGTGCCGCCAATAGCTTCCGGCCAATTTACAGTCATGGAAGATTTGGTAATATTGACTGCCGTAATCGTTTTATTCCCGCCAAATCGCAGATTCAAGGTACTGTCATCCACAGAAAGATATTCCACCCTTGGATTATAATAAGTGCTGTCATTATGTAAAGAACCATTCTTATTTACAATGAAATACAGCACGTCGCCCTCTTTCACGTTCATCCGAACGTTTTCCGTAAATACACGCCCAATGTAAGTCTGTGGATTCACGCTTGCCGGATGCATTTGTTTCGAGCTCACCTGTGCATAATTTACGATCTGTTCCTCATTGAGCTTCATGGTAAAATTGATACCATCAAAATTGTCCCCAGCACCGTTTAACGGCACGTAAATACCACCGTTTGCCATGGACACACTGATTTCACCCGTATACGGCGCTGTAAATGCCACGACCACATCCGTACCGGTTCCAGGATTCATAAGCAAGGCATTCTGCCCGGTAACAGGTTCTCTGTCCACGGCTTCCACTGTTCCCAGGACATTATCCCCCCATCTGCTTTCGTTCCATGAAAGCTCTGACAACTCCATGGTTCCTCCCGGTGTATATAAATACTGCCATACACCGTTCTGTGTACCTTCCGTAAAGTCTTTGTAAGCATCGAACAAGAACATATCTGAAAATACCCGTATCGCTTCCGGCGCTTCCAACGCAAGCTGATATGTACCATCATTAACAACAACCGCAACATAATAATATTCCCGGAATGTAAGCCCTGTAAAGGTATAAGAAGTTCCGTCTACCTCTATTCCCCCCTTTTCGTACACTCCGTTAAAGGGTGTTTTTGAGCAATAAACGGTATATCTGTAATCTCCTGTTCCGCCGGCTGCCTGCGGCCACGTAACGGTAAATCCGTCTGTCCTGACCCTGCTTACTTCAATCTCAGCATCACCCGGAAGCTGTAATACCTCTTCCCCCACTTCCATATATACAATTTCCGGATTCAGATAAGTTCTCGGATCCGCCACTGCTTTATTCCGATGTACAATAAAGTAAAGCCTGTCCCCTTCTTTCACGGACCTTATGACAGTGTCTGTATAATACCGGCTTCCCTCCGCATTGTAGCCCGCATCCAAGTCGGAAACATTTCTTACTACCGTATCATTGTGCTTCAGCGTAAATGTAACTTCATCCCCGCTCTGATGAGAAGCGAATACACCTCCGTTTGCCATGGATATGCTTACGATCCCCGTATAGGGCGCCGTAAACGCAAGCACTGTATCCGTGTCGGTGGATTCTGGCCGAATACAGATTGCCGGTTTCCCCGTAACTGTGGCAGCGCCTCCTGTTTGCGCATTCAGCCATCCGTCATCGCTTCCCCAACGGTCCTTGTCTGTCAGATAGGAAAGCTCCCGGTAATTTCCGGCGGTTCCCTGTAAGTAGGACCATACACCATTTGGATTTTGGGAAGTCGAATAATTCTCATATGCACAAAATGTCAGAATTTCTTCCGTGATACAAATTCCGTCATTCAGCAAAAGCACTGCTGTCGATATACTGTCAGCTGCAACGACTGCCACATAATACGTTTTCTTGCTGTCCAGGCCAGTAAAAATATACTCGGTGCCATCGACAGCAATCCCATTCTCTGTGGGCTCACCTTCAAAGGGTGTCTCTGACAAATATACCTTATAGCTGTATGTACCCACACCATCCTCAGCCGATGGCCAAGCCACCCGAAACCCTTCTGTTGTCACATTGCTGACAGTGATTTCCGCCTCCGGCGCAAAGTTCACCAGGTCATAATCCATGAGCTCCGTGTACCGAATCTTTGGATTCATATAAGTGGTCGGATTGGCAATGTAACCGTTACGATGTACGATAAACCGTATCTTGTCACCTTTGTTTATCGTCAATTCCATCGGTTCCGAAAAGAAACGGCTTCCCACGACATTATAACTGCTGTCCAGGTCCGTCACCTTCATCTTCGTCATATTATTGTGCCGCATGGCAAATGTAACTTCATCCCCGCTGTTATAAGGCGCAAATACTCCACCATTTGCCATGGATACCGTAAGTTTTCCGGTATATGGCGCTGTAAACACCAGAACTGCGTCTGTATCTGGGGACTCCGCACGAAGAGCCAAGGCCGGATTGCCGGTTACCGTATCACTTTTTACGGTATACAGACGAACACTTCCGTTTTCTTTTTCACTCCATCTGCCGTTTGCCGTATCATATATCAAATCCGTATAGGTTCCGCCTTTTAACGAAGCATAAGTCCATACTCCGTTCGGATTTGCAGCCCCGGGGGAATAATCCTCATATGCATCATAAGTCAGTAAATCGTCTCTGACAGAGATCACATCCGATGTAATCATCGCCGTCTGATTCCCCTCTTCGGCAACGACCGCCACATAATACGCTTTTCTATAATCAATTTCCGTAAACGTATACTCCTGCCCGCTGACCGCAATTCCACCTTCCATCGGAACATCCCCAAATGCCGTCTCGGAAATATATACGCTGTATACCACATTTTCCGAACCATTTGTAACCGTCGGCCATGTCACTTTAAAACTGTTCAGTGTCATATTGCTGACTAAAACCTTTGCATCATCGTCAAACGCTATCTTATCATTTTCCACATCCACATATCGAATATGTGGATTAAAATAAGTCCGTGGATCCGCCACCGCTTTGTTACGATGTACAATAAAATCAAGCGTATCTCCCGTTTGCACCTTCAATTCCACGGTATCCGCAAAAAAACGGTTACCAGCCGTATTATAACTGGCATCAAGATCCGATACCGACTTAACGATTGTCTCATTCAGCTTAAATGTAAAGGCAACTTCATCTCCGCCATTATGCGGCGCAAATACCCCGCCATTAGCCATAGACACCTCAATGGTTCCGCTGTGCGGAATTGTAAACCTTACTGCTGTGTCCGTTGTCGTAGCTTCCGGCCGCACAACCAGAGTCGGATTCCCGGTTACCTGATCATGATGAGGAGACACCAACGCATGATCCGTTGTATGTATCCGTCCCGGATTTGTGATTCCCCAATATCCGTTCGTGGAATCATACGTCAAATTCGTATATCCCCCGTCCTTCAGATAAGAGAAGGTCCATGCGCCGTTTGGATTCTTTTCTTCCGAATAATCGTGATAAGCATTGTAATCCAGCACCTTATCTTCCATTTCCGTATAAGCAATCTCGGGATTAAAATATGTCAGCGGATTTGCCACATATGCATTTCGATGCACAATAAAATAAAGTTTATCGCCTTCCTGTACCGTCAGATTTTCGGCATCCTGAAAGAAACGACTTTCCTGCGCGTTATATCCGTTATCCAGATTTGTAACTGTCCGCACCGTAGTATCATTGTGCTTCAAGGTAAAGGACACCTCATCGTCACTGTTATGGGGCGCAAAAACACCGCCGTTTGTCATAGACACCATAAGTTCTCCGCTATACGGCGCCGTAAACACCAGAACAACATCCGTATTCGGGGACTCCGCGCGAAAGGCCAGGGCAGGATTGCCTGTTACCATGTCGGTGGTTACGCCATACAAACGGACATTTCCATTTTCTTTTTCGCTCCATCTGCTGTTTGCCGCATCATAAATCAGGTCTGTATATACTCCACCGCTCAGTGCCGCATAGGTCCACACGCCGTTCGCGTTTATTTCCGTCTGATAGCTCTCATACGCATTGAAAATCACATTCTGCACCTCTGTACCTTCAGCCTGGGAAGCCATCCCGGCTCCTGAAAGCATTGATATGACCAGAACTACCGACAGCATTGCGGCTGTCAATCGCTTTAGCTTCATAGACATCTCCTCCTCACTATTTATGTCGAATATTTTTTAACACCTTCAATACCTGGAACTGCTCCGGGTCAAAATTTCCATATCTGTCCATTTTCACATCCAGCGTTACGATTCCCTCTCTATCTGTAGCCGCCTTTACATATTCGTAAATAAACTCCTTTGTAAATCGGCATCCCGATTTTCCCCATCCATCATGTACGCCAAACGTCTCTCTGTCATAACCGAGATAGGTAAAAATATGCCACTGCTTCCCATTATCCACAAAGCGTGACGGCGGAAGCTCATCCAGCCAGCTCCTCTCTCCCGCCGTATAATCATCCAACGGCGAAAAGCTCTTGACACGTTCCGCTATTGATGCGTTGAAAGCTATAATGGCATCCGGGTTACCCTTATGAACCGCACCTGCCATAATACCCCATTTTTCATCATCAAACCCGATGCAGGGGTGACAACCGTCCAGCCACCAGCCTTTTACCAGCTTACCATATCGCACGGATAATTCTTCCAAAACCGACGACCATTTTTTTACGAAATCAACCGTTACCGGCTCTGCATGTGTCGTATAGCCATACTTTGCACCCGCATGGTCCGGGTCATCAGTCGGACCGTCATGAAAGGGGCCGTCTCCTGTAAAATAAAGCATTAAGTCAATATTAAATTTTCGCAGCTCCTCATATAACTCCGGAACGACATCTCTGTGCGGCGTTATAGTCCCTCTCGGCATACCCGTCACTGCCTCATGATATTTACTTGGAACCGCAAGGAATCGATTCTGTTGCTGCAATGTAAAACAGAAATATCCTGCTCCAGCTTCATAGAGTTGCTTTGCAAGTTTCTTTACGTCCCACTGTTTTACATGTTCGTCCCACGGAAGCTCTCCATCCGGCGCATGTATATTCTGATTAACAGATAGATAGTGAACAAACACTCCCCATTTTCTATCTTTGATCCAATCTGTTTTATTCATCCTTGTTTTTCCCCTTCTTTCCCGCAAACAACGCCGCCAGTATACCGATAAGAACTACCGGGACTGTCCCAATCGCAATCTGAAGCGGATTTAACGCAAAGCTGACTTCTTCTTCCACTGTCGGCTTGATATCAGTACGAAGTTTTTCCGCTTCCACCGTATCTTCTTCCTCTGCCATGTGCGTATTCTTCGCCTCTACCTCCTTGTAGTCCGTATATTCTACAAATGCGGACACATTCGTACTATCGCCTGCATTTGTCACATTCATATGTAAATAGAAACCAATCACCTGACCTTCATAGACGTCCATCTCCACTGTTGCAAATTCTTTTTTAGGTTCTTCTTTTGTCACCTGTACCGGTGTTCCCACCAATTCATCATCACTCATCACGACAAAAATAGTTCCATCCATGGTATTGGGCGCATTTGTCAGTTCAATTGCTTCTTCTGTTCCGACACGCACGGTACCTGATTTCGGACAGGTAAACGTCGCCACCGTATAACCGTCTATATAAGTATGCCAGTTCGCTCCTTGAATCCTGGCTGTCGCGGCGGGCGATGACCCTGCCCAACCGCCTGAATCACTGTCATATTCCATCTTCGAATAATCGTCTATTCCATCAAACCAGTAATACTGCCACAATCCCATCTCGTCATTGCACATTTCCGCCAACCGGTAAACACCGTCCGCCTCCGTGCCGTTTTTGTTCCTTACTCCGTTCTCTGCCGCTTCGCTTCTCATCCCCGGCAATACAGCTCCCGCCAAAACTACTACAAGTAGCAGTGCCGCAACACCTCCGGGGTTCTTCTTTCTCTTTCTTCCCACAAGACTCATAACCACCAGCAAAACCGCAGTAATAATGAAGCCTGCCGCAATGCCGATAAAATAATTACCGTAAGTAAGAACCCAATCATATACCTCATCTCCCTCAGCCGGCTCTCCACCAATATCCGGAAGTGGTTTTTTCTCGATCACATAAGCTCTTACATCATCAAAATCATAAACCGGCCACGCCTTCCCCTGCATCTCCTGTCCGTAAGCGACATTTCCCTGTATATCTACACTGGCATCCATGCTCATTGTAAACATATTTTCACTTTCCATATATCTGTTATTATAAATGGCGCCGTCTACCAAAGAGTAAAGCGGAAGCGAAAGAATCTCTGCGCCGCCCGGATTATACACATTCTGATTATTATTCTCAAACACATTCCCGATAATGCGAACGCGCTTATTCTGGTGAGAAGCATCGGCACCGGAGCTGTACATCATAATTCCAACACCGGCGTTATCATGAATGTAGCAGTTAATGACATCCGTATCATAACACAAATGTTCAAAATCGATACCACCGCCGTCCGGGTTATCCTCCTGACGCTGTTGAAAACAGATTTCACTATTCATAATCGTAAAGTTTTCTCCGGAAACCATGACGCCCATAGAACCCATCGGCGAATATCTGGAGCCACAATTGATAATCTTACAATTATCCATGTAACCGCCGTCCATATTGCAGACCGCAATACCGTATATTCCATTATTTTCCATCACACAGTTCGTAACGTATAACCCTTTTACGCTTTTTCCCGTGGACCCGACACGACTGCCATAGGTATACAAGGCACCGGCATCATAACTGGTACAGTTATCGATATAAAGGCCCTCCAATACCGGATCCGTACATCCCGGAATGGGTACATTGGCTGTCACCACAATACCAGTTGCATGAGGATATTTTGTAATATTCTTACGATCCAGCTGATAGAAGCCATAAATATCATGAAAATGGCAGTTCTGAATCCGTACGTTTTTCTTATTGGTAACCAACTCATATGAAAGCTCGACTCCGACTCCGCAAAACCCCACGTCCAGTCCATCTATGATGAAATGCTCCGCATTTTTCACCAAAATCAGTGGTTCAGACTGATATTTTGGCACTTCATTCTCGAACAAAGCAAGCTTCGGTTTCTCTCCCTCTCCGTACGCTCCCAACACAGCCGGTTGTTCCTCTGTTCCTGCCGGTTCCGTTATCACCACATGTTCGCCAAGCCATCTATCACCGCTTTTGAGCAAAATGCGGTCTCCTGGTCCCAGTGTTATCTCCGAAATCTTTCCCAGTGTTTTCCAAGCCTCTTTCTCAGATGTTCCGCTGTTCTTATCGTCTCCCCCGGAAGATGAAATGTAGTACGTTGTCCCTGATGCCGCCTTCGCTTCTTTTGCACTGACTGGTATGACCATTACGAGCACCAAAGATACAAGCAATAATATTCCAATTTTCCCTTTTCCCTGTCGCTTTGATAAAACCATTTGAACCTCTCCCTCCTTTAGTAAATTTATTAAATTTTATCATATTTTTCTTCGTTTTGGTTTATTATATACCGTCATTTACTAAATGTCAACATTGACATCCTATATTCATATATTAAATATATTAAATATATTTACCATTTTTAGTATAAAATTTACCTCTCATTTATATCAATCGCACAAATTTGCCTCTCGCCATTGATTATATATTTGTACCATCTATCAAAAAACTTTCAATACCGTTTCATTTTCATATTTTAATAAATATTTACCTTCTATTTTACCATATATTTATATTCTAGTTCCTTTTCCTTGCTTTTCAAAGCATTATATACTATAATATCTTGTAAGATTTCGTCCAAATAATTCCAACAGGAGATTTACCTATGGCTACAAAACGAGATATAGCCCAGCTTGCCGGAGTTTCACCGGCTACCGTTTCTAACTTTTTTAATGGCAGAGGGAAAATGACTACAGATACGAGACAACGCATTATCGATGCAGCGAATGATTTGAACTTTCCACTTCCAAGCGAAAAGAAAGCAAAGAACAAAACAAAAATTACTTATTTAATTGTTGATGATCTGCTCAATCCTCACTACGGAAATATCCTACGAGGCATGAATTCTATTGCCACCAACTACGACATGCCGGTTTCCATGATTGAATTATGGCCTGATGCGGACGCATTTTGTTCCATGCTAATCGCCAACGAAATTTATGCCGTTTTTTTCGCCACATATTCGGATCTTATTACCGGACGCCACATCAATTTTTTACGTTCAAACGGAATTTACGTGTACTTTCCACAAGACAATTTTACAGTTGAATTTGATGGATTAATGAAACAGACAATCAAATACCTGGTTGATTTAGGCCACACGAACATTGCTTACCTAAGTGGTTTTTCCATACACGACCCGAACAACACCCGCTACCATTCTTATCTGAAGGCACTGGAAGCGAACCACCTTCCGACAGACAGAAACCTGGCAATCGACGGCATCTATCCTTATCTCTCCGATGCCAAAAGCGGCTATTGGGCTACCAAAACATTTTTAGAAAAAAGACAACATTTTACCGCTATCATTGCCCTCAACGACCTTTTGGCCATTGGCGCAATGAATGCGTTAAGTGAAAGCGGTTTATCAATACCGCAGGATGTATCCGTAATCGGCTGTGATGATATTATGCTATCAGAATTTACAAATCCGCCGCTTACAACACTTCGTTATTCATCAAGGGATATTGGCGTTCGTGCCATGTATTCTATTATTCAGCAAGATAAATATCAGATAAGCAACCCTCCTGTTGTTTTACAGACAGAATTGATTATTCGAAAATCTTCAGGAAAAGCGCCTGAAAACGAATCTATATAAATGACTGAACGTTATTAAGGAGACTAAGCAAAAATAGCTATGTCTCCTTATATCAAAAAAGTCCTTCCTATTTCATACTTCATAAAATCTTCAGGAAAATCAACGCTTACCAACTCTATTTCTGCACATTGATCAATACCCGTGTACTCACGCACACGTCGATGCCGCACTCCTCTGCCTTCTTCAGCCGTAAATCGCTGATGTCCGTAATCATCACCTTTGCAGCTCTCCTACAGCATGGACGCTCTAAGCTCTTCCCCGCTCTTTGCGCTGAGATAAGCAGGCGCAATGTCAAACACCGTCTTGCACCCCGTCTGCCCTTCCTGCGCCAGACGGAAAGCCGCTCTCGCGTAGGCCACGATTACGCTTGCGGTAAATTCCGGGTTGGAATCCAGCTTCAGACTGTACTCAATGAGATGGCTGTGCTCCCGCTCCCAGCCTGTGCGTCCGCTGCGAAGGACAAAGCCGCCATGAGGAATTCCACTGTGCTCCCGCTTTAATTCCTCCTCGCTGATGAAGTGGACGGTGGTGTCATAGTCCGCAAAGTAGTTAGGCATGGTCTTAATCTCCTGCTCCACCTTTGCGGCGTCCGCCCCCTCTTCTAACACAACAAAGCAATCTCTCGTATGCTTCTGCCGGGTGGTCAGGTCCGGATTCTCCCCGGCACGGACTGCGGCAAGAGCACTTTCCACGGGAATCGTGTACTGTTTGGCGTCCTTTACTCCCTCAATCCGGCGGACGGCGTCGGAATGTCCCTGGCTCACGCCCCGGCCCCAGAAAGTGTAATCCTTTCCCTCCGGCAAAATGGCGTTGGCGTACATGCGGTTCAAGGAGAACATCCCCGGGTCCCAGCCCACGGAGATAACGGCCACCTTGCCGCCTTCCTTGGCCGCCGCGTCCACCTGGGCAAAATGCTCGGGGATTCTGGCATGGGTGTCAAAGCTGTCCACCACATTGAAATATTTTGCGTATTCCGGCGTCTGCACCGGAAGGTCCGTAGCGCTGCCGCCGCAGAGAATCATCACGTCCAACTTGTCCTTCCATTCCAGCGCCTCGTCTACCTTTAAGACCTTGGCAGTTTTGGTAAGAATCTCCACATCAGCCGGATTTCTCCTGGTAAATACCGCCGCAAGTTCCATATCCGGATTCTGCCGGATGGCGCACTCCACGCCCCGTCCCAGATTTCCGTATCCCAAAATACCGATTCGAATACTCATTTTACAGTTCCTCTTTTCTTCTTTTTTCTGATGTTGCATATACAGATGACAAAAGCCGCTTCCGGTCTTCTGCACGATACACAAAAGGGACAGCGTCTCTCATTCCGCAAGGTGTATAAACCAGGCGGGCCGCGCTCTGTTTACTGCACTACCTACAGTTTACAGGACGCAGCCCGCCCGGTCAAGATACTTTTTATTTTCCAGCCTGGATAGCCCACTGGCTCATCTTTACCATACCCTCTCTGCTCCCTGAAAGAATCATGATATCACTTTTCCGGAACACATAATCGGGACGGATATTCTCCAGCACAACGCCGTCATTCACCACCGCAATGATATTCAGGCCGAAGCGGGAGCGCAGGTTTGCGCTGAGGACCGTCTTTCCCACCATCTGGGGCGGGACATTGAGCTTCGTGATGTTAAGCTTTTCACTCAACTCGATGAGATCCAGCGTCCGTGCGGTTTCCAGCCGGCTTGCCAGACGGATGGCCATATCCCGCTCAGGATATACCACCTCGGCGCCAAGCTTTTCCAGAATCGTACCGTGCTCGGCGCTTGCGGCCTTGGCAATCACCGTGGGAATTCCCATAGATACCAGATTCAGTGTAGTCAAAATGGAGGTATCCATCTGCTCGCTGATACAGACCACCGCCACATCGCAGTTCTGTATCCCGGTTTCCTGCAGGGATTTCTTGTCAAGCATCTTGACCACATAGGCATTTTCCGTGATTTCACGCATTTCCCGAACCTTATCCTCGTCACGGTCCAGAACGATCAGCTCCGAACCGGAATTAGCCAGCTCCATAGCCAGGGCGTAGCCAAAGCGCCCCAGACCGATGATTCCATAACTCATTTGATTATTTACTTTCTTGTTGAACATCATTTATCCTCCTTCTATCAACCGATCGCAATGTTGCCTTCCGGGAAGCCGACCCGTTCTCCTCTGGAGAAATACCACAGAGAAGCGATGGTAAGCGGTCCCAGTCTGCCAATATACATAATGAAAATGGATACCAGCTTGGCGCCGATTCCCAGCCCCGGCGTGATACCGGTGGAAAGTCCCACGGTGCCAAAAGCGCTTGTGATCTCAAACAAAGCCTCCATCAGCGTAACATCCGGTTCCATAACTACCATCAAATAAGTTCCCACAAGCACCACTGTCAGGGCAAGCAGGGTAATGACGGAGGCTTTCTTGAACGCATTTTTGGGAATCGCGTTGCGGAAGGCTTTCTCCGTCCGGTTGGTGGCTGCGGACTTAATGCCCTGTATCAGCACAAGAAAGGTGCTGGTCTTGATACCACCGCCAGTGGATCCGGGGGAAGCCCCGATAAACATCAACGCTGTCAGCACAAGCAGGCCCGCATTGGAAAAATTCCCCAGCGGATATGTGGAAAATCCTGCCGTTCTGGCGGAGACGCTGTGGAAAAAGGCGCCCAGCCAGGTAACCTCTTCTGTCAGCTTTAACAGAATTGCGCCCGTGATAATCAAGGTCACACTGACGGAAATGACGACCTTTGCGTGCATGGAAAACTTCCTCCAGTTCAGCTTTTTCGTCCACATCTCCCGAATCACCAAAAAGCCAATGCCCCCAAAGAAAATCAGTCCGCAGGTAATCAGATTCAGCAGCACATTATCCCGGTAAGGAATCAGATTCTGGAAATTCCCCAGGATGTCGAAACCGGAGTTATTAAATGCCGCCACCGAATGGAACAGGCTGATTCCCAGGGCTTTCAAAGGCGGGTAATCCTGCGAAAAAACAATAAAGCTTAAGGCCGCTCCCGACAGTTCAAAAATCAGTGTGGTGATAAAAACACTTTTCACAAATCGGACGATACCCTTGCCGGAGTCCAGATTCATGGCTTCCTGAACCAGATGCCTGCTCTTTAAATCCACATGCTTACCCATAGCCAGGATGATTCCTGCGCCGATGGAGGTAACGCCCAGGCCGCCAATCTGGATCAACATAGCAAGAAAGAACTGCCCCAGAGAGGTAAAAGTATCTCCCGCGTCCACCGCTATCAGGCCGGTCACACACACGGCGCTGGTGGAGGTATACAGCGCGTCGATATAATTCAGTTCCACCCCGTCCTTCACACTGCATGGCAGCATCAGCAGCAGGGATCCCAGTAATATAACCAGAGCAAAACCCAGGGAGATCAGTCTTGCCGGTGATTGTTTTCGAAAAAATTTCTTCATTCCTCTTCTTCTCCATTCATGCGGTACCCAACGCCAAGCTCATTGGTGATATACCAGGTTTCTCCCGGCTTTGCCCCGAACTTCTTGCGGATATTCGCCATATTTACCTGAAGTTTTTTTGTACTGCCTTCCGTGGAATAGCCCCAGACGCCCTTAACAATGGCAGAGTAGGTCATCATCTTTCCACAATGCTCGGAAAGCAACGCCACAATATTATATTCCGTCTGGGTCAGTTTAATCTCCTGCCCTTTGATAAAAACCTGGCGGGCATCGTAATCAATCAACATATCCCGGCATTTAAACCGGCCTCCGGGAAATTTTCCCTCCTCCGCGCTGTGCCGGTAATTCCGAAGGGTCACCCGAATACGGGCCAATAGCTCCGCAGAGCTGAA
>CALWLN010000128.1 GCA_944381535.1 uncultured Lachnospiraceae bacterium
CGGTGAAGCAATCCCGTTATATTGAACTGTGGCTTCCTTTGACACCCAGAAGCGACAGACCTGCTTCGGCTTTACAGTGAGCCGAAGTAATCCTTGCCAACATGAGCATATAAAGTCAGGAAATAAAACCGTCCCTGCGCTAAAATGAAACCACACGGAAAGGAGGGATCTTATGGATTGGCTTACCGGAATCCAAAATGCTGTCAACTATGTGGAGGAGCACTTAACCGAGGAGATTGATTATGATAAGGTTGCCAGGGAAGCGGCCTGCTCCAGCTTTTATTTTCAAAGAATCTTCGGCATTCTGTGCGGAATCTCCCTTGGAGATTACATACGAAACAGAAGGCTCACACTGGCCGGCCATGAGCTCTGCGCTTCGGATTACAAAGTGATAGACATTGCGTTAAAATACGGCTATGAGAGCCCGGAGAGCTTCACGAGAGCCTTTTCGAAATTTCACGGGCTCACTCCTTCGGAGGCGAAGAAAGACGGCTCAAAGCTGAAATCCTTTTCCCGCATTTCCGTGAAAATCACATTAAGCGGAGGTAGTATTATGGACTACAAAATTGTGGAAAAGGAAGCCTTTGACATCATTGAGAAAGTGGAATCCCACAGTATTGAGAATGCGGTAAATAAAAAGAGCATTCCCGACTTCTGGACAAGAGCCCACAGGGACGGTACGGTGAAGAAGCTGCTGGAAGCAACCAGCGACAGGTCCTATATCTTTGGGGTCTGCTACGGCAGCCTGCCGGAAAACGCAAAGACCTTTGATTATTCCATTGCGGTAGCGTACAACAAGGACGCCGCCGTACCGGAGGGCTTTCGCCGGACGACGATTCCTGCCAGAACCTGGGCAGTCTTTGAGTGTAAAGGAGCCATGCCGGGTGCGATTCAGGATTTGTGGTATAAAATCTGCTCAGAATTTTTCCCCACTTCGAGTTATCAGCCGACCTATGAAATGGATATCGAGGCTTATACCGAGGGCGATATGAGCAGCCCCGAATATCGCAGTGAAATTTGGATTCCTGTCATCAAGAAGTAAAAAGGTGCCGCCTGTGCGAACGGGCGGCATTTCTATAGGGAAACTTGCGCTTCCATTCTGCAAGTGCTATAATAAAACCACTTGAAAGTCAGCACATTAGCACAGTGCAAAAGGGAGGCAGGAATCCTATGGGAAGAACGGTTGGTATTGGAATTCAGGATTTTAAGACTGTGATAGAAAATGATTATTTTTATGTGGATAAAACCTCTTTTCTGAAAGAATGGTGGGAGAGCGGCGATAGCGTTACGCTGATAACCCGTCCCCGCCGTTTTGGCAAAACGCTGACTATGAGCATGGTGGAGCGGTTCTTCTCCATAAAGTATGCGGGAGAGGGAGAGCTTTTTGAACAATTGTCTATTTGGCAGGAGGAGAAGTACCGTGCCCTACAGGGAAGTTATCCGGTGATAAGTCTGTCATTTGCGAATATCAAGGAGCGGGATTATCAGGCTGCAAGGTATAGAATTTGTCAGCTTCTGGTAAATTTATATTCAAAATATAGCTATTTAAAGGATAGTGATGTTTTAACGGAAAATGACAAAAAATATTTTGACAGAATCACCATTGATATGAATGATGGAGACGCTACACTGGCCTTATATCAGCTTTCGGACTTTCTGTTCCGGTATTACGGGAAAAAGGTGATCATTTTACTGGATGAGTACGACACGCCCATGCAGGAAGCCTATGTGGATGGATTCTGGGAAGATTTGGCGGCATTTACCAGAAGCCTGTTTAATGCCACACTCAAGACAAATCCATGGCTGGAACGTGCCATCATGACGGGAATTACCAGAGTGAGCAAGGAGTCTGTTTTCTCGGATTTAAACAATCTGAAAGTGATAAGCACTACGTCGGAAGAATACGCGGAGAGCTTCGGATTTACGGAGAAGGAAGTTTTTGCGGCCTTGGACGAGTATGGGCTGGAGGGGAAGAAGCGTGAAGTGAAAGAATGGTACGATGGTTTTTCCTTTGGTTCAAAAACGGAAATTTACAATCCATGGTCGATTTTGAATTATCTGGATACCGGAAAATTAAGCGCCTATTGGGCTAACACGAGTTCTAACAGTCTTGCGGGAAAATTAATCCGTGAAAGTGATAAAAATATAAAGCAGGATTTTGAACGTCTGCTTCAGGGAGAGACCATCACGGTGGTGATTGACGAGCAGATTGTATACAATCAATTAACTACGAAGAAAAACGCAATCTGGAGTCTGCTCTTGGCCAGCGGATATTTGAAAGTAAACGGGACGGAGTTTGTAGAGCGGACGGGTCTGACCAGCTATCACCTTGCCCTTACCAATAAAGAAGTGCGGATTATGTTTGAAAATATTGTCCGCGACTGGTTTTCGGAAAACAGCGCCGCCTATAATGATTTTATCAAGGCGCTTCTGACAGATGATGTGAAAGCAATGAACCGGTATATGAATCAGGTAGCGATGGTTTCCTTTAGCTATTTTGATACAGGGAAAAATCCCTCCGCGGAGGAGCCGGAACGCTTTTATCACGGATTCGTGCTAGGATTGATGGTGGAGCTTGCGGACAGCTACGTGCTTACCTCTAACCGGGAAAGCGGATTTGGCAGATATGACATTATGTTAGAGCCAAGGGAAAAGAACGGAAAAGGAATTATTATTGAGTTTAAAGTGCAGGATGAGGATGAAAAAGAGCTTTCTGAGACAGTAGAGGAGGCCCTGACACAGATAGAGCGCAAAAAGTACGCAGTAATGCTGGAGGAAAAGGGGATAAGAGATATACGAAAATACGGATTTGCCTTTTGCGGGAAGAAAGTTTTAATCGGTGCGCGGTGAATATGCGGCGCCAACGATTAACCCGCAGTATGAGCAGCCCCGAATATCGCAGTGAAATCTGGATTCCTGTCATCAAGAAGTAAAAAGGTGCCGCCTGTGCGAACGGGCGGCATTTCCTGCATGATGACAATCTTTTGGCGCGCCAGCTCCGCCAGCGTATCCTTTTCAAAAACAATCCAACCGTAAGTTGGACAAAATGCAAGAAAATCAAACTGTTGCGTTATTGCTTTTGCAGCTGTATATCCGTAAAATAGAATTGCAGCTGCGAAAAATCAAGAGCGAGGTGCTGACATGATCAAAATAAAAATCCATGAACAAATTACAGGCATATCATTCCTATTCTGTCTTTGCTGGATATCAAATAAGGTGTGCTATGGCATAGAGAAAAAACAAATGCTTCGTTTCATATTTCATACTGAGGCCCTGCTCCGACAATGGTGGCAGGGCCTTGGACTTTCAGTGTCCATAATGTTATTGTAAAAAATGATATAAAATAAAAAATTAAAAACGTTCTAAAGAGATAATTAATCAAAAATGTGAAAAACATATTAAAAAATGAAAAAACAACTTGCTTTAAATAAGAAAAGGAATATAATATAGTTATGGTGAAGAGTGAGAAAAAAGGAGATGATACTGTGAGCAAATATATTGAAAATGTGAATACCTACTTGTCGAGAATGAAAATCAAGCGGTCATTTATCAGTTTGAAGACCGGAATGGATGCGAGCAAGCTGTCACGAATTTTGACAGGCGGTCAGGATGTTACCAGCAATGATATGGAAAAAATAGCGCATGCTCTGGGACAAAGGGTGGAATTTTTTTTGACAGAGCCTTTTTGTGTACCTGATTTCGAGGACAGGGCAGCGACAGAGGTTGCTTTCTATGCAGGAGAGCCAAGCAAAGAGCAGGAACTATTTGCTATGAAGCTGATCGATTTTATAGAACATATTGATGAGGTATTGGGCGCAAAGGGGCGGTTTCTTATGGCAGTTGGGAGTGAGTAGATGACATTTGAAAGATTTGAAAATATAGTAAAATATAATTGTGAGCATCAGCAAGAAGCAGTCGAGAAAGTTCGGGATTTATACTCTCGGATAGATATGAATTTTGAACAGGATTTGCTGAATGTGATGATGGTCGTCAGACCTTTATTCCGGGAAAATAATTATCTTGTGATGGAGATTCCGATGAAAGATTCCGAAATAGGAGCAGTCTGCTACAAAGGAGATACATTGGGCTACATTTTTTTGAACTCCATACTTCCCAAAGGAAATGTGAATTTCGCGCTGTGTCATGAGATATATCATACCTTTTATCAGAAAGAGCAATTCGGGCAAAAAGTAGAGTTGTATATGAATGAACATTATTATGGGCAGGAAGAGGAAATGTCTGCAAATCTTTTTGCCGGAATACTTTTGATGCCGGAACCCAGCTTTCGGAAAATGTTTCGCAGGTTTAAGGCAGAGCAGGACGAAGGAGATTCCGAATTGACAATGATTGCAAAATTGATGTCATACTTTGAAGTATCTTATATGGCAGTATTAATACGATCCTATGAACTGGGCCTTTTTGCGGATGGTAAAGTTTTGGAAAAATTACTGGCAATGAACAGTTCTGCGATAAGATCTGAATTTACAAGGCTCTGGCTGAATGAAGATGTATTAAATGCAACAAAAAAAGATGATTTTCCAAAGCTTGAATATTTCGTGAAAGAGGTCGGTCTGGAATATCAGGCGGAACAGATTCTGAGTGCCCAAACGGTTGACAGAGCGCTGGCATATATGAAAAAAATATATGATGAGATACGGGGATAAGGACTATGGATAAGAATTATTGTGTGGTTCCCGTTAATTTTACTGAAATTGAATCATATGTGATTGTAAAGCAGGAGGAGGCGGCGGAAGCAATCATGCAAGCGGAAAAATGTTTCTTTTACGATACCTGCGCGCTTCGCAATCATATGAATATAGCAAATCCGAATCCTATTTTCGAGTATATAAAACGGGTGGGGGGAATTATAGTTATTACAAGAGGTATTATAATGGAATTGTGCTCTGGTGATAACAGGCTCTGGGAACAGCATGTGAATTATATTAAGAAGATGCGCCAATATGGACTCCGCGTCCTTGTGATTTACGAGGAAGATATGAAAAAAGCACTGGAAATCTGTTTTACAGGCATTACAGAGATTCATACAATGCTATCCTTTGCCGTAAAAAATGCAAAGAGTAAAGAAGGAGCAGTGGAACGGACTTTTGAGAGGAACCCGTCTTTAAAACAGGCACTTCTGACGAATACAATCAGTAAGGAGAGTTCCCTCGTGAAACGGTTTTTTCAAGAAGTGAGAAACAATAAAGTTTCGGGGGATAACCTGGGGGAAGAGTTGATTGCCATTTGTATGCATATGCTGTCAAACATACCGGAATTTTCCTCTCATAAATATATTCTTTTGACTGATGACAGAGGCGCAATTACACTTTTAGGGAAAACGATACGGGATGTATTCAGGTATACGGGAAAGAGAAGCATTACAGGAATCACAACGACAAAGCTATGCTGGCTAATGGTAAAAGATGAAATCATTACAACCAAAGATCAGGTTTTGGAAATTTTAGAAGCGGGCAATACAGGGCGGAGTATAAAGGTTTTATGTTCGGAAAAATATGAGCTTGAACCAAGTGAAAAAACATTTCGTTTAAGTGAATTTGCGGAGAAACTGATTAGTGACCGGGGGCTAAAGGTATATGTGTAATTATGCGGTTTCGAACATGACTTAGGCGGAAAATGCAAGGTATCACGGATTACATTCTGTAATACCGCACGGCAGGGAGATTAACCCCTGCTGTGCTCTTATCAGTTCACGCCTCTTCCCGTTTGCCGCGCCTGGCCTCCCAATCCCGCCGGATAATCCCATAGTACGAGATATCCAGAAAATCCCCGGCGTTACTCTTGAAAAATTCCCGCCTCGTTCCCTCAAAAGTCAGGCCGCATTTCTGCGCAACCCTGCCGGAGCCCGGATTTTGAACGGCGTGCCAGATACCAACCCGGTTTACGCCGATTTCGGCGAAAAGATAATCGATCACAGCCCCGGCGGCTTCAGTCATAATCCCCCGGTTCCAGTAAGCGCAGCCCATACAGTAGCCCAGCTCTGCCCATTCATCTTTTTCGTCGAGGCGGACAACGCTGATATTGCCGATGGTTTTTTTCTCAAATTCAATGACCCAATTGTAGTAGTCCGGCTTCTCATAGTTTGCGCACCAGTCCTCCAGTAGCTGTCTGGTCATTTCCGGCGATTCGTGGGGCGTCCAGGTCAGGTATCGGGTAACCTTTTCGTCCTTTGCCCAGTTATCAAACATTCCCTGGGCGTCCTCCACACGGAATCTCCGAAGCAAAAGTCTTTCTGTTTTTATCGGTTGCGTCCCTTTATGCGTAAGCATTTCTATCAATCCTCCAATCTAATTCTCCATTTTTAATCCTTTCTGAAAATATCAAGGGTATGGTGGGAATATCCGATCATATCCTGCCGCTCACAGGTGGCAAGGTGGTATTTTAAATACAGCTCGTACATGGCATCGTCCATGGAATCCACCGTTTCCCGCATATGGTTCGTGTAACCGTCGGACGCAATAAAATGAAGCTGTGTGACAGGAAACTCCTTTCTCAGAATGTCAATGTCCTCCTTGCGATAGAGTTCAAAAAGATCCCATGGATGTGAGAAGGTGTCAAAGGTTTCGGTGTCCACCATGCATTTTTCAATGATATCGAAAATCTGCCCACGGATAAAGCCGTAGGTGAGCACAGAGGCGTCGCCCATGCAGTAAGCCGCGAAAATAACGCCCCCCTTCTTTGTAACCCGGATGGCCTCGGACAACGCCTGAAGCTGATCCTCCCTGGTGAACAGATGATACATAGGGCCTAAGAGCAGCGTCATATCATAAGTACCGCTGGCAAAAGCAGACAGATCCATAGCGTTGCCCTGGGTGATAGTCACCGACTCGCCCTCCTGGGTATTTTGTTTAAAGATTTCGATGTTGTGCTCCACAAGTTCCACGGCGTCCACTTGATAACCCCGACGGGCCAATGCGTGGCTGTACCGCCCGGTGGCGGCGCCGATTTCCAGAATGCGCATGCCGGGCTTTAAATACTTTTCGATATATGTCATGGTGGTGAGATATTCCACCCTGCCATGCCGGGAGAGCAGCCGCCCCTCCTCATCATAATTTTGATAATAGTCCGCCAGGTACTCTTTGGTATCCCTGCCAGTCTGCTCCTTTCCATCGCGGCTCTGATAATAATCTGTCAGGTATTCTTTCGTACTCATAAATGTCTCCTCCTTGTAAAATAGTAAAGAAAAATTTGTTATCGGAAAGTTCGAAAAATTTCCTATAGAATAAAAAACAGCGCAGGCCATGAATGATGTGATAGCCTGCACTGTCTGTATCCTGTCAATCCGAAAAACCCTTGCTTTACCGATGCAAATGAGAGTACGACAATGTAAGCCCGGCGAACTGCCAATAGAGGACAGATACTACGGACGGCATAAAGACGGTATATTGAGAACCATCAACACGATGCAACATTGCCTTACCTCCAAAATAATTTTGTCCATTGTAGCACCGGGGTACCGGAAAGTCAAGAGTAAATAAGTATCGACAAGGA
Source organism: uncultured Lachnospiraceae bacterium (assembly GCA_944381535.1). GTDB lineage: Bacteria > Bacillota > Clostridia > Lachnospirales > Lachnospiraceae > 14-2. The sequence goes on from CALWLN010000128.1 coordinate 7,510, forward strand.
CATGGAAACGTTATACAATAAGGAAAAAGACATGAAGAAAAATCGGTTTGGCTCTTAAGGAGGGACACATATGCTCTGGCTTCTTTTTGCCCTTGGCTCCGCGTTCTTTGCAGGAATTACGGCGATACTGGCAAAAATCGGAATCCAAAATATAAACTCCACCCTGGCGACCGCGATTCGGACCATTGTGGTTTTGATTTTCTCCTGGCTGATGGTATTTGTGGTGGGTTCTCAAAATGAAATCAGCCGGATATCCGGGAATACCCTGCTTTTTCTGATTCTATCGGGGCTTTCCACCGGAGCCTCCTGGCTGTGCTATTTCAAGGCTCTGAAGCTGGGAGATGTCAACAAAGTGGCTCCCATAGATAAATCTAGCACGGTACTCACGATTCTGCTGGCCTTTCTTTTTCTGGGAGAACCCATTTCCATCGCCCAGGTCGCAGGCGTATTGGGAATCGGAGTGGGTACGCTTATGATGATCACAAAGAAGGAGACCGACGGCACAAAAACGCAAAATAAGGGCTGGCTGCTCTTTGCCACGCTCTCCGCTTTGTTTGCCAGCCTTACCTCGATTTTCGGAAAAGTAGGAGTGCAAAATGTGGAATCCAATCTGGGAACTGCCATCCGTACCGTTGTTGTTCTGGTGATGGCCTGGCTGATGGTTTTCATCACCGGAGAACAGAAGGATATCAGGCACATCGACCGGAAAGGCTGGCTTTTTCTGTTTCTCTCAGGGCTTACCACCGGCCTGTCCTGGCTGTGCTACTACCGCGCCCTGCAGGATGGCCCGGCCAGCGTGGTGGTTCCCGTGGATAAACTCAGCATTTTGGTGACCATTGTATTTTCCGGTGTGGTTTTGAAGGAAAAATTAAGCCGGAAGGCAGCCGTGGGCCTGCTGCTGATTTTGGCAGGTACGGGGGCGATGCTGCCTGGGAGCGTATAAGGGGCTGACCCTGCTAATATATCATCATTCTCAACCTGTACGGCAGTCCGGCTTCTTAACTGATATCTTTCCTGGAGTATTTCAGATAGGCGAGGAAAAGCCCTATGACTCCATATGTCAATCCCAACGCCACCAGCCCGACGTCTAGACGGACAGAGGCTACGATGTCCGCTCCGTCCGCATAGCCAAAGGGCGTAATATAGTTCATAAATTCAGCGCTTTCCGAAATGTTGGCAATAATATTAAGAAAGTATAGAACAGTCGCGATACCAAGACCGATTCCAAGGCTGCCCCGCCGGATAAATGCCGAGATGCCAAAACAGATAGCCGCGATTTCCAGCTGAAGCAGGAAGTAAGCAAAGTGCAGCAGGAGTATTTCTTCCAGGGGCAGGTCTTCGCTGATGGCAGCAATGGCGCCAATGGATATAAGCAGTACGATTGCGTTCATGAGGATAATCTGTATCAGCACGGCAAACAGCTTTTCCGTTACAATACGGCTGCGGCTGACAGGATGTGTGAGCAGGAATTCGGCTGTATGCTCTTTTTCCTCCTTGGCCAGCGCGGATACGGCACACAAGGCGGCAAAAAAGGCTCCGCCCAGACCCAGAATATTTCCGCATTCCACTGCGTAAAAGCCCTGTAGCGTTCCGAAATCCACCTGGTTCATGCCGAAGGCCTCCGAAAAGCTTCCCATGGAGGCGAACATATCGCTGACATCGTTCATTTCGCCCTTCATTTCCGGGAACAGGAAGATACAGACTGCCAGAAGAAACCCGATAGATACCGTCCAGACCAAAAGAGAAATCCGGCTTTGTTTCAGTTCATGCTTCACTAATATCATGGTTCTCACTCCCCTCTTTGTAATAATGAAGAAATATTTCCTCCAAATCCGGTTCGTTAATAGATAAATCCTGAATCGGATGGCGGGTAAGCTCGCGAAGCAACGGATTGATGTCCCCGCTATACAGGAAACTGACACCGCCCTCGATTTCCCGTAAATCACGGATTCCCGTAAGCCCGGCGGGGGGAACGCCTCCATGGACTACAATCCGTCTGGCTGTCGTTTTTGAAAGTTCCTCTACGCTTCCGGCAGCAATGATACGCCCTTCCCGGATAATGGCGGCGTGGCTGCAGTTGCGCTGTATCTCGGATAAGACGTGAGAGGACAGGAAGAGTGTAGCTCCCTGGCTGTGGCGTTCCCGAAGAATACGAAAAAACTCCCGCTGCATGAGCGGGTCAAGCCCGCTGGTGGGCTCGTCCATAACGCAAAGTCTGGGATTGTGCTGAAGGGCGCAGACAATTCCTAACTTTTTGCGGTTTCCAAAAGACAGCTCATCTACTTTTTTGGAGGTATCCAAATGCAGCCGCTCACATAATTCGCCAGCCGCCTGGCGGCAGTCCTTTTGCCGCAGATTGGCAGATAGCAGCAGCACATCCCGGACCCGCATACCGGAATAGAAAACGGCTTCGGAAGGGAGATACCCAACCTCTTTGAGAATCCGAGTTTTGTCCTTTTCTATATCCATCCCCAAAATTTCAGCACTGCCGCTGTCCTGGCGTAGCAGACCTAACAGCGTTCGGATCGTGGTGCTTTTTCCCGCGCCGTTTGGTCCGATAAATCCAAAAAAATCGCCCTCGTTTACATTTAAATCCAGTTCGACAATCCCTCTGGAATTTCCGTAGTATTTGGTTAGGCCGTTGGCTCTGATTGCCTTCATGTTATCCCTTCTTTCTTAAAAGCGTTTGGTTTACCTGCATTGCTCCTTTTGCCTTTCCGTTCAAGTTTTATTATATGTCATTGAATATTTTTGAGAAGCCCCTATTTCATAATTTTGAAAATCATTGCAAAGAAACCTGTGAAAATCCCAAAAATCACGAAAATTCCCCCTTGCAATCCCCAAGATATAGTGATAAAATATTTTTACAACCCAATCGGAGAAAAAAGTATTGACGGAACCCGAGGTTTATGCTATAGTAGACTAGCGATGGAAGTAGGTCTTTTTTTTATGCCTAAAAACAAGAATTTATGGAGGTGGAAGTTGTGCGCACAAGAATTACTTTAGCATGCACGGAGTGCAAGCAGCGTAATTACAACACGATGAAGGATAAGAAAGCTCATCCTGACAGAATGGAAACGAAAAAGTATTGCAGATTCTGCAAGACACACACATTACACAAAGAAACGAAGTAATGGGACTCGGCAAAGGAAGTGACACGTATGGGAGAAAATAACACAGAAAAAGCCCCAAAGACCAGTTGGTTTTCCGGTCTCAAAGCCGAGTTTGGCAAGATAGTCTGGCCGGACAGGAAATCACTTACCAGACAGACAATCGCTGTTGTGGTTGTTTCGGTTATCTTAGGTTTGATTATTGCCGTGTTGGATCTTTTTGTCAGATACGGCGTGGATATCCTGGTTAATTTATAATGGAGGCAAAGGCGATTTTATGGCAGAGGCAAACTGGTATGTAGTTCATACCTATTCAGGTTATGAAAATAAGGTAAAGGCGAACATTGAAAAGACAATTGAAAACCGCCACCTGGAGGAGCAGATTTTAGAGGTCCGCGTCCCCATGGAGGAAGTGGTTGAGATGAAGAACGGCGCGAAAAAGCAGGTTCAGAAGAAGATGTTTCCCGGTTATGTTCTTATTAATATGGTTATGAATGATGACACATGGTATGTGGTCAGAAATACCAGGGGAGTTACCGGATTTGTAGGTCCGGGATCCAAGCCGGTACCGCTTACGGAAGCCGAAATGAGACCGTTGGGTATCAAGGAAGCAAGCTTGGTAGTGGATTTTGCGGAGGGCGATTCCGTTGTTGTCACCGGAGGCGTGTGGAAGGATACGGTCGGCGTGATCCAGACCATGAACCGGGGCAAACAGTCAGTCACTATCAATGTGGATTTGTTCGGTCGTGAAACACCGGTAGAAATAAGTTTCACAGATGTTAAGAAGATGTAAGACAGGACAACAGGACTTTCGCTGAGGTTCCTGTTGGATAAAAAAGGAGGCAATCTCAAATGGCAAAAAAAGTAACAGGTTATATCAAATTGCAGATTCCCGCCGGTAAGGCTACACCTGCGCCGCCGGTTGGTCCTGCCCTTGGACAGCACGGCGTGAATATTGTTGAGTTTACGAAGCAGTTTAACGCCAGAACCGCGGATCAGGGTGACCTGATTATTCCGGTTGTAATTACCGTTTATGCGGACAGAAGCTTCAGCTTCATCACAAAGACTCCGCCTGCGCCGGTATTGATCAAGAAGGCATGCAACATCAAGTCCGGTTCCGCAGTGCCCAACAAGACAAAGGTAGCGACCCTTTCCCAGGAGAAGCTTAAGGAAATCGCGGAATTAAAGATGCCGGATCTGAACGCCGCTTCCCTGGAGGCAGCCATGAGCATGATTGCGGGAACCGCAAGAAGCATGGGCGTTACCGTAGAGCAGTAAAAGCACTTAGCGTAAGAAGCTATAGGATGTGGGAGGGATCTCTCCCGATACTACCACTAGGAGGTTATTTGAAATGAAAAGAGGAAAGAAATACGTTGAGACTGCGAAGTTAGTAGACAGAACAGTTCAATACGATACAACAGAAGCAATCGGCCTGGTCAAGAAGGTGGCCGTTGCGAAATTTGATGAGACCATCGAGGCTCACATCAGAACCGGTTGTGATGGACGTCACGCCGAGCAGCAGATTCGTGGCGCGGTTGTACTGCCTCACGGAACAGGTAAGACCGTTAAGGTTCTTGTATTTGCAAAGGGAGACAAGTTGGATGAGGCCCAGGCAGCAGGCGCTGACTACGTGGGAGGCGAGGAGCTGATTCCGAGAATCCAGAACGAAGGATGGCTGGATTTTGACGTAGTGGTAGCCACCCCCGACATGATGGGTGTGGTAGGCCGTCTGGGACGTGTCTTAGGACCCAAGGGCTTAATGCCGAACCCCAAAGCAGGAACCGTAACCATGGACGTTACCAAAGCTGTAAACGACATCAAAGCCGGTAAGATTGAGTACAGACTGGACAAAACAAACATTATCCATGTGCCAATTGGGAAAGCATCCTTTACCGAAGAACAGTTAGCGGACAACTTCCAGACCTTAATGGACGCGATCATTAAAGCAAAACCCAGCGCTTTGAAGGGACAGTACTTAAAGAGTATTGTATTATCGCCCAGTATGGGACCCGGTGTTAAGGTAAGCGTTGCAAGATTTGTTTAAAATGGTTGACATCCGGAATAGACAATGATAGAATAATAAAGCGTGTTGCGGGAAACCGCAGCCATATATGCCGAAGACAGCAGGTGCCTACGGGCGTAACAGAAATGGCCTGCCGAGGAGACTTATCAGCGTTTTGCGCTGTAAGAAGGAAAAGAAATTTTCTTATGCCTCTCTGTCTTTGGACAGGGAGGCATTTTTAAGTCTCACAAAATAATAAAAGGAGGTGCACGATTCGTGGCAAAAGTAGAATTAAAACAACCAATCGTAGAGGAAATCTCTCAGCAGATTAAAGACGCCCAGTCCGTCGTGCTGGTAGACTACTGTGGATTAACGGTAGAGCAGGACACACAGTTGCGTAAGCAGTTGAGAGAAGCTGGTGTTGCTTACAAGGTATACAAGAACACCTTAATGAACTTTGCGTTTAAGGGAACAGACTTTGAAAGCATGTCCTCTTTACTGGAAGGCCCCAACGCCATCGCGATTTCCAAAGACGACGCAACAGCTCCGGCAAGAATTCTGGCGAAGTTTGCCAAGACAGTTCCCGCGTTGGAGTTAAAGGCAGGCGTGGTAGAAGGAACCTTCTATGACGCAACCGGGATTCAGGCAATCGCCAACGTTCCGTCCAGAGACGAGCTGCTGGCCAAGCTGCTTGGAAGCTTACAGTCTCCCATTACCAACCTGGCACGTGTTCTTAATCAGATCGCGGAGCAGGGCGGCGCGGCAGATGTGGCAGTAGATGCAGCCCCTGCGGCAGAGGAAGCTCCCGCAGCGGAAGAAACACCGGCGGCAGCGGAAGAGGCCCCGGCAGAGACCGAAAGCAACTAATTATTACAACTAAATCAAATCAAAATAAAAAACGGAGGTAAATGATAATGGCAAAGTTAACAACAGCAGAATTTATTGAAGCCATCAAAGAGTTAAGCGTATTAGAGTTAAACGACCTGGTAAAAGCATGTGAAGAAGAGTTCGGTGTGTCCGCGGCAGCAGGTGTTGTAGTTGCGGCAGCAGCAGGCGATAGCGCGGCGGCAGAGGAAGAGAAGACCGAGTTCAACGTAGAGCTGACCGAGGTAGGACCCAACAAGGTTAAGGTTATCAAGGTTGTTCGTGAAGTTACCGGTTTAGGTCTGAAGGAAGCTAAGGACGTAGTTGACGGCGCTCCCAAGATTGTGAAAGAGGGCGCGGAGAAGGCTGAGGCTGAGGATATCAAGGCTAAGCTTGAGGCAGAAGGCGCTAAGGTTACTTTAAAATAATAGTGGCCTGACTGACAAAAAGAACAATAAAACTCCCCATGTGGCGCAAGAGCGTTGCGTGGGGAGTTTTTTTATTCTATAGGAAAGTTCTCCGAACTTCCCTATAGAATAAAAAAGCCCTCCGGGCAGGATCGCACTGCGGCGGAAAGGAATATTGTCGCTTACGCGACCCGCCGCAGGCGGAGAATCCTGCTTTACAGGATTCTTTTTTATGTTTATTGGAGGTACTGCCTGAAAACCGTACTCAGTGAAAAATAAACAGTATTCTATTGTTTATCATTTTTTCATAATTTTGGAACGCTTTTGGAACTCTAAGGGAATTTTGGTGGAACAGCCCGCTGGTATAATAAACAAAAAAATTATTATTGGAGGCTATTAAAATGTATTTTGACGCTATCGCTAAAATTGTTGCAGAACGTACCGGTTGTGATGTTTCCGCCGTAAAGCCGGAGAGCAAATTCTCTGAGCTGGGCATCGACTCCCTGGATACCGTGGAGCTTCTGATGAGCCTGGAGGACGAGCTTGGCATTGAGATCGAGCTGGACCAGAAGGTAGAAACTGTTGACGATCTGGACAAATTTATTCAGAGCAAGCAGGGTTAATAATTATGATTAAGTCAGAGATTTGTGAAATGCTGGGAATCGAATACCCGGTATTTCAAGGTGGTATGGCTTGGATCGCTGACGGCAAACTGGCCGCTGCCGTGTCCGATGGCGGCGGCCTTGGTATTATCGCGGCGGGAAATGCCCCCGGCGAGTATGTGAGAGAGCAGGTGCGGATTGCCAGGTCCCTCACGGCCAGGCCTATCGGAGTAAATATTATGCTGATGAGTCCCTTTGCGGACGATATCGCGCGGATTGTAACGGAAGAAAAAGTGGAGGTTGTGACCACCGGTGCCGGCAACCCCTCAAAATATATGAAAGATTGGAAGGAAGCCGGGATTAAGGTGATTCCGGTGGTGGCTTCGGTGGCCATGGCGAAGCTGATGACCCGGCTTGGCGCTTCGGCGCTGATTGCCGAGGGCGGAGAGAGCGGCGGCCATGTGGGAGAGCTTACCACCATGGTTCTGGTTCCCCAGATTTGCGACGCCACCACCCTGCCGGTGATCGCGGCCGGCGGTATCGCCGACGGAAGAGGCTTTGCGGCGGCGTTAATGCTGGGAGCGTGCGGGGTTCAGATGGGAACCCGCTTTTTAAGTGCCACGGAGTGTACCATTCATCCTGCGTACAAAGAGAAGATTCTCAAGGCTACGGACCTCTGCACGATGGTGACCGGCAAGCGGCTGGGCCATCCCGTCCGCAGCCTTCGCACAAAGTTTGCCAGAGACTATTCCAAAGCGGAATACGGCGGCATGCCCGACGAGGAGCTGGAGGCTTTTGCAACGGGTGCGCTGCGCCTTGCCGTGCAGGAGGGTGACAATGACAAGGGCTGCTTCCTGTCGGGACAGATCGCGGCTATGGTGAAAAAAGAGCAGCCCGCCGCGGAAATTATCAAGGAAGTTGTGGAGGGGGCCAAGCCCATCCTCCTGAGGGCAGCGCAATGGGTAAAATAGCATTTGTATTTTCGGGCCAGGGCGATCAGTATCCCGGAATGGGAAAAGAGCTTGCCGCAAACTATCCAACTGCGGAAGCCGTTTTTAACATGTGCGACGAAATTCGCCCGGGCACGTCCTCCCAGTGTTTTGAGGGCACAGAGGAAGAATTAAAGGAGACCAGGAATACACAGCCCTGCCTTTTCGCCATGGAGCTGGCGGCGGCAGAGGTGCTTTTTGAGAAAGGAATCCGGCCTGACGCAGTGGCGGGCTTCTCCCTGGGGGAGGTAGTGGCCGCCACAGCTGCCGGTGTATTTGATAAGAAAACGGGATTTCGCCTCGTCATAAAGCGGGGCGAGCTCATGCAGCGGGAGGCGGAAAAGTTTGACACCTCCATGGCTGCGGTGGTGAAGCTGACGCCGGAACAGGTGCAGGAGCTTTGCGCCAACTACTCGGAGGTCTATCCCGTGAACTTCAACTGTCCCGGACAGATCACAGTTTCCGGCCTGTCCGCCCAGATGCCGGACTTTTTTGCTGACGTGAAGGCGGCCGGAGGCAGAGCCCTTCCCCTAAAGGTGAAAGGAGCCTTCCATTCCCCCTTTATGAAGGAGGCTGCGGAGGCCTTTGCGGTCGAACTTGCAAAGGCAGAGATTCAGGGGAGCCATATGACGCTTTATTCGAATAAGACCGCTGAGCCCTATGGGTCGAACGTGGTGGAATTGATGTCAAAACAGATCTGCAGTCCGGTGCAGTGGGAAAAAATTATCCGGGATATGATAGCCCGAGGGATTGACACCTTCATAGAGATAGGGCCGGGCAGGACACTTACCAATATGATAAAGAAAATCGATTCGGAAGTGAAGGCCTGCGCGTATACAGAATATTTAGCGGAGGTGGAAGCATGTTAAAGGGAAAAACAGCGGTTATCACCGGAGGTTCCCGGGGACTGGGTGAAGCCATCGCTTATAAGCTGGCGTCCATGGGCGCCGATATCGCTATCATTTATGCCGGTAACGAGCAGGCGGCCGGGGCGGTCTGTGAAAAATGCGCGCAGGAGTATGGCGTGAAAGCAAAGTATTACTGCTGCGACGTATCGGATTTTGAGGCGGCAAAAGAAACCGTGGCACAGATTAAGGCCGATTTCGGCACGGTGCACATTTTGGTAAACAACGCGGGGATTACCCGGGACGGCCTTGCGGCCATGATGAAGGAAGAGGACTTCGATAGGGTGATCGCCGTCAATCTGAAGGGCGCGTTCAACATGATCCGCCATACAGCCGGGCTCTTTCTCCGCAACCGTGAGGGCTGTATCATCAACATCACCTCCGTGGCGGGAATTATGGGTAATGCGGGCCAGTGTAACTATGCCGCTTCCAAGGCAGGATTGATCGGTCTTACCAAAACCATCGCAAAGGAGCTTGCGCCCAGGGGGATTCGCTGTAACGCCATCGCCCCTGGATTTATCGCCACCGATATGACAGGTGATCAGACCGACAATCCGCTGCTTAAAATGATTCCCCTTGGAAAAATGGGAGAGGCGGAGGATGTGGCCGAGGCTGCGGGCTATCTTGCGACAGCCAAATATGTGACAGGCGAAGTACTCCGTGTGGATGGCGGCATCGCAATGTAACACCCTGCGGGTACCCCTGGATGCCATGCGGCAGGAAAGAGTTAAGGAGACGAGATTATGAGTGAAAACAGAAGAGTAGTTGTTACCGGAATCGGTGCGGTTACCCCTGTGGGAAATAATGTGAAGGAAACCTGGGAAAATTTAAAGGCCGGCAAATGCGGCATTGGTTCCATCACCCTTTTTGATACGGAGAAATTCAAGGCGAAGCTGGGGGCCGAGGTGAAGAATTTCAATCCCAGAGAATACCTGGAGGTCAATGATGTGCTGCGCACGGACCGCTACGCCCAGTTTGCGGTGGCGGCGGCACAGCAGGCAGTGGAAGAAAGCGGAATCGAAGGCACCGTACAGCCGGAGCGGTTTTCCGTCTGGTTCGGAACCGGTATCGGCGGTATCAACACCTTTGAGACGGAGCATACTAAGCTGATGGAGCGGGGACCCCGCCGGGTATCCTCCCTGTTCGTACCCATGATGATCGCAAATATGGCGGCGGGGATGATTGCCATCCGCCACGACTGCCGGGGAACGGCTATGCCGGCTGTCACTGCCTGCGCTTCCGGCTCCAACGCTATCGGAGAGGCCATGCGCCTGATCCGCCACGGCTATGCCGACGCGGTGATCACGGGCGGCTCGGAGGCGGCCATTTCCCCCTCCGCCGTTGCGGGTTTTGTCAACATGCAGGCCCTCTCCACCTCCGAGAACCCGGAGGAAGCCTCCCTGCCCTTCGACAAGCGCAGAGGCGGCTTTGTCATCGGCGAGGGCGCGGTGGCACTTATTTTAGAGGAATATGAGCACGCCAGAGCAAGGGGAGCGAAAATATACGGGGAGGTTTGCGGTTACGGCTCCACCTGCGACGCCTATCACATCACAGCCCCCCATCCGGAAGCCAGAGGCGGCGCCCAGGCCATGACAGACGCCATGGCGGAGGCCGGCTACAGTGAGAATGACAGGGTGTATATCAACGCCCACGGTACCGGCACACCCATGAACGACGTTCTGGAGACCATCGCCATTAAGAAGGCCATGGGAGAGGAGGCGGCCAGAAGAGCCTATGTCAGCTCCACCAAGTCCATGACCGGCCATATGCTGGGGGCGGCGGGAGCCATCGAGGCCCTGGTATGCCTGTATGTCTTAAATGAGGGCGTGATTCCGCCTACCATCAACCTCAAGGAACAGGATGAGGAATGTGATCTGAACTGTGTACCTAATACTGCGGTAGAAGCGGACATTGATCTGGCGCTGTCCAATTCCCTGGGCTTTGGCGGCCATAACGCGTGTCTTGCTTTTAGAAAGGTGTAAGAGCTATGAACGAGGCAGATATTCGCAAATACGCGGGGTTAATGCAGGAGCTTGGATTGACCGGCCTGGAGATTACCGAAGACAATAAAAAGGTGCGCTTAGAGCGGGCCGTGCCGGCCATGTCCAGGGAGACGGTGGTGGTAGATACTGCCGCTCCCGCGCCTGCCCCCATCCCTGCCCCTGCGGCAAGGGAAACGATAGATTATATCAGCGTGACCTCTCCTCTGGTGGGCGTCTTTTACGCGGCTCCCGCCGAGAATGCCGAGCCCTACGTGGTCATCGGTGACCGGGTGAAGAAGGGACAGGTGCTCTGCGTGGTGGAGGCCATGAAGCTGATGAATGAAATTACAGCCGAGGAGGACGGTGTCATCTCGGAAATCTGTGTAACCAACGGCCAGATTGTGGAATTTGGCACCGAGTTGTTCCGTATCAAGAGGTAGAGTCATGAACAGAGAAGAAATTATGAAGATATTGCCCCACAGAGACAACATGCTTCTGCTGGATGAGGTGGAAATGGAGGACGGAGAAGCCGTGGGTCATTACACTGTGCGGGGGGATGAATTTTTCTTACAGGGCCATTTTCCCGGAAACCCCATCGTTCCCGGCGTGATTCTCTGTGAGATATTGGCCCAGTCCGCCTGCGTATTAATGCGGGATGCCATGAGCGAGGGGAAACTTCCCGTCTACACGGGGCTGAACAATGTAAAATTCCGTTCCCCGGTAAAACCCGGCGATAAAATAGAAACCCGGTGCCGGATAAAGAGGGCGAAGCACCCCTTCTATTTTGCGGAAGGGCAGGTCACGGTGGATGGAAGGCTCTGTACCTCCGCTGAATTTTCCTTTGCGATCACGGGAGAGTAGACTATGTTTTCAAAAATATTAATTGCCAACCGGGGTGAGATCGCTGTCCGTATCATACGGGCCTGCAAGGAGATGGGCATCGCCACGGTGGCGGTATACTCCGAGGCGGACAAAAATGCCCTGCACGTGGCTCTGGCGGACCAGAGCTATTGTATCGGCGGCCCGGAAGCCTCCGACAGCTATCTGAACGAAAATCAAATCATAAGCACCGCCATTTTATCGGGAGCACAGGCGATTCACCCCGGATATGGGTTTCTCTCGGAGAATGCCCATTTTGCCCGTCTCTGCCGCAAAAACGGGCTGGTATTCGTCGGCCCCGAGCCGGAGAGCATGGAGCGGCTCAGCGATAAGGCTATTTTAAAGGAGCTGATCCAGGGGACCGGTCTGTCTGTAATTCCCGGCACCAAGGCCGTCTCATCAGTGGAGGAAGCAAAAAAAGCTGCCGATAGGATTGGGTATCCCGTCATGCTCAAGGCCTGCGCGGGAGGCGGCGGCCGGGGAATCCGGCTGATACGGACTGCCGACGACCTGGAGGAAGCCTATCTTCAGGCCACCAGCGAGGCCATCAGCGCCTTTGGCGATGGCAGCGTTTATCTTGAGAAATATATTTTCCCGGCCCGGCACGTGGAGTTGCAGATACTGGCCGATGAGCATGGCAATGCCGTCTGCCTTGGGGACAGGGACTGCTCCCTGCAGCGGCGCAATCAAAAGCTTATTGAGGAAACCCCTTCCCCCGCCGTGGACCGCAAACAGAGAAGTAAAATTATTGAGCTTGCGGTGGATGCGGTGAAGAAAATCGGATATGTGGGCGCGGGAACACTGGAATTTCTCCTGGATAAGAGCGGCAATTTCTGGTTTATGGAGATGAATGTCCGTCTACAGGTGGAGCATTGCGTCACCGAGATGCTGACCGGTGTGGACCTTGTAAAGTGGCAGATCCGGATTGCGGCTGGCATTCCCTTGAATTTCACCCAGAAGGACATCCCCATGGAAGGGGCGGCCATCGAATGTCGTGTCAATGCCACCAGCTGCGGCACCTTAAGAATGCTGCATGTTCCCGGAGGCCCTTCGGTGCGGTTCGATACCTGCCTCATTGAGGGAACCACCGTGTCTCCCTATTACGATTCCCTGCTGGGCAAGCTGATCGTCTATGCCAAAACCAGGGAGGAAGCCTTAAGGAAGGTCCGCGCCGCCCTCTGCGAGCTGGTCATCGACGGGATTCCCACCAATATTGAGGAACAGCTTCGTATCGTCGAGGACGAGCGGTTTACATCAGGAAACTACGATTTAACTTTTATGGGTAACAGGTGATAGAATGGCTTTGATCAATTTTTTAAAACCCAAGAATCAGTTGGAGGAAGGAGGCCGCAACGCTGCGCCCGTGCAGCGGGACGAAGGCGAGCCGGAAAAGAACTGCCCCAACTGTCATAGAGATATCCCTTTAAGCCGGCTGTGGGCCAACAATCTTGTTTGCCCCTGCGGATATCATTTCCGCATGAAGGCCCGGCAGCGGATCAAGATGATTGCGGACAAGGACAGCTTTCACGAATTGTACAGCGAGATGAGATCAGACAATCCTCTGAATTTTCCCGGGTACAAGGACAAGGTGGAGACTGTCCGCGCGGCCAGCGGAGAGGAAGAAGCGGTGATCTGCGGCACCGCTAAGATTGGCAGGCAGGACTGCTGCCTGTTTGTGATGGAATCCTATTTTATGATGGGAAGTATGGGAACCGCTGTGGGCGAGAAGATCACGGCCCTGTTTGAGTACGCGGTCAGCCACCGTCTTCCCGTAGTGGGATTTACCGTTTCGGGGGGCGCCCGCATGCAGGAGGGGCTTTTGTCCCTTATGCAGATGGCTAAGACCAGCGCTGCGGTGAAACGGCACAGCGACGCGGGACTGCTCTATATTACGGTACTGACCAACCCCACAACCGGCGGTGTGACGGCCAGCTTTGCCATGGAGGGAGACATTATCCTGGCAGAGCCGGGAGCTACGGTGGGCTTTGCGGGAGCGAGAGTGATCGAGCAGACCACAAAGAAGACGCTGCCCAAGGAGTTTCAGAAGTCGGAGTTTGTTCTGGCACACGGCTTTATCGACAGTATCGTAGGACGTAACAACCAGAAGAAACTT
>CALWLN010000129.1 GCA_944381535.1 uncultured Lachnospiraceae bacterium
TCAATGGCCTTATCCGGCAGAAAACGGTCGTTGATGTAGCGGTCCGCCATCTTAGCCGCCGCCTCAATGGCCTCATCGGTAATCACAAGCTGATGATGTTCCTCGTAGCGCCCCCGAAGGCCCTTTAAAATGGTAATCGTCTGCTCCACCGTGGGTTCCTCCACCATCACCGGCTGGAACCTCCGCTCCAGAGCCGCATCCTTCTCAATATATTTGCGGTATTCCTCAATGGTGGTGGCACCGATAAGCTGCAATTCTCCTCTGGACAGAGAGGGCTTTAATATATTGGAGGCGTCCAGGGCTCCCTCCGCCCCGCCGGCTCCGATAATGGTGTGAAGCTCATCCAGAAACAGCAGAACATTCCCTGCCTCTATCACTTCCCGGATCACTTTCTTGATCCGTTCCTCAAATTCTCCCCGGTACTTGGAACCCGCCACCATGCCGGACAAATCCAGGGTTACCACCCGTTTTCCCTCCACCGTGGCGGGGACCTGGCCGCTTACGATCTGCTGGGCCAGGCCTTCGGCAATGGCCGTCTTGCCAACCCCGGGTTCCCCGATAAGACAGGGATTATTCTTTCCCCGCCGGCTCAAAATCTGAATCACACGCCTGATTTCCGCATCCCGGCCAATGACCGGGTCCAGACGGCCCTGTTTGGCCAGCTGGGTCAGATCTCTGGAATACATATCCAGTGTGGGGGTGGCGCTGACATCATTCTTTCGGTTCCTGGCGGATTTTAGTTCCTCCTTGACTCCTGAAGCATCCTCGCCCATGGCTGTCAGGGTATCCACATACATTTTTCTTGGATTGACCCCCATGGTAAATAAAAGGCGGGAAGCAGCGCATTCCGGCTCCCTTAAAATCGCAAGCAGCAAATGCTCCGTTCCAATCTCAGCAGCCTCAAAACGCTCTGCCTCCAGAAGGGCATTTTCCAGAACCTTCACCGTTCTGGGGGTATAACCGTCCTTCTCCATCACCAGTGTCTGGCCGGCAGGGGCAATCAGTTCCTCTATCATGTCCAGGAGTTTTTCCTCCTCCACACCATTCTCCATCAGCACATTGGCCGCAACTCCGGTACCCTCCTCCAGAAGACCTGCCAGAATATGCTCTGTCCCGATGTAGTTGTGGTTCATTTTCTTTGATACCATTTTCGCCAGGTCCAACGCTCTCCCGGCCTTGTCCGTATATTCCATGCGCATACGCAAAAATCCTCCTAAATTAAGACATTTCTCTGAAAATCTCGCTGACCATCTGGTGCACCTCTTCCTCGGCAACACCTTTGCAGACGGCCCTGGCCAAAACCACCCGAAGATTTTCCTGAAGCTCCTCCATGGCGTGGAGCTTGTTTGCGTCCAGGGCAATCACCGCGCCCTTTCTGCGGTCCAGCCGGATAAAGCCCTCTTGCTTCAGCACGCTGTAGGCCTTGTTCACCGTGTGCATATTAATTCCCACGCTGTCCGCCAGCTGCCGCACGGAAGGCAGGGTATCCCCCTCCTGGAACTGGTTGGTGGCGATTCCGATAATAATCTGGTTCCTTAGTTGAATATAAAATGCTTCCTCACTGTTAAAATCAATCTCGATAAACATACTCTCACCTGCTCTTTTGTTATATCCATAATATAACAACTGGCATTCCGTGTCAACCTCTTTTGACGGCCCCACGGAATGCCATACGAATCAACTCCTCCTGCGCCTTTCATCCGGTTATTTAGGAAAACGCTATCCTAGAAATCATCCAGGTCTATGACCTCTATTTCTCCCTTCTTCCCTTTTCCCTGATCGGAATCCTTCTTCTGCTTATCTGACGGTTTCTGCTTTCCCGACTGATCGGGCTTCTTCGCCGATTTCTTTTTCCGCTCCGACGCTCCGTCATCCTCCGGCCAGTCCCTCAGCCAGTCCTCCTCGTCCTCAAGCTCTTCCTCATCCTCGTCCAGCCAATCTTCCTCCTCGTGTTCCTTAAAGCTATCCCTCAAGCGACTTCCCAAACCGGGTTTTTTCCGCTTTTGATCCGTTTTTTCCTCCGTCCCACGATCCGGTTCCTTCCTGTCGTCCTCTTCCGGACCGTCTTCCCTGTTTCCGCGCCGTCCCCGGGCAATCAACAGATTGATACACACAAGCAGTAATACTACGATGATGAATACCATCACCGCCATGACTCTTCTGGAAAAGGATTTCTCCGCTCTGTACCGCTCATCCAGATTATTATACTCCTCATTCAGACGGCTTATCTGATGCTGTGCCTCCTCCAGAGTAAGGCTCTCATCCTCTTTCGCTTGTCCGTCACCGGATGAACCGGGATCCTCCCCCTGGGAGGTATCTCCCGGCTGTGTGACATCCACACCTGTCTGGGCTCCCTGCTCCAGGCGAGTTACGATAATCTCGTACACCGCCGTAGTCCCATTCTCCGCCTCCACAGTCACGGATACGGTATTCTCACCCACTGCCAGATTCTGATTTCCGGCAACGGTAGCACTGGCCCCTTCATGGGCAGGGGTAGCTGTCACCTCCACACTCTCTGTCTCATAGGGAACTGTGGCGGTATATTCCAGTGTAGAACTAGAAAATACCGGTGACAATTCCCCCGCCGACAGGGACAGATCCGCCAGACTATTGTCCGACGATCCGTTGCCGGTGCTTCCTGTCCCGCTTCCGCTTTGGCTGACTGCGGAAATAGTCACTCCCGCCGCAGACAGATTGTCCAGCGCCTCCTGGGTATCATTGACGACACCGTTGCTTCCGCTGACCTGCAGCATGCAATTTCCGGCACTTGCAGCCCGCAGCGTCACCTCCACATTGGTTCCGCTGACCGTAAGCTGACCGCCTTCGCCGCCCGAATAGCTTTCTTCGCTACAACTGACGAAAGAAAAGGTATCTGCATTATACGTAAAGGTCATATCCGAAGCGGCCCTCGCCCCGCCCGGACCGGTAGCCCACAGGGTCACCGTCACCGTCTGTCCCACTTCCACCGAATTGGCGGAAACGGCAATCACCATCTGGCCATCCGCAGCGTAAACCTTCATGGGAACAGCAATTTGAAGCAGAAACAACAGGGCCATAAAAAAGCTGAATATTTGAAATGTTTTCTTCTGTCTCATAGGGAACTCCTCTATTCTGATACGTGAATCCTTACTGATACAAAACTTCTGATTTGCAAAAATCTCTTTTCTCCTGCGCGAGCAGCAATTCCAAAGACCTGCCCTACTAATACTCTCTTATTATAGTAATACCCTGCAAAGCTTGTCAACGGTTATATTCTGAATCTTTTCTTAAAGATGGAAGAAAAAGAGCCGCCGCAATCCACGACAGCTCTTTTTCCTCAGAGTCGATAGCACACAAATCTTATAAAATATCCAACCGTGACCGGCCGGCACTAATCATACAAATGACATGAGACAACATGTCCGTTTCCCATATCCTTCGGTACAGGAATCTCCTTTTTACAGCGCTCCATACACTGTGCGCACCGGGTATGGAATTTGCACCCTTCGGGCGGTTTCGCAGGGGAGGGAATGTCTCCCTGCAGGATGATACGGTTCATCTTCACATCCGGATCGGCTATGGGCACTGCGCTGAACAATGCTCTGGTATAGGGATGAAGCGGCTCACGGAAAATTTCCTCTCTGCTGCCGGTCTCCATCATAGTTCCCAGGTACATCACGCCGATAACATCCGAAATATGCTCAACTACAGATAAGTCATGGGAGATAAACAGGTAGGTCAGCTTCCGTTCCGCCTGCAAATCCTTCATCAGGTTGATAATCTGTGCCTGAATGGACACATCCAGGGCAGACACCGGCTCGTCGCAGACAATAAAATCCGGATTTAACGCCAGTGCCCGGGCGATACAGATACGTTGTCTCTGTCCGCCGGAAAATTCATGGGGATAGCGGTCAATATAATAGGGTCTTAACCCGCAGTCCTTCATGACCTTCAAAATATAATCCCGATACTCAGACTTAGGCACCAGATTATGTTCCTTCACTGCCTCACCAATGATTTCTCCCACCGGCATACGGGGGTCCAGAGAGGAGAAAGGATCCTGGAAAATCATCTGCATTTTTGGCCGCAGCGGACGAAGCTCTTTTTTCTTCAGCCCATTGATATTATTACCGCTGATTTTTACCTCACCGGAGGTAGGAGGTGTCAGGTGAAGAATGGAACGTCCCACAGTGGTTTTCCCGCAGCCGGACTCTCCCACCAGTCCAAAGGTCTGGCCCTTCTCAATATTTATGCTGACACCGTCTACCGCACGCACATGACCCACGGTTCTCTGTAAGATTCCTGATTTGATAGGGAAGTATTTTTTCAGGTCTTTGACTTCAACTACATATTCCTTTGCCATTATGCTTCCCCTCCTGTCGCTTTCTTATTCTGGTGCAGATAGCAGCTCACCTTATGGGTGTCCGATAAGCTGACTAACTCCGGGTACTTTCCGCTGCAGGCCTCCATGCAGGACTCACAGCGATTCTTAAAGTAGCAGTGCTCCGGCAGATTGATGGGGTTCGGCACATTTCCGGGAATGGAATAGAGCCTGTCAACCCGGGTATTGAGCATGGGCCTTGACTTCATAAGGCCGATGGTGTAAGGGTGTGACGGGCGGTGAAAAATATCATCCGCGGTTCCCTGCTCCACGATCCTGCCCGCATACATCACCACCACATAATCTGCCATCTCCGCCACCACGCCCAGGTCGTGGGTGATGAGCATGATGGAAGCATTGATCTTAT
Source organism: uncultured Lachnospiraceae bacterium (assembly GCA_944381535.1). Lineage (GTDB taxonomy): Bacteria > Bacillota > Clostridia > Lachnospirales > Lachnospiraceae > 14-2. The sequence goes on from CALWLN010000129.1 coordinate 4,728, forward strand.
CCTTCAGATCCCGGAGCAGATCCAGAATCTGGGCCTGAATGGTCACGTCCAGAGCAGTGGTGGGCTCGTCGGCAATGATAAGCTGCGGATCACAGGACAAAGCCATGGCGATCACCACACGCTGGCGCATACCACCGGATAACTCGTGGGGATAATTTTTCAAAATCCCCTCACGGACGATCCCTACCATCTTCAACGTCTCCAGGGCCCGCTCCTCCACAGCCTTCTTGCCCATCTCAGGATTGTGGAGGCTGATACACTCACAGAGCTGGTCGCCGATGGTAAATACCGGGTTCAGGGTGGTCATAGGCTCCTGGAAGATCATGGAAATCTCGTTTCCGCGAATCTTCTCCATCTCCTTGATACCTGCCTTGGTCAGATCCAGGACGCGTCCCGTGGACTGCTGGTTGAAGCGGATCTGCCCCCCCGCGATCTGTCCCTGGGGTCCCTGCAAAAGCCGCATAACGGACAGGCTGGTCACGGACTTGCCGCAGCCCGACTCTCCCACCACGCCGATGGTTTTTCCCTTTGGAATATCAAAGGTTACGCCGTCTACAGCCTTCACGGTTCCCACGTCGGTATAAAAATATGTTTTCAGATCATCGAATTCAATAATATTGTCCGGATTCTTCATAGTTGTAAGGTATATGGACTCCGGCACTTTCTTACGTTTCATGGTTTTATTATATTCGCGGTATCTGGCCGCGTTGAATTTCTTGATCGCTTTTAATTCCTTCTTCTGCGCTTTATCTGCCAAAGTTCTCACCTACCTTTTCATTTTCGGGTCAAATGCGTCCCGCATTCCGTCCCCGATAAAGTTCCATGCCAGCACGGTCAACAGAATACAGATTCCGGGCGGAAGCCAGATATTAATATAATTATTCAAAATCACAGACTGGTTCACCGCGTTTACCATATTTCCCCAGGAAGCATAGGGGAAAGCGATACCCACTCCCAAGAAGCTTAAAGTGGATTCACTTAAGATAACGCCGCCCATGTCCATGGTAGCGATCAGTATAATGATGGGCATGACGTTTGGCACCAAATGCTTTAATATCTTCTTGGAGGTACGGATGCCGGTGGCTTCCGCCGCCTGCATATACTCCAGTTCTCTAAGAGATAATATCTGTCCCCGGACCATACGGGCAACGCCGGCCCAGTAAAGAATGCCCATAACACCCATGATATAGAAAATCTTGTGCTCGGGCTTCACCCCCGAGGCAAACATGACCGCGGAGATAATGAGCATTAAGGGGATAAAGGGAATACAGTTAAAGATCTCCACCAGACGCATGATGATCATATCCACTTTACCGCCATAGTAACCTGCCAGTCCGCCCAGAAGCACACCCAAAAACAGTTCGATGACAACAACCACAACTCCCACGCTTAAGGAAACACGTCCGCCGTACATAAGACGGGTCAGTACGTCACGTCCCTCCGCGTCTGTCCCCAGCCAGTGACTTTTGGAAATAGGCGCTTTGCCGTTCAGAATAATGGCGCTGTTGCCAGACCCTAATTCTTCCGAGTCCATGTGCAGTTCTTCACCAGTTTCCGTATTTATATAGAAAATCTCAGCTTCTCCATATGGGCTGATAAAAGGACCCACCACACAAAAAAGAATCATGGCGATGAGAATGCCCAGCCCCACACAAGCCAGCTTGTTGCGGAAAAACCGCTTAAGTACCAGTTGGCCCGGCGTAAGGATCACCTGCTTTTGTTCAAATTCATCCTGCTCCTGTTGATTTCTTATCTGCATATCTTCCATACGTTCCACCTCCTTAGTACCGGACACGCGGGTCGACTACTGCGTAGAGTATATCAGAAACCAACGTACCTATTAATGTCAGCGCCGCAATGAACATATTAAAGCCCATCAGGTAAGGTATATCTCCCGCGTACACGGCATTCAGGGCAATATTTCCAAGTCCCTCTATGGCAAACAATCCCTCTGTGATAACCGCGCCCGAAAAAAGGCCGGGAATCATTCCGCCCACCAGGGTTACGATGGGAATCAGGGTGTTGCGGAAGGCGTGCTTGCCGATGACCTTCCGCTCCGGCAGTCCCTTGGCCCGGGCGGTACGCACATAATCGGCACTTAAAACCTCCAGCATGTTGGTACGCACATAACGCAGATAACTACCAACGCCGGTGATGACAAATACGGTAATAGGCAGCACAAAATGTCTTGCCAGATCAAGGAACAGGGCAAAGCCCTCATAGTCCACCCGGGCGGTAACCATACCGGATATGGGCAGGACGCCAAGCCCGATGGCGAATATGCGTTTTAACACCGCCGCGAAGAAAAAGGTGGGCAATGAAATACCCATAATGGCAATCGCAACGATGGTATAGTCTGTAACGGAATACTGTTTTCTTGCCGCCAGAATTCCCAGAGGAATAGCGATCAAAAGCTCCAGCACCATGGCAATTCCCGCCAGCGCCAGAGTCGGCGGCATGTAATCTATGATAATTTCGGTAACCGGTCTCTGATAGACGAAGGAGGTTCCAAAATCACCTCTTATGGCTCTTCCAAGCCAGTTAAAATAGCCCTCCACCGGACCGGTATCCAGGCCGTAGGCCTCGCGCATCTGCTCCACCATCTCCGGTGTGATATTCGGATTTCCATTGGTAATATTGGTGACATAATCACCGGGCACCATCTGCGCAATACTATACAAAAGAATGGAAACACCGAACAAAACAAGTATACTGATTAATAGACGTTTGATAATGTATTGTTTCATGCTATCTCCTCTTCCGACTTCTCCGCTTACATTTCGGGGCTGCCATACCATGACAGCCCCGTATAGTTCTCCACTCTTTTATAGGCTATGAAAAACCTTCTGCTTACTGCATTTCCAGATTTTCAATTTCAGCTACATAGTTCCAGTATGTGGTAGTCTCGGCCGGAAGTGTATCCAGATTCACCGTGGTCGCGTTATAGATCTCCATGTTCTTTCTCTGATATACCGGCATATAGATGGCCGCATCCATGATCATATCCAGAGACTGGGCTACCAGTTCTTTTCTGGCCTCGAAATCCACAGTGGTTCTGATCTGCTCCAGGATAGCGTCCAGTTCCTCGCTATAGTAGTGCTGGTAATTGGAACCGCCCTCGCTGCCAAACATCTGCGTCTGGTCACAGTCGGTGGCGTTGCCCCATGCCATTACCCACATATCAAGCTGTCCGCCGCTGACAGAATTGGAAAGGTTGGTAAATTCCATATCCTGCACCACCAGCTGCGCGCCCATCTCCTCCATATCCTGCTGCATCTGGGTTAAGATAGGTCCTGCGGGATGGGTGGCAAGATCGCCTACGCCTACGGTAACAGACAGCTGCTGGCCGTCTTTTACAAGCTGGCCATCCACCTGCTCATAGCCTGCCGCCTGGAAATATTCCAGAGCCTTGGCTGTGTCATATCCATAAAATTCTTCCGCGTCATCCGGGTACTCCGCAAGGGTAGGCGTCATGGGACGCTCGATTACCTCTCCCAATTCTCCGTAGTAGGAAGCAACGGCCGGAGCGCGGTTCATCAGGTGCATAAGACCTTTACGGACATTGATGTCGGGAATCCGCTCCGCATTGATTCCGATATAGCCGTATCCGGGGTTATCTACCAGATTGTAGCTTGCCTTATCGGCAGAAGCATCCAACTGCTCCATGATCTCTATGGAGGAGGAGGGGTCAGTAATATCAATCTCTCCGTTCAGAACCAGGTCAACCTTATCCTCTTCATTCACTGCCTGCACTCTTACGGTAGGAATCTTGGGCTCACCCTTGAAATAGTCGGGGTTGGCATTCAGGGTAACCATGTTGTTCTCATAGCTTTCGAATACATAGGGGCCGGAACCGATGGGCGCATTGTTCAGTGCCTTGATGGAAGACAGATCGCCCTTCTCCCAATCAGCGCCATAGTAATGCTCAGGCATAATGGGAATCCATGCTACCTGCTGCGCGCCGGAAATATTGGGGGAGTTGAAAGTAACCTCAACGGTGTACTCATCCACCTTGTTGATACCACGGATGGTCTCCACATCCGCAACCTCGATCATCTCGGACCATTTTTCATCCATGAAGCTGAAAAGGCTTGCGTCCGCAATCTCAGTGGTAGCCATGGTATACACATCGCCGTCGTATGCCGCAACCATAGCGTTAAAGAAATCTGTCACGGTAGCTTCCGGCGCCAAATCGCCATAATTCCACTGTGCAGCCGCTTCCGCAACGGTTGCTCCTTCCGGAGCATCGCCATTGGCAATCACATAGTCAACGATGGACTGCGCAAACTGATCTCCTGCCGCGGGAAGCTCCTCCCAGAAAGCGGTCTGCTGTTCCTGAGTGAAATAAGTAAAGTCCGTGTTATCCTGGCCTGCCTCGGCGATCAGCTGATACAGGAACTTGGCGGAATTCTTGTACTCATCCATTCCGTCGATGTCCAGGGTACCAAAAGTGCTCATACCGTCATAGGACGGGTCCGCACATACATAGTAATAAAAAATAACATCATCAATGGTTACCGGCTCTCCGTCAGAGAAGGTCATGCCCTCCTGAACGGTTACGGTGTACACATACTTGCCGTCCGCTGTCTCCTCCACATCCACATGGCCTGCCCAGTCTATCAGTTCTCCGTTCTGGTCAAGTCTGCACACGGATGTAAAAATCAAATCCTGCACCTGCGCGTCATAGGCGCTGGTGTAGAAGAACGGGCTCCAAACGCCGTTCATGGCCTGCGTACCGATAACTAAGGTATCATAGGTACTGGAATTATTATCATCGGTACCACCGCCGTTGGTGTTGTTCGCATCGCCTCCGTCGTTGCTGCCACACGCTGCCAAGCCGGCAATCATCATGACAGAAAGCAACAAAGCCAATGTCTGTCTCATTTTTTTCATAAAAATGAATCCTCCTTCTTTTAAATTTGCATTTTAGCCAATAAAATACTGCACGAGTATAGCACATTCTCAATTCCATGACAAGCCTTCTCGCTACCACTGCACCATTTTACCACGCTAAATATTCTGTTGCTCCACCAGGCTCTTAAGAAAGAGCAGCTTCCCTCAGGGATCCCCATTGCCTTTTTTAAACCATTCTTTTTTTACTATATTTTCTTTTGAAAATGCTCCACGATCTCCCGGATGCAGCCGTCCGCAAAGGGACTCTTTAATCCTACCTCTTCCAGCATGGGCACATAAAATTTTCTGGCGGACAGTCTGCACAACTCCAGATAGCTCTCCCAGGCCTTCCCGTAATCTTCATCCATCTTCATCTTGTACTGCATGGCGCACACGGTAGCCAGACAGTAATCAATATAATAGAAGGGATGGTTGAAGATGTGGGCCTGCCGCTGCCACCAGCCGCCCTCCCCGAAGAAGGGATCCCCTTCATAATCCATGTGGGGGCGGTACTCCCCTTCCAGCTTCTTCCAGACTTCTTTCCGCTCCTTTGGCGTCAGATCCGGGTTCTCGCACATGATATGCTGGAACTCATCCACCATACAGCCGTAAGGCACAAAGGCCGCGGAATCCTCCAGATGCATTTTCAGATAATCCCCGCTGCGTTCTCCGAAGAAATCTCCCATCCAGCCATAAGTAAAATATTCCATGGACATGGAGTGGATCTCCGCGGTCTCCATGGTGATATCCGCATATTCCCGAATCTTCTCATCCCGCACAAGATAGCCCTGGAAGGCATGGCCGCACTCGTGGGTGATGACGTCCACATCCGAGCTGGTGCCGTTGAAGTTGGCAAAAATGAAAGGCGACTTGTACAGGGGCATATAGGTCATATAACCGCCCTGGCGCTTGGTCTTTCTGCCCAGCACATCAAAAAGCTCATTTTCCTGCATGAAATCAAAGAACTCCTTCGTCTCCGGGGACAGCTCGCCGTACATCTTCTGTCCGGCGGCAAGAATCTCCTCCGGGGTCCCGATGGGGTCCGGATTGCCCTCCTTAAAATAGACTTCATTATCAATATAGGAAAGCTTCTCCACGCCGATGCGTGCCTTACGCTGTTCATGAATCCTGGTAGCGAAGGGTACGAAATATTCCTTCACCTGGCGGCGGAAATTCTCCACTTCCTCCCTGCCGTAGCTGTTCCGGTTCATCCGGCAGTAGCCAAGCTCCACGTAATTGTCGTAGCCCAGCATTCTGGCCTGTTCGGTCCGGTTCTTCACCATTTTGTCGTAAATCTCGTCAATCTCGTCGGTGACGCTTAAAAAGTAGTCGCTCAAGGCCTTCCAGGCCCGGCGGCGGGTATCCCTGTCGCTGGCGGTCAAGAACTTCCGCAGCAGGGAAATGTTGTACACCTCCCCCTCAAAGGGAATCTTAGCCGTGGCAATGAGCTTGCCGTACCTGGTAACCAGGGCGTTTTCCTCCTGCATAAGGGGGATCAGCTTCTCGTCAAAGGCCTTAAAACTTAATTCCATGCTCTTAAAGGTGACCGGTCCGATCTTCTCCTCCATGTAAGCCCGGTGGGGCGATTCAAAGAGAACCTTCTTATACGCCACCTGGTATTTCTCCACAATGGGAATCACTTCATCATAATATTCCCGTTCTTTCTCATAAAATTCATCGGTGGTGTCGATGTCGTGGCGGATCATGGCCAGGGTGCCGTAAGTCTCGATTTCGTCCATCAGACGGTAGTATTCCTGATGAATAGCAAACTGTTCTTCTCCGCTTTTTGCCTGTTTCTGCCTCTCAATGATATCCGTAAAGCGCTTTTCCACCTCCTTCATATCCACTCTCTGGTAAGGCATCTCTGAAAATTTCATAAGTCTACTCCTTGTTTCTTTGATATCTACTAAGTATATCATTTCCGCAAAAAATGTACAATCCTTTTGGGAAACTTTAACCATTTTTTTCCATTTTCACGAATTTTCCCCTGGAATTTTGTGGAAAATGAAGTCAAAAATATGCTCTACCGGAATTGTACCATCTCAGCAGAGCACATGTTTTATTCTATAGGGAAGTTCGGAGAACCTTCCTATAGAATAAGAAAAAACTGGCCCGGTTCCCATCTAAAAAGGTAACTGTCTAATAACACAGATTCTTCCTGCAATAAGCAATTGTTTCATCCAGACCCAGATTATTCTCGGAAAATATATATTTCTCACAATAACTGGTAGAGGCCTGAGGCCGCCTCTCAAGCTCCTTATATGAATCCCATGCGCTATCGTATTGCTCCAAAAGTTCCTTCACATTTTCTTTCCTGCGGCACTTCGCAAAGATTTGGAAGCAGATTTCAGCAATCGTATAAAACCGCACCGCATATTCAATGCTGTTTTCAATAAAACTCCGAAGCGTACTGTCCTTAAGCCGGATCTCTTTAAAATCCTCTCTGATTTCCTCCCAGATCCGCACGCTTTTTTCTTTTTCCAGAAGCGCCTCCCCTACCAGGTCCTTTTCCTCCAGATACGCAAAGATATCGTCCAACTGCCTCAGCCCCGCCATTCTGTCGTCCCGAAGCCAGAGCCCGGAGGGACATATCTTTTCCTCAAGCTGCACATCATAAGCCTCAATATATCTTCCATAGAGAACAGCATCGGGAATCTTCTTACACAATGCATGGAATTTCCGGGCGTTTTCCGGGTCCATGCCCATTTTATCGCAGGCGTACTCCAGGAAAATCGTCTCCTCCGTCCGGTGGGGCTCTTGGGCGAATTTTGCAATCACGTAGGTATTTAAATCACACCAGAATTCGTTTTGGATATAGGGGCCAAACCAGCCGCCGCCTCTGGGCCAGGCATAGATTCCGCAAATCAGGGGATTATCCACCACGTCCTTCAGGCCCTTTTTCTCCCGCATCTCGGAAAATCCGTTTATGACGCCGTCCATCACATAGGAAGGATAAGCGCCCTTTCCCTCGTATTCCCGCTGACACTGCACCTCGATCATCTGCCTGTGCTTTCCCTTGCCGATACAGGGATTGAACCGCACTCTCCGCCAAAAATCCAGCGCCGTGTGCTTTATGGAGAATATCAGCCGCTCCTCCGGCTCAATTTGGTCGGTCACATCAAGATAATATTCCAAATCGGCATGGAACCGGTCCGGAAAGCAGTCCCAGGTTCGGAAAATCAGATACTTCCCGTGTTTAACACAGATTTCCTGCCTCAAAAACCGAAGCAGCTCCACAAAGGCTTTCTTTTCCTGCTCCTTTTCACCGTATTGCACCGCCCCGTTCCCCACATGATAGGGGGTATCGTGCAAATAGGTCTCCCCAACACGTATGATCAGGCCGTCCAGAGGATACCGCGTAAACAGCTCGTCAAACAAAATCCTGTGGATTTCCTTTGTCTTAGGGCGGAATATGGATATTTTGCCGTTTTCATCGCAGATGTCCTCCCCGTATTTTTCCACCAGCCTTTTGGGCAGTACAAACAGGTCCATATGGGACATGGTAAGAAGCCCCGCCTCATGGGCTTTTTGTACCTCGGCCTCTGTTTTCTGGCAGGCCATCCTAAGCCATTCCTTCTCCGGCCCGCTCTCAAAAAAATCCTCCTTCATTGCTTCAAAGGACGCCGTGGTGCCGCATTGCCGAAATACCTGGGTATTAAACCCGTATTCGATGGATTTTTCCGGATTCCGAAACTCTGTGGCAAAGGGTTCCTCTCCCGGATTGTCGTGTACCATGTTTAGTATGAATTGCATGCTTTTTCCGGCCTCCTATCCTTTCACACTGCCTGCCAGTGCCGATACAAAGTATTTCTGGCACTTGCAGTATACGATCACAACCGGAATACAGGTAATGAGCACTCCTGCAAACAGTGTCGTGTATTCCATGGAATATTCCCTTGTGAAATTCAACAGCAAGGCCATTGGTATGGTATGCAGACTCTCATCACGCAGCGTCAGCATCGCGCCCAGCGCGTTGTTCCAACTGCCCGTAAACGCCAGTATTCCCACCGTTACCAGGGACGGACGGATAACCGGCACGATCACCCTGAAGCAAATTTGCTTGTCGGAGGCTCCGTCCAGCATGGCCGCCTCTTCAAGATCCCGGGGAATTGTCCGCAAGAAGCCGCTGACAAGGAACACTCCCGTAGTAATTCCCGCCGCGCCGCAGATAATCTCCCCCCACAGGTTATTATAGAGTCCCAAATCTCTGCGCAGCATCAGGCCCGTCACTCCTCCGACCCTGGGGATAAACATCCCGCTTAAAACCAGCATGTACAAAGCCACACCAATTTTGGTATCCCGTATACGATTCAAACTATAAGATACGATAATCACACTCAGCAGAAGCAACAGTGTGGACCCACAGGAGATAATAATGCTGTTTTTCGCTGCCATCAGCAGATTTCCCTCGGTCCATGCCGTAACAAAATTAGCAAAGCTCGGATTCTCCGGAAATCCAATAGGGTTTATTACCCGCTCCTGCTCGGATTTAAAGGCCGTCATCACGGCGAAGAAAAGCGGAACCGTTAAAATTACCGCATATACCAATACAATCAAAAATCCTATCAAGCGCACTGCCTTGTTGCTTGCTTCCTTCCTTATCATTCTGCCTCACCTCATCCCAAAACCGAATTTTCAATTTTCCTCATGGCAAGGAACTGAATCAGACTTGCTATTGCCAAGAGGAAAAACATCAGCACAGCCGCTGCGGAAACTCCTCCGTAATCTGTACTGGACATCGTCTGCTTATACATATATGCCGCCCAGGTATCATAGGGCATACTGTTCGTCCGGCTTCCCACCATAACCACATAGTCCGAAGCCATGGCGCCCGTGGCAATGGTCATGAGCGACAGGCGGAACAGGGTGGGAAGCAGCAGCGGAAACGTGATCTTCCAAAAGGTCTGCCAGGTAGTGGCCCCATCTATCATGGCGGCCTCTCCCAAATCCCCCGAGATGGTATTCAGCCCGGAGGTAAGGATGGTGATCGGATATCCGATGTTGGCCCAGATATGAACCAGCACGATCAGAATCACCGCACGCCAGTTTTCTGAAAAAAGATACGTCCCAGGGTACCCCTCCACGCCGAAGGCTCCCAAAATGTTATTGATGATGCCCAGGTTGGGATCATACATATAGGCCCATATCATGCTGACCATGGTAGAGGAAAAGACCATGGGCAGAAAGAAATACGCCCGGAAGAACTTATTCCTCGCCGTATTTTTCTGCAAGGCCAGCGCCAGAATCAGAGAAAGAACTGTCTGAATCGCAAACAGACCAAAGATATACAGGAGGGTGTTTCCCGCCCTGTCAATCGTGTCCGCCAGTTCCACGGTAAACATGATTCTGAAATTGTGGAGCCCCACAAATGTCCTGGTGGTACGGATAGGGCTCCAATCATATAGCGACATTGGGAATACCGAAAGGTGCGGATAGATTCCAAACAGTACGAACAAAGACAGGGATGGAATCATAACCAGGATATATTTCCATTTTCTTTTATACTTTTGCTTTAATATTTGTAATTTTGATTTTTCTGTCATTACGCTCTCCTTACAGACCGGAAAGATCGTATTCCTCCAGCTTGCTTGCATATACCCTTACCAATTCTTGCCAATCCTCTCCCCGGAACACAACGCCCTCCAGAATGTTGTTAAATCCGGAAGACCAGTATTCCGAATTTTCCGGTTCCACGATGGACTTGATTGCGTAATCCGTGGAGGAATTTAACAGCATCTCCGCCTCTTCAAACTCTGGCGTCACACCTTCGATGGTGCTAAGCATCTTTGCGTTTGAGCAATAATACTCTGAAATTTCACTGGTAGCCAAATGCTCCACCCACAATTTTGCCGCTCCCAGCTTATCACTGGCCGCATTGATCACGGTAGTCTGCGCCCCCTCCGAATATGTCACGCCATTGTTGGCATAAGTGGGGAACGGAAAGAATCCGGTATTGATATCTGGGAAATATACATCCTGTTCGCCAAAAATATAGGAACCGGAATACACGATCGCCGACTTTTCCTGTGCGTACAGAGACAACCCGGATTCATAGGTAATCCCTTCAAAGGCATTGTAATAGATGTCGTTCTCCGTATAGGTCTGCAGCGTGTCCAGAGCCTCCGCCACACCCTCCACTGTGGATATATCCGTAATCGAACCATTGTCTATGCCCTCCTGCAGCGCATCAAACCCTTCCGTGCCAAGAGCGATCAAGTATACGGCATTTCCCAGCGCGGTTGCCCCATAGGTTGCCCCGCCCACTATAACGCCGCCATAACCGGCTTCCTTTAGCTGATTCACCACATCTACCATTTCCTCCGGCGTAGTTGGCACCGAAACGCCTACCTCCTCGAAGATGTCAATATTATATAAGAATCCAAAGTAATTGTAAGCGTTCATATATCCATAGTTTTCACCAAACAGGGTCGTGATCTCCTTGGAAGACTCATTGTAATTGTCCATATAGTCGAAATCCGTCTGTGGAGCGATGACACCCTCCTCCGCATAGGCCACCAGCCTGTAGTTTGGATGAGAATCGAAGACGTCCGGCGCCGTTCCGCTCATGATATCTGCCTGCAGATTGGAGTAGTAGGAGCTTGAGTCCGCATTCATTTCCAGCTCTACGGTAATCCAATCATACTGTTCTTCAAAACGTCTTATGATCTCCTCATAATATGGCTGGTCATGCTGACGCCAGGTTGCAACCCGCAAGGTTACTTCCCCGCCCGATGCGTCCGCGCCTGCCGACCAATCCAGTGTGGATTCTTCCTCCTCTCCCTGCTGCTCCCCCGGCTCCTCAGCCACATCATTCGTTTCATTCCCGCCGGATTCACTGCCTGGGTCGGTGTCATCCGTCTCTCCGCAGGCCGCCAGGCCAAAAAGCATGGTTACGGACAGCAACACTGCAATGATTTTCTTCATCTTCATGGTAAATATCCTCCTTTTTTTGAAATACCATATCGCCAAAAGCCCCGTCCCTTGACACGGGGCTTTTGCTACCACTTATTCATCTGCGACTACGCTGACATCATCCAGGATCGTCACGATCTCTTCGCTGCCATTACCTGATACCTGGTAAATCCGAAGATA
>CALWLN010000130.1 GCA_944381535.1 uncultured Lachnospiraceae bacterium
TGTGGATGAGGCCCATGGACAACATTATGGGAACTCTGATGATGGCCATCGCCTTTGGCGGCGTGCTGATCCTCATCGCCATGGTATTGAATATCATCAATTGCGTCAGGGCCAAAGATCTGGGCTCACTGCTCTTTAGCCAGAGCGGAATCGCGGGACTCATCTGCTACGGAACGGCAGCGCTCTGTATCGCCCTGTACGCCACGGGACATGCGCTGCCGGCCACCATCATCATCGGTCTGGCGGTGGGGATTCCCCTTGTGGCAATCTTGTTAAAGGAGCCCTTGAGCCGTCTGGTAGAGCGGCAGAGTCCCATTCTGCCAAAGGGTAAGGTGATGTATTTCGTGGAGGCGCTGGTAGAGTGCTTTGATGTGGTGTTAAGCTACGCCACCAACACCATCTCCTTCGTCCGTGTGGGAGCCTTTGCCCTAAGCCACGCCGGCATGATGGGCGTGGTATTGACCCTGGCCGGCATTGAGCAGGGAAGCCCCAACTGGATCGTAGTAGTCCTTGGAAATATTGTGGTGACCGCCCTGGAGGGCCTGGTTGTGGGCATTCAGGTGCTGCGTCTGGAGTATTACGAGATGTTCAGCCGTTTCTACAAGGAAAGCGGAAAGCCCTTCGTGGCCTTTCACAACAAAAACAAGTAAAGTAAAAGGAAAAATAGGAGGATTGGTTTTATGTTGACCAAAATTATTTTAGTAGCAATCTTAATCTGCAGCATTATTGTTCCCTTCGGGGTGTTTCTGTTTGGTAAGAAAAAGCAGGGCGGCTTTAAGGCGGCTTTAGGCTTTAACGCCTTCTTTTTCTTCGGTACGCTGGTAGTGGCAGACATTTTACTGTTCAGCGGAAACGTGCAGGCAGCCTCTGACGGAGCCACGGCAGCGGCAGCCTCCGCGGAAGGGTGGCGGTACCTTGCGGCGGCTCTGTCCACCGGCTTATCCTGTATCGGTGCGGGTATCGCCGTAGCTAGCGCGGCCAGCGCAGCATTGGGAGCCTTGAGTGAGGATTCCAGTATCATGGGTAAGGCCCTGATCTTCGTTGCTCTGGCAGAGTCCATCGCGTTGTACGGACTGTTGATTTCCTTCTCCATTTTAGGGTAGGGGGAAATCCCATGAAAATGTTTTTGATCAGTGACAATAAGGATACCTACACGGGTATGCGCCTTTCCGGTGTGGAGGGCGTGGTGGTTCATGAGCGGGCCGAAGTGGAGAAAATCGTAAGCCAGGTGTTGGCGGACAAGGAGATTGGAATTGTTCTGGTCACGGAGCTTTTGGGTCAGAAATTTTCCGATATTTTCGGGGACATCAAGCTGAACCGCAGGCTGCCGCTTTTGGTAGAGATACCGGACCGCCACGGAACCGGGCGCAAAGAGAATTTTATCACAGACTATGTAAGCGAGGCAATCGGCTTAAAGCTATAGGAAGGAATTGCAATGGAACTGACAAAGAAGCTGAATATGTTTTACGCATCGGCCATTGAAGTGGCTAACAAGCAGAGCAGCAACGATCTAAAGGAATTTACCTTATCCATGGATAAAATGATGGAGGAATACAAGAAAAATAAAATGGATGAGATGGAATCCAGATACCGCGTGGAGGAGGAAAAGCTGAAACGGGAGGAAAACCGGCAGATTTCCCAGGCTGTGACGGAACTCAAGCGGAGCCTGAACCTGCGCCAGCAGGAAAAAAAGAAGGCGCTGTTTACGGAAGTGCAGGAGAAACTCGCCCATTTTCGGGAGAGTGAGGATTATGAAGCCTATCTGATCGCAAAAATAAAAATGGCCAGGAAATTCGCCAGGCAGGAGAAACTCATTGTTTATCTGGATCCTGCCGATGCCGGGAAAAAGGAGCGCTTAGAGCAGGAAACCGGCTGCGTGCTGACTGTCAGTGAGACGGACTTCGGCGGCGGAATCCGCGCGGAGGTGCGCTCCAAAAATGTCCTGATAGACGAATCCTTTCAGACCAGGCTCCGTCAGGAATGGGACGCGTATGCTTTTTAAGTAATCATGAGAGGAGATTTCGTTCATGAATGTAACAGGAAAAATATATGGAATTAATGGCCCGATTGTGACCATCCTGGGGAATCCGGGCTTTAAGATGGCGGAAATGGTGTACGTGGGCAAAGACCGCCTGGTAGGTGAGGTCATCGGCCTTCAGAAAAACAGGACTACCGTCCAGGTGTTTGAGGAGACCACAGGCCTGAAGCCGGGAGAATTGGTGGAGGGAGAGGGGAAGGCCTTAAGCGTTACCCTGGCCCCGGGGATTCTCACCAACATCTTTGATGGGATTGAGCGTCCTCTCAAGGCAGTGGCCGAGGTGGGCGGGGCATTTATTCCCAAGGGCGTCAATGTGGATTCGCTGGATCAAGAGCGACTCTGGGATACCGCGATCTGCGTGTCGGTGGGGGACCGGGTATATCCGGGAACCGTCATTGCCAAGGTGCCGGAGACACAGGCTATCACCCACAAGGTGATGGTGCCGCCGGAGCTCCACGGGGTTGTGACCAGTGTGGTTGCGGACGGAAAATATACCATTGCGGACACGCTTGTGGTGATAAAAGAGGATGACGGACGAGAGATTTCCCTGACCATGACCCAGCAGTGGCCCATTCGGATACCCAGACCGGTGAACAAGCGGTTTCCGGCGGACCGTCCCCTGGTGACGGGACAGCGTATTCTGGATACCCTGTTCCCCATTGCCAAAGGAGGTACAGCCGCTCTGCCTGGCGGCTTCGGTACCGGCAAGACCATGACCCAGCACCAGCTGGCAAAATGGTGCGACGCGGATATCATCATCTATATCGGCTGTGGAGAGCGGGGCAACGAGATGACCAACGTGCTGGAGGAATTTTCTGAACTGGTGGACCCAAAGAGCGGAAATCTTCTGATGGACCGGACGGCGCTGATCGCAAACACCTCCAATATGCCGGTGGCGGCCCGTGAGGCCAGTATCTATACCGGGATCACGCTGGCGGAATATTACCGGGATATGGGATATCACGTAGCCATCATGGCGGACTCCACCTCCCGGTGGGCCGAGGCCTTAAGAGAACTGTCGGGCCGTCTGGAGGAAATGCCGGCGGAGGAAGGCTTTCCGGCTTACCTGGCTTCCAGGCTGTCCGCCTTCTATGAACGGGCGGGCTATGTGGAGAATTTAAACGGCAGTGACGGCAGCGTGACGATCATCGGCGCGGTGTCCCCCCAGGGCGGCGATTTTTCCGAACCCGTGACCCAGAATACCAAGCGATTTGTCCGCTGCTTCCTGGCTTTGGATAAGTCTCTGGCCTATGCCAGACATTACCCGGCCATCAACTGGCTGACCAGCTACACCGAGTATCTGAACGATC
>CALWLN010000131.1 GCA_944381535.1 uncultured Lachnospiraceae bacterium
CGGAAATCCTCCGGCAGCTGCTGACAGGCCGGTGGGAGGAAAACTTTATTGTTCTAAAGCCCGGCCAGCCAGTGAAGGCGGCGGATTTTGAGTGGGAAGCTGATTCATGATTCGAATTCGACTTTCAAAGGAATTATTGGCTTTGGCAGGTATAGAGAATAATGATTATCTGGAGATACAAGTTGTAGACGGAGCCATTTTGTTAAAGAAAAAATATCCACATCGTACATTGGAACACAGAAAGGAGAGCCCAACCCCAGACGAAGTTAGGGATTGGGCTCTCCTTCTGCTATCTCTTTTTCTGTTTGACCTCCAGCATAGAGGCGACTTCCTGAAAGCCTTTTCGAAGCTCCAGCATACGGTTGTTCAAGTTGGGCTTGGCGTAGGTAAAATCTGCCAGCTTCCGGTTGAGCCCATTTTTATGTTTCGCCATGGCAGTCCTCCAACACATCTCTGTTGATATTCTATGCCGGAAAGATCACTTCTGTGCAAAGCTTCCTAGAGCCCAAACAACTGCAGCAGCTTCTGCCAGAAGGAAAGCTCTTCTTCCTCCACAGCAGCGGCTTCTACCGCCTCCTCCGCTTCGATACCCTCCGTCTGGATCACAAATTGCACGGAGGCCACGTTGGTATTTTTTTCGGAGACGAAGGATTGGGGATGGTCCGTACTGCCTTCGATGGATTCCAACAGGCGGTGGATTTCCTCCTCAATCTGCGTGTTCATGTCTGAGGTTTCCTCCCGGAACTGTCCGGTCCCTTCGGACAGCTCCTGGGCGCCATCCCAGAGGGAGGCTGCGCCCTCATAGAGTGCCGCGGTTCCATCGCATAACTGGCCGGAACCGGATACCAGTTCCCCGCTGCCCTCCGTCAAGGAAGATACGCCTTCCATCACCTGCCGGTATCCGGCTACCAGGGTGGCCACGCCGTCGGTGTAAGCGCCGATTCCTTCATCCAGTTCGCCATATTTTTCCACAAGCTGATTCAGGCCATCGGACAGTGCGGAGAGATTTCCCATCATGCCGCTTAAGGTATTTACCAGCTGGGAAATGGAAGCGTCAAAGGCTTTGTAGCGGGTCTTTAATTCTGCCAGTCCTTCGGTGAGAGCCGGTAGCTGGGAGGCGATTCCGTCTAAATAGCTTTCTGTCCCGCTGATGGCGGCATTGTTCCCTTCCAGCAGGGTGATTACCCGTTCAAGCTGCTCCAGAAGCGGCGCTAACTGCGCCTTCAGCAGAGCGGCAATCGTGTCCATACCCGGCGTATTTTCCAGCTGTGCCAGCTTATCCTGGAGTTCGGAAATCTGCTCCTGCAAACCGGAAATTGCCTGGGTGTTTCCGGCTTGCAGCGTGTCGATATCCAGGCCGTATTGCGCCATCAGAGCCTTGTACTGGGCGTAGCCCAGATTGGCTTGAAGGGCGGCGGCTCCGTCATAGAGGTCATCGATGGCCTGTTGGATCTGCCCGGAAGCCTCTGTGAGCAGGGCTAAATCCTCGCTGGCCGCGGAGATGGAATTTACTGCCGTCTGTATGGTGAGCAGGGCGTTTTTCACCTCCGCGGAACCGTTTACAAGGGAGGAGGACTGAGCGTTTAAGCTGTCAAGGCCGTCCTGCAGGGCCGCCAATCCATTTTGCAGAGCGGTCACCCCATTGTTAAGGGCGGAAATTCCGCCGTCCAGGGAGGCTGCGCCCTCCGTAACCTGAGAGGAATCCTCGGAAAGCTCTCCGGA
Organism: uncultured Lachnospiraceae bacterium; assembly: GCA_944381535.1. Classification (GTDB taxonomy): domain Bacteria; phylum Bacillota; class Clostridia; order Lachnospirales; family Lachnospiraceae; genus 14-2. The sequence continues at coordinate 1,723 of CALWLN010000131.1, forward strand.
ACCGTCGGAAAGGTCTGCTGCGCCGTCGTCAAGCTGTTTCACTGCGTCAATCAGTTCATTTACCTTGTCTTGCAGCTCTGTGTCATCCACTTCCACATTCAGATTGAGGCGGATACCGTTGATGGAAACAGCGCTCATTTCAAAATCTGTCACGTCCGCCGTGATAACGGTGTCAATCCCCTGGCCGGGAAGGATGGTATAGGTAAGCTGCTTAGCGCTTCCCACATTGGCAATGGTAGCGTCCGGGGCGGCGATATTTTCGCAGAGCTCCGTATCCAGGGTGAAGGAGGCTTGCAGGGCATAGTTTTCAAAAAAGGAACCCTGGCAGTCCGGATTTTTCGTCACCTTAAAATAAATTTCCAGATTCCCGCTTTTTCCGGCGATTTTTTCCGGAGAATACTCTGTCCCGTCCAGATAATAGCTTAGGGAAATGTTCCAGGGGATTTCAACGTCCGTAAGCTCTCCCTGGTAATAAACCTTTTTGGCGGAGGAGGAGAGGGTGATTTTATCCCCGTCCATTGTAATGGTATCGTCGGTGTTCAGCATTTTTACAGAATCATAGTCTCCGTAATCGGTGATGTTCCCGCCGCTGAAACTGTTTACCACATAAGTATTTTTCATGGAGCCGTCTGCGGAAAGCGTGATATAGATTACCTCTTCCTTTTCAGAGGGAGAGCTCTCCCCGGCACCGGCGGCGAAAGCCGGCATGGCGGAGTTGAGAATCAGAACTGTGGAAAGCACGGCGGGCAACATTCGTTTAACAATTTTCATGTGAAATATCCTCCTTTGGCTGTTGATAAAAATCCAGGTTTAAGGTTGTGCAGTGGATAAAGCCGTCCAGCAGATACAGGAGCCCCGGAAGAACGAACAATACTATCGCCAGGGAAAGCAGGCTCCCTATCCCTAAGAACATCCCAAGCTGGGACAAAATGCCGTGGCTGGAAAAATAACCCATCAGAAAGCCCACCACTGCCAGTACGGTGCCGGAGGTTATGACCGAGGGGGTGACCACTGCCACCGTCTCCACCACCGCCTGTTTTTTAGTTTTGCTGCTTCGGAATTCTGTATAGCGTTCCGTAAGCAAAATGGCGTAGTCCACGGTGGCTCCCAGCTGAATGGAGCTGATGATCAGGTAGGAGATGTAGAATACCGTAGAACCCTGGAAATAAGGAATTGACAGGTTAAGCCACACCGCCGTTTCAATGGCAAGTACCAGGATAATGGGCAGGGAGATGGATTTCATGGTCACCAGGAGAATCAGGAAAATGGCTCCGATGGCAATCAGATTGACCTTCACCGTATCCGCGGTGATGGTATCCATCAGATCGTAGGTACTCACGCCGCTGCCGGCCAGATAGTAGCTGTCGGGATAATAAGTATTTAACGTATTTCGGATGTTTTCCACCAGAGCAAAGGTTTCCTCTCCTTCGTCTTCCGCTTCCACCGTGATGACAAAGCGGCTGTAATGATCGGACACAAGCTGGGAAAGGGTGTCTGCGTCCAGATATTCCATGGGAATTTCCGCACCCACCGTATCCACGTAGGAGAGAACGCTTTTTACCTGCGGAAGCTTATGGAGGGCTACGGACAATTCCTGCTCCGTGGTCAGGTCGCCCCGGGGAACCATGGCCACATAGGTGTCGCTTTTCCCATACCGTTCTTCAATGGCAAGAATGTCCTGGCCAAGCTCCGTATCCTCTCCGTATATATGTGAGGCTCCGTAGTAAAAGTCATTGGCGTTGGAGGCCAGATACGCAGGCGCAATAAGCGCCACAAATACGCAGACCAATGGAATCATCACATGATAAATAGCTTTGCCAAATCCCCGGAAGCCGGGCAGGAGACTACGGTGCCTTGTCTTTTGCAGCCATTTTTGCGTGGACAGAACCAGAACGGGCATAAAGACAAATACCGTGATCAGACTGAGGGCAATGCCCTTGGCCAGCGCAAGCCCAAGGTCGGGGCCGATCCGGAATTGCATGAATACAAGAGCCAGAAACCCAATGACCGTGGTCAGTCCGCTGGACAGGATGGAGCTGGTGGATTTGCAGAGAGCGTCCACCATGGCTTCTTTGGGGTTGGGCGTTTCTCTCCGGCATTCTTCAAACCGGTGAATCAGAAATACCGAATAGTCCAGGGACACAGCCAACTGCAAAATAGATCCGGCGGCGTTGGTGACAAAGGAAATTTCTCCGAAAATCAGGTTGGTGCCGGCGTTGATGAGTACGGCCACGCCCAGACCAAGCATTACCAACAGCGGTTCTGCCCAGGAGGTGGTTGTGATAAACAGTACCGCAAAGACGAAAAACCGTGACGTCTTTTACCATCACCCGTGCGTTTGGGATTCCGCCGCCAAATTCTTCCTCCATCATTTCCAGTGAAATGGTGGAATCCGTATCCTCCGGGAGATAGGCCGTGATATCATAGTTGACGGATACCATTCCCTGCAAAAAAGCGCAGATGACAGCCAGCAGGAGAAAGGATACGAGAATCTTTTTGGGGTTGTTGACGATTCGTTGATAAAATTTTTTCATGGGGTCTGCTCCTTTTCTTCCATGGACAATAAAGAGGTTGCGTGTGTTCACTGCTCCTATTCTAGTAAAAAGAGTTTGAAATACAACGGTCAATTTCCCGTCAAATGGGTAATAAGGGACAAAACGGGTGATTTGACGGGGAAATTTCCAGGGAATGTTATCGGGCCGATGGGAAATAGTAAGCATGAAATGGCTTGCCGGACAAATGGAGAAAAATGTCCGTTGAAGCATTTGCCGGACAAGTGTATAATAAAAAAGTTATATACACGCCGGTTTCACAAAACGCGTCACCGGGCCGGCCGCGAACCGCAACGAATAAGCGGCGGATTCATCTATAAGGGAGTGGGAGAATGACAAACGAGGAGTTGTCTTTGAGAACAAAGCAGTCGCTGGCTGCTGCGTTGAAGCATGCCATGGAGAAGAAGAAACTCTCCAAGATCACAGTGAGCGAACTGATTACTGCGTGTAATGTCAACCGGAAAACATTTTATTACCATTTTGAAAAATAAAAATATGATAAACAGCGCTTTGGATTCCGTGAGGTATGAAGAAATCAAAAGCTTTTTTTACGACGACCTTTTTTCCGTTATGTACGGGGTGATTGAGCAGGGAGAGGAAAATCTGAAGGTGAAAATTGACAGGCAGTTCAAGGATTTTCTGGCGGCCTTTTATACGGAAGCTTCTGCCGGCCTGCTGATGGAGTGGGCGAAAAACCCCATGACCCGGGAGAAGGAAACCGTGCTGCAAAATCTTCTGGCCATTTATAAGATTTCCCTTCCTGCGGTTTTGTCGGCGAAAGGGATAAAAGAACAGCCGCTTCCGCGATCTTGAATCGTGTAAGCGGCTGTTCTTTTTAACACTTGCTATAGAAAATATAGCTTCCGGCCTTCACCTCATGCACGGTATCCCCAATGACGATCTCACCGGGCACCGGCGTGGTGATGGCGTACTCCCACAGGTCGCCTTCCTTCTTCCAGCGGGAAGAAATCCTTCCATGGCGCGTCTCCAAAACAGCTTCCAGCCAATCAAGGCGGCTGTCGGGGTGGGGCGCAATCCGTACCCGCTCATAGCCGGGATATGCTTCCTGGGTGTTGATACCGGCGGCTACGGAATATACCCAGTCGGCCACGGAACCGTAGGCGTAGTGGTTGTAGGAGTTCATGTCAGCGCTCCAGAAGTCACCATTTTCCATAATGCCGTCCCAGTGCTCCCAGATGGTGGTAGCGCCCTTGGTAACGGGATACAGCCAGGAGTGGTATTCCTTCCGAAGCAGCAGAGCGTAGGCCAGATCCGTGTAGCCGTAATTGCTTAACACATGCAGCATGTAGGGAGTTCCCACAAATCCCGTCTTCAACTGAGTCCCGGCGCTCTTTACCATATCGGCCAGCTGGTCGGCGGCTGCCGCAGGATCCGGGGCCAGAGAAAAATGAGCGGCCAGAATACATTCTGTCTGAGTCTCGTAGGTGGGATATGCCTTGCGGAAGGCTTCCACGATCTGTCCGTGCAGGGTCTCGTATTCGGAAACATCCTCACCCAATACCTTTCCGGCTTTTATTACCAGAGCAGTGGAATGGGCGTAAAAGGCGGAGGCAATAAAATCCTCCCGGGTGGAGCCCTTATAGCTGCCGGAGGGGGCGTCCAGTCCCAGCCAGTCCGCAAAATGCTCGCCGCCTGTCCAGAGATTGGGTGTGGTGGTGGTTTCGGTGATATAGCCCACCCATTTCTTCATGGTTTCAAATTGGGCTTTTAAAATGGCGGGGTTGCCGTAGGCTAAATATACCTCCCAGGGGCAGATGGCAGCGGCGTCTCCCCAGGCAGCGCTGGCAGTTTTTGCCTGAAGCAGATCCGGTACCACATGACCGATACGTCCGTTTTCGCCCTGGTCCGCTGTCATATCGGCCAGCCATTTGGTGAAAAATTTCTCGCAGTCGTAGTTGAGGCAGGCGGTGCGCACAAATACCTGCGCGTCTCCCGTCCATCCCAGACGCTCGTCTCTCTGGGGGCAGTCCGTGGGCACATCCACAAAATTGCCCTTCTGGCCCCAGACAATATTGTCAAAGAGCTGGTTCAGCAGGGGGTTGGAAGAATTCAGATACCCCGTCCGTTTTAAATCGGAATGCAGCACCACTGCGGTGAAGCAGGATTTATCCATGTTTTCCACGCCGCCGGGGAACTCATTTACCCGGATATAACGGAAGCCGTAAAAGGTCAGTTTGGGCTTGTAGGTCTGGGGGCCGTCGCAGCAGGTGTAGTGGTACTGTGCCTTGGCGCTGCTGTAATTTTCCGTATAGAAATTGCCCTCCTTATCCATGACCTCCGCAAAGGAAAGGTCTACAACCTGCCCTTTTTCGGCGTTCAGGGAGATTTCTACATAACCTGTGAGGTTCTGGCCAAAGTCAACAACAGTCTCGCCCTTGGGTGTCACGAAGACAGTGGCGGCCGCAATCCGCTCCTGTTCCCGGACTTCCTCTCCCTCCTGGGAAATCAGGGTGTGGAAGGGTCCGTCGAATATCTTGACGGGAGCCTGTGAAAATTCCTCCAGGGAAGCGTCGTAAATCTCTCCGTCGTAGATTTCGGAGAAGCGGACGCTGCTCTCGGAGACGGCCCAGCTCTCGTCGCCGGCGATGATCTGGGTGGAACCGTCCTCAAAGGTGACTTCAAGCTGCGCCAACAGGGCGGCGGGATTGGACTGAAGGCCCTTCTGATACTCCGATGGCGTCCAGCCGGGCATCCGGCTCCGATACCATCCTTTTCCCACCAGGACTTTCAGCGCGTTTTCCTCCTGCAGCAGCTCCGTCACGTCATAGGCCTGGTATTGCAGCCGCTTGTAATACGCTGTCCAGGCCGGAGCCAGGACAAATTCCCCCACCCGGGAGCCGTTGAGGCAGGCTTCATAGACACCCAGAGCCGTGATGTACAGGGTGGCCGCCTGCGCTTTACCGGACAGGGAAAAACTTTTCGAAAACAGGGGGACAACGTCACCCATGTCCTCCGCCGGGGCCAGCCATTTTGCTTTCCATTCCATAATGATGTACCTCCTTAAAAATTCCTTTGTTGACTATAACATTACCAGATGATAGAATGTAAAAAAAGGACCTAATATGACCGAAACAGGGGGCAAATATGACATATATGAAGAAAGAACATATCCTGCAATTAAAGGAGAACGCAAAGGAAACCCGGGATAAAATAGTGATCATGCCCTACCGCCAGGAAGACATGGAACCTCACCGGCATCAGTTTTTTGAGCTGGCCTATGTCACCGGGGGAAGCGTGGAGCATACGCTAAACGGGGAGAAGGGTATTTTGAAGGAGGGAGATTATTTTATTGTGGATTATGGCATTGAGCACAGCTATAAGAACAGCAAAAATCTCACCTTGATCAACTGCCTGTTCCTGCCGGAGTGTATTGACGAAACACTCTCCGACTGCAAGATGTTCGACGAGCTTCTTCAGGTTTGTTTTATCCGCTATTACCGGAGGTATTTTAGTCGGATCAAGACCCCGGTAAATCAGATTTTTCATGATGATGACAAAAGGGTGCTTGCCCTGCTTCTGGGAATGCAGGAGGAGTATAGCAAGAAGCAGATTGGCTATGAGGAAATTTTCCGAAGCCGTCTGATGGAGATTCTCACCCTGACCATGCGCAAGATTTTTTACCAGGAAGCCGGGAAGGCACAGAAAGCGGTCCAGAGCGAAATGATTCTTTCCGCCATCGGGTATTTCGACAGGCATTATCGGGAGCACGGCCTGTTGGAAAAATTTTGCCGGGAGCACCATTACAGTACACAGTATATCAGCCGAAAATTCCACCGGGAGACGGGGATGACCGTGCTGGAGTATGTTCAGCGGATTCGGGTGGAAAAAAGCTGCGAGCTTATCGCCGGCAGCGATTACAGTATCCGGGAGATAGGGCTTTTCGTGGGTTATGAAAATATGAAATACTTCAGCCGGGTCTTTCAGAAACTCATACATATGTCCCCGGGGGAGTACCGGAAAAAGGTGGCACGAAGATAAAGACTACCGCATGGCGATCAGCTTGCGGATTGGATTTCCCAGGGCGGAAAACCGCTCCTCATATTCGGTCATGATATTGTCCTGATTCATTCGTTCATCTCTATGCAGATCTCTGGTTTGGTCCACTACCCTCCAGCCTGCCAGTTCCACCTGCTCCAGCGAGAAATCGAACAGTCCCACGTTGTCCGTCTTAAATTCCACCTGTCCGTCCTGCTGAAGAAACTTATCATATCGGGCGAAAAATTCCCGGGAGGTCAGCCGCCGTTTGGCATGTCGGTCCTTGGGCCAGGGGTCCGAGAAGTTCAGATAAATCCGGGCCACCTCGTCTTTTGCAAATACCTCCGTAATGGTTTCCGCGTCCATGCGGATAAATCGCAGGTTGTCAAGGGGGGCCTCCTCCATTTTCTGCAGGGCCCGAAGGAGCACGCTGGAATATTTTTCAATTCCCACATAGTTTATCTCCGGATTCCGCCGGGCCAGCTCCATAAGGAACTGGCCTTTTCCCATACCGATCTCGATATGAATGGGATGCGCGTTTCCAAAAAGCTCCTGCCAGCAGCCCTTTTTTGTCTCTGGTGCTTGTACGCACCATATATTCTCCGCAATGACCTCCCGGGAACCGGGAATGTTTCGTAATCTCATATAGTACCTCCTGGGAATGGATCGCTAATGTTCAGTGTTCCCAGTATAGCACATTTTTCCTCGAAAAAAAACCGTGCTTAAAAAAATCGTAAAAGAAATGTAAAAGATTGCCATATTTTGGAAAACATATTATAATAATAGCGTCAGTCGGTGTACAGGGGGGCATATTGCCCTGTCATACGCCGGCATCACGGGGAAAGATAAAAGGAGAAATCTATGAAAACACAGAAGCTACTATGTGTAATTCTGGCCGGTATCATTTTTCTGCTCCCATGCAGCGCGTACACAGCACAGGCAGAGGCCTACTGGCCCGCCGGGCCGGAGGTGGAAGGCCCCTCCGCCATTGTGATGGAGGCATCCACCGGAACCGTTTTATATGAGAAAAATGCTCACGAGCAGCGGTATCCGGCCAGTATTACCAAAATAATGACAACACTTTTAGCGCTTGAAAACAGCAGTATGGATGAGGAGGTAACCTTCTCCCACGACGCCATATACAATATTGAGCGGGACAGCACCCACATCTCCCGGGATGTGGGGGAGATTATGACCATGGAGCAGTGTCTGTACGCGGTTATGCTGGCTTCCGCCAATGAGTGCGCCTATGCGGTGGCGGAGCATGTGGGAAAGGGCTATGACAATTTCGTTCAGATGATGAACGACAAGGCCGCGGAGCTGGGCTGCACGGACACCCATTTCAACAATCCCCACGGTCTGCCGGATGAGCAGCACTACACCAGCGCCTACGATATGGCACTGATTTCCAGGGCGGCCATGGAAAATGAGCAGTTTCGGATCATCACCCGGACGGAGCGGTATACCATCCCCTTCACCAACAAACATCCCAATGAAGAGACCTACATGGTAAATCATCACAAGATGCTCACCAATTATCAGACCAGCGAATACCTGTATGAGTACTGTATCGGCGGAAAAACCGGCTACACAACCGTTGCCGGAAACACCCTGGTGACCTTTGCGGAAAAAGACGGCGTAACACTGATCTGTGTGGTGATGAAGGAGACCGCTGGAGCGCAATACACCGATACCCGGGCGCTGATGGATTACTGTTTTGAGAATTTTACTCTCTGGAATGTGGCAGAAAATGAATCTGACTATGAGATAAAGGGAACGGCCAACGAGGAAATTTTCGGCACAGCCGGAAGCATTGTGGATATGGATCGAAACGGAGCCATTATACTGCCCGCCTCGGTGCCTTTTACGGAGGCCGACTGCGAAATTGTGGAGGCGGAAGGGCAGGATGATACCGTGGCGCGGCTTCAGTATTCCTACGCCGGCAGGGTTGTGGGCGGTGCGGACATCAAGATTACAAACGCGCAAGTGGAGTCCTATTCCTTCCACACTCTGGAGAATGAGCAGCAGGAGACGGAAACACCGGTGGTAGAGATCCGGGTGGAGTATATCCTTCTTGGAATCGGAGCCGTGGCGGTTTTGGCGGGATTGATTGCGCTGGCAGTTTATCTGACAAGAAATTTTTATATCCTCCGGCACCGTGCGCGTTCCCGCCGGAGAGCCAGAGGACGTTTTAAGGTAATTAAAAAGGGACGCCACAGCCGGTGGCGGTCCAGGTGGTGAGGGTCTGCTTTCGTCTGCCAAAGTTACGTTTGATGATTCTGTATTTTGCCGTCTCGGTAACATAGTGGGGTCCTACATCAGCCCCGCCAGAATTACGCTTGCCATGGTCCCCACCAGGGTGGTAAACAGGGCTCCGGCCAGGGTGTAGCGGCTCTTATGTACATGAGCCGCCATAAAGTAAACGCTCATGGTGTAGAAAATGGTTTCCGTGCAGCTCATCATAATGGAGGCCATCATGCCAAGGGTGGAATCCGGCCCGAACTCTTTAAAAATATCAATCAAAAGACCAGTGGCGGCTGAGGAGGAAAACATTTTTACAATGGTCACGGGCACCAGCTCCGAGGGAAAATGAAGAAAAGACATAAATCCCCCCAGAAGCCCCGACAAAAAGTCCAGAAATCCGGAAGCCCGCAGCACCCCCACCGCCACCATCAGTCCAATCAGCGTAGGCATAATGCCGAGGACCGTCTTGAAGCCTTCTGCGGCCCCTTTGATGAAATCCTCGTAGATGTTCTGTCGTCTGGATAAGCCCAGCGCCACAATGTAGAAGATAAGCAGAGGAATGATGGCGTTGGAGAGAAAAATTAAAAAGCTCATAGTCCCTTCCTCCAGTCTGCCAGCTTGCAAAACAAAATTCCCGCCCCGGTGCTGAGAATGGTGGCCACAATGGCCGGCCCCACAATGGCGGCAGGGTTTACACTGCCGTACTGCCCCCGATAGGCGATAATATTTACCGGAATCAGCTGCAGGGAGGAAATGTTGATGATCAGAAAATTACACATCTCACTGCTGGCCACACCCGGCGGCATAGCTCCTTTGGCCCGGTCGGGGAGTGCCCCGGATTTTACCCGACGAGTTCCTTTTGCTTGGGCGGAGTGTGACTTAAGTCTCCCTAAAGACGGAAATTCCCGTCTGTCCTCCTCCAGTTCTGCCAGCGCTTCCATGGCCTTTAAGCCTGCCGGCGTGGCAGCCCACCCCAGTCCGAAAATATTGGCGATCATATTGGTGGCTATGTACCCGTTAGCCGGATGGTCTGCCGGAAGCCGGGGGAAGAGAAACCGCAAAAAGGGCATAAGCTTCCTGGTGGCTCCGGAGATAATTCCCGCCTTTTGGGCAATCCGCATAAGTCCCATCCAGAAGGACATCACCCCCAGCATGGTAATGCAAAGCGTTACAGCTTCTTTGGCGGAACTTAAGGCTGCGTCCGTAAGAGAGGGCAGCGTTCCGTTCAGCGCCCCGTAGACTACGCCGATCAACAGCATAAATCCCCACAAATAATTCAACATGAAATAAACCTCAAATTGTTCCTTGTAATCATTATATGCAGGGGATATGGGGGAATGACCAGGTATGTTATGTATCATATTTCGTCCGTCCGTCACATAGAATAGACAAAAACAGGAGCTTATCCTGCCCATGAAAAAAAAGCAACTCATCCGGCGCCTGGTACTTTTCACTCTGAGCCTTACGCTTCTAGCCGCAGCAATCTGGGGCGGCGCTTACCTTAAGGGAAACTCTCCGGAACTCTTCGCCTCTCCAAAAACCACCGAGGAATGTCAGAAATCTTTTGACGACTATCTGAACAATCTCTTTTGCCAGCAGGTGACCTCCAGCACCATCAATCTTCATTACACTCTGAAAAATCCCGAAAATTACGGAATTACTGAGTACACCGTAACCTACGGGGATATCAGTAAGGAGAGCCGGCAGGCACAGGTGGCGGACCTTGAAAATATCCGCTCCGCTTTAAAGAACTTCAATTTCAAAAAGCTGTCCCTGGACCAGCAGCTGACCTATGATATTTTAAGCCGGGAGGTGGAGACCGGGCTGTCGGTTACCGGGCTTTCCCTTTATGAGGAAGTGCTGCGTCCTTCCACCGGAATCCAGGCGGAACTTCCCGTGCTGATGGCCGAGTATGCCTTTTACAACGAGGGAGACGTGCTGGATTACCTGGCTCTTTTAAACGAGACGAAGGACTACTTTCGCCAGATTCTGCTATTTCAGATGGAGAAAGCCAACAATGGCCTGTTCATGCCTCAGTTTGCCGCCGAGGACATCATCAGCCAGTGCCGGAATTTCATTGCCGACAAAGAAAAAAATTATCTTCTGGACACCTTTGACAATAAATTGAGTGCCATGGCAGAGTTAAGCGACCAGCAAAAGGAAAGCTACCGGGAGCAAAACCGCCGGGCCGTTCAGGAGGTGGTGATTCCCGCCTATGAAATGCTCATTCAGGGACTGGAGAAGTTAAAAACTTCCGGCAAAAATCAGCAGGGGTTAAGCCACCTGCCCAAGGGAAAGGAATACTATGAATACCTGGTAACCTCCTATACCGGCTCGGAACACACAGTAGAGGAACTAAAGAAAGCCACGGCCAGTCAGCGGGCGGAGGATATGACAGAGGCGGCCAGACTGATTTCCGGGCAGCCGGAGCTTCTGGCCCAGGCCACCTCCTATGCCTTTGATAACCAGGACCCCACCGCCATTTTACAGGAACTTCAGACAAAAATGCTGCAGGATTTTCCTGCGCCGCCGGATACGGCTTTCACCATAAAATATGTACACCCCTCCCTGGAGGAATATATGGCGCCGGCCTTTTACCTGGCGATTCCCATTGACGATATCAGCCAGAACGCCATACATATCAACGGTTCCAGCCAGTATCAGAAGCTGAAGCTTTACACCACCCTGGCCCACGAGGGCTTTCCGGGACACCTGTACCAGAACGTCATGGAGCGCAGCCAGGGCTTTTCGCCGATGCGAAGTCTCCTGGGCACCAGCGGCTACTCCGAGGGCTGGGCCACCTACGTGGAAATGATTTCCTATTCCTATGCGGACATTGACGCCAATCTGGCTCAGCTTCTCATGCGGGACCAGTCGGCGCTTCTAAGCCTCTATGCCACGGCGGACATGGGAATCCACTATGACGGCTGGAGCCTGGAGGAGATGATGGGATTTTTCGGGGAATATCAGATTACTGATCAGGAAGTTCTGACGGAGGTGTATCAGTTGATCGTGGAGGAACCGGCCCATTACCTGAAGTATTATATCGGCTATCTGGAATTTTTGAGTTTAAAGGAAGCTGCCAAAGGGATGTATGGGGAGAGTTACAGCGACTACCGTTTTCACCAGGCGCTGATGGAAATGGGGCCGGCCCAGTTTTCCGTGCTGGAGAAATATTTGCCGGAGTATTATGAAGCGGGAAAGTAGCGGTGACGGAGGAGTGGAAGACGCTGTCGGAGTATGAGTTCCTCCATAAAAAATAGGAGAAGAGCAGCCGGGGGGCCGGCTGCTCTCAAGTTGAATAGTTACGCTCCTTGATTACTTATGATTTGCTTAATGGAATCCCTGTGCTCCATTCTGTAGTCCATAATACTGCCACCTTCTAATGTGATTTTTATTACAAGGGGATTAAACAAATGAAGCTCTGCGCCTTTTTGCTTTGCCTGTCTTGGAGTCGAGCCATGAAATCGCGAAAAAGCCTTAGAAAAACTTTCCGGAGATTCATAGCCATACTTATAAGCAACATCAATCACCGATATATCCGTTGTTTGAAGTTCTTGGGCTGCCAGTGTAAGGCGCCTGTTTCTGATATATTCGTTAGCTGTCATTCCGGCGATGAAACTGAATGTGCGATGAAAATTATAACTGGACATATGTACGCTTTTTGCAACATCAGCATAATTTATGTCTTCATAAATATGTTCTTCCATATAGCATATCGCCTGCTTGCGCAAATTTGTCCCAATAATGCTGTTTGATATTATAGCGTACAGACGTGGAATCTTGTAAGGGATACAACAGAAAAACCCGGAGGTTTGTGTCTAAGCGTTCTGATAGCCGTTTTCCTTCATTTTGCGTATTTCTTCTCTCAGACGCTGTATCTCCGCCTCGGCGGCATTGGCACGGCCCTCAGCGGCATTGGCACGCTGCCGCTCGCGTTCCGTATTGACGCGTTCCTGCTCAATTCCTTTCTCTCGTCCCTCCTCTACGCCTTCCAGAAAAATGCTCTCTCCCAGTCCGATCATACTCTCAACCTCCTTTCGCTGTAAGCTGCTCTCCAAACCAATATACTTCGATATCTTCTTTCGAAAACCCTGCCCGTGAGAGTAGAATATGGTGGACAGAAATTCCAGCACATCTTCTCCCTCGCTCCGGTAATCCTTCTCTCCCAGCCGTATCATGATTAACTGCAGCAGATCGTAATCCTCTTTCTTCGGATGGCAGTTTCCCA
>CALWLN010000132.1 GCA_944381535.1 uncultured Lachnospiraceae bacterium
CTTGCCTTTCGCTGTGGGGACAACGCCACGTTTCTTCGCACGTTTCAGAGTGGAACCTGCAGTTGACCGTATATGGAAATGTGCTGAATCTTTCCGGTGTGGACAGCAGCATGGGAAAGACAGAAAATGAGGTTGTGACAGGACTGGGATTTTCCAGTATCAGCCATTATCAGTTTGTTCATTTTACGGATATTGACCGGGATTACCGGGAGATTCTTGCGGATGTAAAGAAGGAGTGGCAGCGACTGGAGAAGGAATATACCATTCCCTATTTCCCGCATATTTCCGTAGGATGGGACAATAATCCCAGATTTGCAGGCTTGCGGGAGGGTGTGGTGAAGAACAATACCCCCGAGGCTGTGAAGGAGGGCTTTCTGATGGCGAAGGAGTATGCGGACAGTCATCCGGGCCAGGCGCCCCTTGTTACCGTCAACAGCTGGAACGAGTGGACGGAGACCAGCTATCTGGAGCCGGACGATCTCTATGGTTACGGTTATCTGAATGCGGTGAAAGAGGTGTTCGGAGGCAAATCATAAGGAACTATAGTGAACGACAAATAAATTTGCCGTTCACTATAGCCCTCCGAAAGGAAATGGGACTTGCGAGGTCAGTACATTGCCCTTGCAAGTCCCATTCTATAATGATTTATGTTCTCCTATAAGGCTTTTTAGCCTCCGTTCCGCTTCCGCATCATATTCAGGATCATATCCGCCTTGGATTTGTCGCTGTCCGACATATTCTGTTTTAACACCTCCACGATCAGGTCCGTCTCGGAACTGTCAAAGTTCACGCCCTTGTTTTTTGCGGCGGTGGAGGCCGACATGAGCGTGGACATCATATCCTTGGGCGTAGCTCCCTTCTCCTGATTGGCCATCTCCATCAGAAATTGAAGCTTCTCCGGCGAAATATTGTTTAACTTGGGATTGTTGGTAAAAAATGATGAATCCATAGTGACTCCTTTCGAAGGGGGTTATAAGTTTCCATTGCCGGAAAACATCTGCGCGTAATTCATGAGCATGTCAATCGTCTCCCGTTCCTCTTCCGTGGAAAAATCGAGAAGCGTAGCGAGAAGTTTCACAGAAAGCGGCTCCGCTGCTTCCGGGGCGGAGCACATTTGAAGGGAAGCGTTTGCCCCGCCAAAAAGGTCCATGGTGCGCTTAAGTTCCATAAATTTTATGAGAAAGGCAAAGGTCCCCTGACTGGAAGGATTGATATAAGGAATGACTGTTTTTATCATTTGCAGCTGACGGTCCTGCACAAGAGAATCCAGTTCCGTCGCATGTTTCCTGGTGTCCTGTTCCATTGCGTTACCCATTTTTTATTTATTCTATGTGAGCGGCAGGGAAAATATAACTGCTTTGGCAGAACGGCATATAATGATAGCAGGACCAATGTCTTTTGGCCTTGTGGGTGAGAACGCTTCCGATGTGCCAAAAAGGCGGGTTCCAAAATCGGAAAGGATACGTGAAAATGGGAAGGTTGATCATAGATGGAAACAGTGTATACGAGGTGGATGAGGCATGCTTAAGAGCAAAGGAAGGGAAAAAGAGAGATCGAACGGAGCAGAGCCATAGGGGGCGGGAAAATCCTTCCGGCAGAAAACAGGAGAGAAACGAAACAAAAAAGAGGGTTCCCGGAGAACAACCTTTCCTATAAGAAACAAAGGTCCGGTATAACACACAAAAAAGGCTGCCGCAGCAGCCTTTTTTGGTTGGCCCGACTTAGCGGGCCCTGGTTCGGGAAATCATTAGCAGCCGCAGCCACCGAATAAACCGTTATTTCCGTTGCCACAGCAGAAAAGCAGCAGGATGATGATCAGAATATCGCATCCGCCATTGTTGTTGTTTCCGCCCAGAATTCCGTTGTTGTTGCCGCCGCAGCAGCAAAGCAGCAGGATGATCCAGATCATGGAATTGCAGCCATTGTTGTTGGATTCACATCCACATCCACAGTTTGTAGCAGCTAAATCACTCATATTAAATCCTCCAAAGATTTGATTTTACAGTTTACTATATGGAGAATGCTTATCCCAGGTGATAAAAAATAAAATATTTTTTTCTTGCATATTTAGAAAGAAGTGCTATTATTATAAAGAACTAAAAAATACCTTTGGTTTAAGCAGTAAGGAGAGCCATATGAATGAGGTAATCACAAAGTTGTATGAGATTGAAGAGCAGGCCGGGACCATTTTAAAGAATGCCCAGCTACATAAGGAACAGCTTCAGCAGCAGATGGAGGAAGATAAAAAAAGTCTTGCGAAGGAGCTGGAGGCCGACCTCGAAAAGAGGCTGACCGCTGCCAGAGAAGAGATGGACAGCAAGGCCCAGCGACAGATTGCGGCCATAACGGCGAAATATCAGCAGCAGGTTGCGAAGCTTGACGAGACCTATGACGGAAATCTCGAGGAACTGGCGGAAGAAATTTTCGAAAGGATAACGAAGGTGTAAGCAATGGCAGGAAATGTAATGCGTTACAGTGGTCTGATCACCAAGACCCGGGCCATGAGCGGTCATCTTCTGCCGGCGGAGGCGATCCGTCAGCTCACAGAGCTTGGCACCGTAGGCGAGGTCATCAATTATCTGAAGGGGACGGAAGGCTATGGCAGTGTCTTTGGAGGACAGGAGGACGGATGGCACCGGGGCCAGGCGGAAGCGGTGATCATCAATTCCCTGTATCAGGATTTTGAAAAGCTGTACCGGTTTTCCGACGCAAAGCAGCGGCTGGCCTTTCAATATGTGTTTTTCCGTTATGAGACCGATGTGCTGAAGCAGCTTTTAAAGACGATCTTTACCGGACTGAAACAGCGGAAAGAATTGTATGTGGATCCGTTTTTCTACCGGCACGCGCGGTTTCCCGTGGAGCAGGTGAAAAAAGCCACGAGCCTGGCGGAATTTGAACAGGCGCTGGCGGGAACGCCCTATGAAAAGGTCTTTTTTAAGCTGCAGCATTTTGAGCATGCAGGTTACGGTGATTACGCCACAGAACTGGAAACTTATTATTACACCCAGGTGTATAAGGATATCGGCCGCATGGGCTCCGGGACATTGAAAGAAATTTTAAAGTGTATTTACGGAACGCAGATTGACTGGCTGAATCTGATGTGGATTTACCGCTCCAGACGATACTACAATCAGACCAGGGCGGAGTTATTTGCCTTGCTGATTCCCTTTCGATACCGCATAAGGAAGGAAGAACTGGATGGTATGCTGGACGCCCCGGGCCTGCCGGAACTGAACCGGATTCTGGAACAGACGGCATACTTTAAGGGCAGGGAGGCATTCGTGAAGATGGAGGATGAGATTTCCTATCAGCAGGTTGTGGAAGCCATGTACCGGCGGGTGAGCCAGAAATATCCCATGTCCATGGCGCCGGTGCTTCGGTATCTGTTCCTAAAGGAGCAGGAAATGGAGAGGCTCACCACCATTATCGAAGGAATTCGCTATCAGATTCCTCCCAAAGAGATTCAGGACTATATTTTAATTACGAATTAGGAACACGGAGGGTTAAACGTGGTTGAAAAAATGAAATTACTGCACATTACCGGGCCAAAGTATGATATCGACCGGGTAATGAAGGTATATCTGGACAAATATGACATTCATTTTGAAAATGCGATGACCAGTCTGGGAAACATTTCCAATGTCCGGCCTTTTATTGAGACCAATATGTACAAGGAAGCTTACCAGAATGGGAAGGAGCTCTTGAAATATTTAGAACCCTGGGAAGGGGGACGTCTTGAGGATATGGAGCCTGAAGCTGCCCAGGAGATCATCAAGGGCGCCTTTGAGCATACCGGAAAAATCCTGGAGCGTCAGCAGGAGCTGGAAAAACGGAATACGGATTTAGAGGATTTTATGAAGGCGATTGCCAGCTTCCGGAATCTGGATTTTGAGTTTAAAAAGCTGCTGGAATTTCGGTTTATCAAGTTCCGGCTGGGACGGATTCCCATTGACTATTATCACAAGCTGGACCATTACATTCAAGAGACGGCCTACACGCTTTTTATCGAGTGCAGCAGTGATGAAAATTATGTGTGGGGGATTTATTTTGTCCCCTATGTCTATGCGGTGGAGATTGACGCGCTGTATCTGTCCTTCCACTTTGAGCAGATCTATGTGCCGGATTCCTTTGAGGGAACGCCCAGGGAGGCTTACGAGAGGGCACAGCAGGAGATCCTGCAGAATGAGGAGGAGAACCGGGAACTTTCAGAGAAACTGTGCAGCATGCTGACCGAGAACCGAAGGGATATCTGGTCCGCCTACCAGTCTCTGGATGACTACTGTAAGAATTTTGACATTCGAAAGCTTGCGGCCTGCACCAGACCTAAGAACAAGGGAGAATATTACATTCTCTACGGCTGGATGTCCAAGGCGGATACCAAGGCCTTAAAGCAGGAAATTGCGGAGGATGAAAATGTCCACTGTATCGAAGAGGACATCGACGAGAGCGTGAGCACCGGTCCCCCCACCAAGCTTCGGAATCCGAAGATTTTAAAGCCCTTTGAGATGTTTGTGGAGATGTACGGGCTGCCGGCCTACAACGAGATGGACCCCACCCTGTTTGTGGCCATCACCTATACCCTGATGTTCGGTATCATGTTCGGAGATGTGGGTCAGGGGCTTGTGCTGGTGGTGGGCGGCTTCCTTTTGTATCGTCTGAAGGGAATGCGTCTGGCAGGCATTATCTCGGTGGCCGGTATCTGGTCCACGGTGTTCGGCTTCCTGTACGGCAGCTTCTTTGGCTTTGAGGATGTCCTGCCGGCGTTGTGGATGAGGCCCATGGACAACATTATGGGAACTCTGATGATGGCCATCGCCTTTGGCGGCGTGCTGATCCTCATCGCCATGGTGTTGAATATCATCAATTGTGTCAGGGCCAAAGATCTGGGCTCATTGCTCTTTAGCCAGAGCGGAATCGCGGGACTTATCTGTTACGGGACGGCAGCGGTCTGTATCGCCCTGTACGCCACGGGACATGCGCTGCCGGCCACCATCATCATCGGTCTGGCGGTAGGAATTCCCCTTGTAGCGATCTTGTTAAAGGAGCCCTTGAGCCGTCTGGTAGAACGGCAGAGTCCCGTCCTGCCCAAGGGCAAGGTGATGTACTTTGTGGAGGCGCTGGTAGAGTGCTTCGATGTGGTGCTAAGCTATGCCACCAACACCATCTCCTTTGTCCGTGTGGGAGCCTTTGCCCTAAGCCATGCCGGCATGATGGGCGTGGTATTGACCCTGGCCGGCATTGAGCAGGGAAGCCCTAACTGGATCGTGGTGGTCCTCGGAAATATTGTGGTAACCGCTCTGGAAGGCCTGGTTGTGGGCATTCAGGTGCTGCGTCTGGAATATTACGAGATGTTCAGCCGTTTCTACAAGGGAAGCGGCAAACCCTTTGTGTCATTTCATAAAAAGGATAAATAGTAAGCCCTTTGTGGCCTTTCATAACAACAAAACAAGTAAAGTAAAAGGAAAAATAGGAGGACTGTTTTCATGTTGACCAAAATCATTTTAGTAGCAATCTTAATCTGC
>CALWLN010000133.1 GCA_944381535.1 uncultured Lachnospiraceae bacterium
TAGGACCTCCTGTGTTATATATTTGTGGTTTGCAGACCTACATCTATTTTAACACAGGAGTATTACTTATATCTAAAGATTTTCCCTCCCCCTGCATAGCAGGGGGTTTATTTTTACTGTGACACAAAAAAATCCGTAACTTCAATCTGTTCAAAATTCAAACAGATTGAAATTACGGATTTCATATTGACCGGCAGTCTATTTTCGTCCGAACAAAAACCGCCATTCCCGCTTGGCGTTGGCTTTCGTAGATTCCTCATCTCTCTTGGGACTTCTTTCCTCCTGCCATTTGAAATACTCGGCGTCCAGGTCCACCGTAATCTCCGGCATAACAAAGGGTGTCTCCGGTTCTTTCTCCAGGGATTGGGACACAGGTGGAAGGTCACTCTCCGCCATCCCTTGTTTTGCGAAGACATTTTCCTCCCCGGCACCGTCTGACGCAGCCTTCGCACTGTCCGTTTTAAGGCCTCTCCGCTCAAAATAGGCCTGGTTAATTCGTATCTCCGGCTTTTCCCGCATGGGATAATGCTTAGCCTCATTTTGAATTTTCTTTACCTGTCCTTTGTCGGCCTGGGCTTCCTTCTCCTGTTTCTCACGCTCCCGGTTGTAGTCCTCGATTATATTCAAATATTTATTGGAGTCCTTAAAATCCTGAAGCTGCCCGTGGAGCTCCAACTGGTCCTCCTTGACCTTCCGCTGCTGTTCTTCCACGTCCTGCCGCAGACGGCTCCAGATACTCTCACTGGCCGAAAGAGCCTCCGTCATCAAGCGGTACACCCTGTCCAGAGCGTCATCCGTATAGAGCAGAGAAGCCGCATAGACATCCTCCGTCTGACGCTCCACTCTTGCAATCAGC
The DNA here is from genome assembly GCA_944381535.1 of uncultured Lachnospiraceae bacterium. Taxonomy (GTDB): domain Bacteria; phylum Bacillota; class Clostridia; order Lachnospirales; family Lachnospiraceae; genus 14-2. The sequence goes on from CALWLN010000133.1 coordinate 857, forward strand.
TCCTGGCTCTTTTTCTCCGTTCTGCGGTGGGCAAGTTCCCGGGACTGGCTGGTCATCTCATACTGGTCCATCATCTCGTAAATGGCTTGGTTTAAATCATCCAGAATGGAAAAAACCTCCGTTTTATTCACAATCACCTTGTCCGGCTCTCCGGCAGGGCTCTCACCTTCCGCAAACAACACATGAATCCGTTTTAAAGTCCGTTCAATTTTGTCCTGTGCGCTCATCACTTGCTCCTCTATATCTGGTTTCTTCTTTCCAATATCTAAACTATATATAGTGTAGCAAATTTTCGGAAGGCCCGCAATGGTAAGTTATGCTTCTTATATAAAAATTAAAAATTTAGAACCGAAAATCTCTCCGGCCCTCATGGATATTCTTCAGGTAATCCTCCACCTTCGCCCGCACCACCGGATTGGTAATGACGTCAAGCTCTTTTGTGATGAGCGCGTCCCCCACCTTCCTGGTCTCCGGAGAGGCGTAATCCTCCAGATATTCCTTCAGGGTCATCAGGGCATTGGGGTGACAGCAGTTTACAATCTGGCCGCTCTTTAAAAGGGTCATAAACCGGTCTCCGGTGCGGCCCTCCCGGTAGCAGGCGGTGCAGAAGGATGGAACATACCCCATATCCATCAGCCATTTTACCACCTCATCCAAGGTACGATTGTCGCTGACATCAAACTGGGCCGAATTCTCCTCCTCCGGTTCCGGCTCCACATAGCCGCCCACACTGGTCCTGGAGCCGCCGCTGATCTGGGAAATCCCTAAATGCAGCACCCGCTCCCGGCAGGCCTGGCTTTCTCTGGTGGATACGATCATGCCGGTGTATGGCACGGCAATACGGATACAGGCCACGATTTTCGCAAAGGTGTCGTCATCAATGCCGTCGTCAAAGGCATCCGGATCGATGTCATCGGCCCGGCGCACCCGCGGCACGCTGATGGTGTGAGGCCCTACGCCCTTATAGGCTTCCAAATGCTCCGCATGCATGAGGATTCCGGTAAAATCATAACGATAGTTATTAAGGCCAAACAGCACGCCCAGCCCAACATCGTCAATTCCGCCGTCCATGGCCCTGTCGTGGGCCTCAGTGTGATAAGCGTAGTTGCTCTTTGGCCCGGTGGGATGAAGCCGCTCATAATTTTCCTTATTATAAGTTTCCTGGAACAGAATGTAGGTGCCGATTCCGGCCTCTTTCAACATACGATATTCTTCCACGGTGGTGGCTGCAATATTCACATTTACCCGGCGGATGGCGCCATTTTTGTGCTTGATTCCGTAAATGGTCTTAATGCTCTCCAGAATGTACTCAATGGGATTGTTCTTGGGGTCCTCACCGGCCTCCAGAGCCAGCCGTTTGTGACCCATATCCTGCAGGGCCGTAACCTCCCGGACAATATCCTCCTGGCTCAGCTTTTTTCTGGCGATATGCTTATTTCTGGCATGATAGGGGCAGTATTCACAGCCATTGATACAATAGTTGGACAGATACAGGGGAGCAAACATCACGATACGGTTGCCGTAAAAATCTTTCTTGATCTGCTCCGCCAGGGCATAGATTTCCTGGTTTTTGTCCTCCAGCTCACAGTCCAGAAGTACAATGGCTTCCCGGTGGGAGAGGCCCTTGCGCTCTCTGGCTTTGTCCAGAATCTTATTGATCAGTTCCCGATTGGTCTTGTTTTTCTGCCCGTAATCCAGACATTCCAAAATCTCCTCATGACTGATGAATTCCTCCGCTTTTGGCGACATTACATTATACATTTTCGATTCCTCCTAATCTTTATTTTCCCGGTAATCTCCCCGGTCTATGACAAGCTCGTAGCCGATGGAGCGCATCCGGCCGGCCAGGCACTGGCGGCACTCCGCCGCTTCATCTCCGGTACATATTTTATTGTCATAAAGCTCATATTTCTTCCGCACGCCGGTGGGGGAGAGATTTGGCATCACCACGTTGGCTCCGGCCAGAATTCCTTTTTCCCGGCCCTTGGGGTCAATGGTTCCCAGAGCGGTGGTGGCGGGAAGCAATACATTGGGAAGCATGACCCGCAAAAGTCCCAGCATATACAGGGTCAGTTCCACCGTTCCCCCCGGCTCCGCCGCAAAGGGCGTCTCATGGTGGGGTACAAAGGGTCCGATACCCACCATCTGCGGATTCAGCTCCCGGATAAACAGCATATCCTCCGCCAGACATTCCGCCGTCTGCCCTGGAGAACCCACCATAAATCCGGTTCCCGTCTGGTATCCGATCTCTTTCAGATTGTAGAGACATTCCTTCCGGTTCTTTAAGGACAGCCGCGGCGGGTGCAGCCTCTCATAATGGCTCTCGTCCGCCGTCTCATGGCGTAACAGATACCGGTCCGCCCCGGCCTCATACATGCGCCGGTAGCTGTCATAGCTTCTCTCTCCCAGGGAAAGGGTGATGGCGCAGTCGGGATGATTCTTCTTGATCCACCCAATAAGCTCCACCATGCGCTCATCGGTAAAATACCCGTCCTCGCCCCCCTGGAGTACAAAGGTGCGAAAGCCAAGGGCGTACCCCGTCTTACAGCACTCCAGAATCTGCTCATCGGTCAGACGGTAACGCTGGGCCGACTGGTTGCTTCGGCGGATACCGCAGTAATAGCAGTCGTTTTTGCAGTAATTGGTAAATTCGATAAGCCCCCGGGTGTATATTTTATTGCCGAAGTGCCTTAGCTGGATGCTCCGGGCCAGAGCGAACAGTTCCTCCGCCGTCCGGGCATCCCGATGCTCTATCAAAAATATCCATTCCTCTTTTGTCAGCCGCTTATCCCGATTCAGTTGTTGAATGAGCTGTTGTGCTGTCATGACGGTTTTCCTCTCTTATTTTCCGCGCCTTCCTGCCCGGAGGGATTTTTATTCTACAGGAAAGCCTGGAGCGCTTTTCTGAGGACAAAAAAACCTGCGCCACAAAAAGGGCACAGGGGTAGTGTTGATTTCATTTTTCGTGCGCCTTTCCCTTCAGGTGTTCCCTTATGGTTAGAACGTTTTTCTTTATTACGGTTTGCGGTAAGAAGAGACTTCTATCCGCGCGCCTGTGAAGTCATTTTATCACGGAACAGAGCGCTATGCAAGAGTTATATTTTCCGTTTATCCGCTCTTTGCGTATACGTCCGGAACGCGCATGCCCGGTCGATACCACCGCGCAACGCGCGCAAAAGAATCGGCAAAGCTTTTGCGCCTTGCCGATTTGTTTTGATTTTTATCATCAGCCGTTGGCCTTTTGGAAAATCTCCTGCATCTTCCGCTTCACATCCGGGTCCGTTTCCTTGGAAAGCTGATATCTCACTCTGGTCTTCATATATTCCGTGTTGATCACCAGAGCCGCGTGGCAGGCCGCAATCCGCACGTCCTTATCCTCATAGTCCAGGAAATGGGTAATCCGGTTGGTTGCGTCCTCGTCTCCAATTTGCCCCAGAGCCTCAAGGGCTTTTATGAGTACTTCCTTGTCGGCCTTCTTCATCAAGTCAATTATCGGGCCGGATTTCTTCTTTGCAACTGCTTTTTGCATTTTGCTTAATGCTTTGTCATCGTTCATTTTTCATGTCTCCTTTGCGCTTCCCCACCTGCCAAAGCATACCCACTTCTTCATCCGTCCGGCAGGCTTGGTTATTCTTTTACCATTCATTTTATGTCCAAAGTGTGTCTTTTTTGTGTTCTCATAATAAAATTAGTCTAAAAATGGTAAAATTCCGCTAAATTCCGTGTAACTATTTCACAAAAATGCCATGCGCTACCTGTTTTCCTTTCCTACCACTTTCTTCCTGCGGCGTCCACGTTTTATCAACCTCACAATCAGCACCACGAGAAGCACCAGAATCACTATCACTGCCAGCAAAACGCATACTAGCGCGACGGCGATTTTGTTGGGATTTTTCAAAATGGCTCCCAGGCTGCTGTCGTCATCCATGACCTTTCTTCCCTGTATCTCATTGTAGTATTCCGGAATTTCTCCCTTATCGTTATCCGCCGCCAGGGTTTCCAGATACCGGGCCACCGCTTCCCATGCCTTAACCTCCCGGCCGTCGCCGTAAACAATAAAATCCTCCAAATCCTCCACCGGATTCCCCTCCGCGTCCCTGGGTGTGATGGACAGAATGCCGAAGGACTGGTCAGATACGGTCCCCAACATCTGGCCGCTGTACAGGTCCGCCACCACCCGGTACAGCTTATCATCCTCAAGTTCTGTCATAGTTCCCTCTCTGTCCATGAGAGAGACCTCCGTTACCTTATTGAGAATCAAACGATTGGGATTAAAGGTGTAACTTAAGCCACTCATATACAGCTGAGCTTCGTTCATAATGGGCGAGATGGAGGCATCCACCTCCGCCGCTGTTTTCAAATCCTTGCCGGTAAGATAAATGCTGATCAAGGGATATCCCGGTACGCCGTCCGGCCCTATCCCTAAGGAAAATACATTATATACATCGGATACGGTGATATCCCTTCCCTGGGCAAACACGTCCCGGATAACACCGGTGGGCACCACGGCTACGTCCACCGGGTCATCGGCAAATTCCGACAATTTATTCAGAGTGTCAACGTAAGAATCCGCCAGCAGGTTGGTAAAGGGATTCTCCCTTAATTCCCCGTACAACTCCTCCAAAGTGGGATTTTCCCATGGATTGTACGCCAGCACCTGGTCTTTGGTATAGCCAAACCGGCTTAAATAATCGCTGTCTATGGTCTGTCCGAAGCCCTGAATCTTCTCCCGGGCCTCTGCATTTTCCGCAACATCAGCGGTCATCCCCACCAGTTCATAGTTCTCAATCTGCCATCTTCCGTTTTCCTTCTGGGACAGCTTTACCCGGCCTGCCCGGATTCCATATTCGCCCGTGGAAACGATAGCAGTGTCCCCGTGTACGATGGGCTCCTCCAGGGTGGTATGGGTATGTCCGCTGACAATCAAATCCAGTTCCGGCACATTTTTCGCCAGGATTTCGTCCTCGGACTTGTCAGGGTCCTCCCAGGTTCCACTGTGAGAAAGGCAGACGATCATGTCGGCGGTTTCTTTTTCCTTAATCTCAGCCACAGTCTCCTTCACCGCCTCCACCGGGTCCTTAAACACCAACTGACAGGTGGGGGCGTACTCATAAGACTCCTTGCCGAACACGCCGGTAACCGCAATGCTGACACCACCCTTTTCAATCATCACATACTCCTGCGCGCCCTGATAAGACGCCTCCTCATTTCCATAGGCATCAAAGGCTTCCTTTAACTGTGTGACGGCCGCAAGACTTTCGGAATCCCCGGCCCATTTTTCCATGGTGGCCTCCCAGTCCACATTGCATACTACCATATAGGGCAGCGGGTCGCCGCTCTCGCTGACGCTGTTTAACATGTTGGTAAGTCCCTGGGTACGGTAGTCAAATTCATGGTTGCCCAGGGTAGTGGCGTCAAATCCCAGATACCCCAGCATTCTCAGCTCCGCCGCCTGGGTTTCAAAAACCGTCTGGTACAGTGTTCCCATAGAAAAATCCCCGCCGTCTACCACCAGAGTGTCCGGATCCTCCGCTTTGGTCTCGTCAATGAAAGTTTTCAGCCGGGCAAAGCCGCCCATCTCCTGTTCCTCCCCGTCATAGTTTGCCAAAAAGCTGTCCAGGTGGGAGTGCAGGTCGTGGGTAAATACCACGGTCATCTCTTTTGTCTCCGAAGCCGCCTCCGTGCTTATGCCATGTACTCCCGCTATCACCAGTATCAGACACAGCAGACAAATAAAGCTGATTTCCTTTTTTATCCCGTTCTTCATAGGTTTCCTTTCTCTATATCTTAAATCTCCACCAGCTCATACTGCATGGAACCCAGACCGATTTTCTGGGCGTGCTCCACACAGGAACGCCAGTTGGTGTCCGGATGGGTCACATGAAAATGGTCGCCGTCCTCCCCACAGTCATGGTTTTCTCCATGGCCGTGGTTTTCCGCATGCTTACAGGTCCTCTGGTCATCCAGTACGCTGCCCTTTATCACCGGCTGCCGGTTGCAGGCGTCCGCGCAGGCCACATCCAGGGCCACCGGATCAAAGGAGGCGAACATCCCAACGTTTGGAATGATCGGAATGTCGTTCTCCGCGTGACAATCGCAATTGGGCGACACATCACAGACGATGGAAATGTGAAAGCCCGGACGGTTCTGGCAAATGGCCTTGCTGTACTCGGCAATCTTGTAGTTGAGCACATCATTGGCGGAATTATCCCCCGGCTCCACAGCGTCCTTGGGACAGACGCCGATACAGCGCCCGCAGCCCACGCATTTATTATGGTCCACAGAGGCCTTTTTATTCGTTACCGTGATTGCCTCATGGGCGCAGACCCGGGTACACATGCCGCATCCGATACAGGCTGTCTGCTGTACCTGGGGCTTGCCGTCACAGTGCATTTCCATCTTGCCGGCCCGGGATCCTCCGCCCATACCGATATTTTTCAGGGCTCCGCCGAAGCCGGTGGCCTCATGGCCCTTAAAGTGGGTCAGAGAAATGAACACATCCGCATCCATGATGGCCCGGCCGATTTTGGCCTCGGTGACATACTCCCCATCCACCGGGGCCAGCACCTCGTCGGTACCCTTTAAGCCGTCGGCAATCAGTACGTGACAGCCGGTGGAAAAGGGGGTAAAACCGTTCTCATAGGCAGTATCCAAGTGGTCCAGGGCATTTTTTCGGCTTCCCACATAGAGGGTGTTGCAGTCGGTGAGGAAGGCTTTGCCGCCCTGCTCTTTCACCAGATCTACCACCACTTTGGCGTAGTTGGGGCGCAGAAAAGCCAGGTTGCCCAACTCCCCGAAGTGGATTTTGATGGCAGCGTATTTATCGGTAAAGTCGATGGTTTTGATTCCGGCCGTGGTGATGAGCCGGCGCAGCTTCTGGGGGATATTCTCCGTGTAGCTGGTCTTGAAGCTGGTGAAATATACTTTTGATTTTTCCATGGTTATACGATTCCTCCTTATAAGAAACATTGCGGCAATCCAGTCATTATCCAAATTATACAATGCGCTTTGCGCATAGTCCCTCCGGGGGATGGCCATTCGGCCGGTATAATATCTGACGATATTATACCAGAGAAGCGCTTGGGATGTAAACCTCTTTATTCTCGGAGCGCCAAACGACATCCTTGTGGTGTACACAGTAAACCGGCAGCCCTGATTTGGCCTTTCACGCAGGTATTTTTATGATATCTTTAGACTTTTTTTAAATTTCTTTATGGTTCTTTTAGAAAGTGTCCACACTTTGCACACATTTTGCCAGTATACTAAACATATCAAATGAAACAGCAACACGATTTTATAAACGACAATTTACTTTATTCGTTGGTGTTCCGAAAGGAATTCCAGAACATTTCATAAATTTACTCCCCCCAAAAAAGGCGTTGCCAATGGCAGCGCCTTCCTTCCTTTTTATCTATATGATTTTCCTTCATTATCATTCTTATTTTTTATTTCTTCTTCCTGATTTCTTTTTCTGCTCCTTCTCCATGGCATCATATCTCTGATAAAGCTGCGCCTGCTCCAGCAACAGATCCTTGTGTTCCGGCTGCAAACTCCGGTAGATACCTACCAAATCCCCCTCCCGAACATCCAAAACCTCTTCCGTATGCTTCCTGCTTTTGGTGACACCAAGAAGATAATCTGTGGAAACACCAAAATATTCAGCCATACGAATAATCGTGCCATGATCCGGCTGCCGGTGGCCCTTAATATAGCCATTCAGCGTAGATGGCGCCATATGCAAATCCGCCGCTAATTGTCGCTGGGTTAATTCCCGTTCCTCCAACAGGTTTTCCAATCTATCTCCCAGGCTCATTCAAATCACCTCTTTTACACCATATTAAGGGATTTGAATGTTGATATTTAAAATATCCTCAATTTGCGTATTTTGTTCTTTTTGTGTACAAGTTATACTCGTATTGCGAACTGCAAAAATTCCCTGTAAAAATAGTTTGCCCATTTCCACAGAGAATTTTTCCTCTCAGTCTCTTATTTATGTTCCATTGCTTTTCCGACTAAAAATCCCACTACTTTAAATAGGATGCCTTTTTATGTCCATCCACCATCCAGGGTAATCACCTGCCCCGTCAGATACGCCGGGGCTTCGGCCAGAGAAAGCACCACCTCTGCCACCTCCTGCGGGCTTCCGAATCTTCCGCAAGGGATTTCCTCCTCCAGAGCGCACCGCTCCCCCTCGTCAAAGCACCGATTCATGTCGGTGTCGATGGTTCCGCAGGCCACTGCGTTGACCTGAATGTTGCTGGGGGCAAGCTCCTTGGCCAAGGCTTTCGTGAGAGCGTTGACGCCGCCCTTGGAAGCGGAGTAGGCCGCCTCGCAGGAAGCCCCCACATTTCCCCATACGGAGGAAATATTGATGATCTTACCTTTTTTTCGCAAAATCATCTGATTGGCGCAGTATTTACTGCACAGGAATACGGAGGTCAGATTGGTGGCGAGAATCCGGTTCCAGTCCGCCAGTGTAAGGTCCGTCATCAGGCCGATGTGGGAAATGCCGGCATTATTTACCAGAAGGTCCACCGGGCCAAGCTGTTGTTTGATTTTATAGAAGGCCGCCTTGACAAAGGCTTCCTCCCCCACATCCCCCGGAAGGGCCAGACAGACTGTGTGATACGTCTCGGAAAGTTCTTTTGCTTTTTTGTTAAGCGGTTCTTCGCTGCGGCTGTTGATGGCCAGATGATATCCCACCTGAGCCAGCCGCTCCGCCACGGCCGCCCCGATTCCTCTGGACGCGCCGGTAATAAAGGCTATTTTGGGTGTCATGTCATTCTCCTTTTTTGTGAACACCGAAGGGTACGCCGCAGGCTGTTTCAGCCTGCGGCTTCCGGCTGGCGCCGGATAGCCGTACATAGAAAAATCCCTTCGCAAACAAGTTTGCACGGGCTTTTTCTATGCCCGTCTACCCTTCTTGTAGCTTAATAATATTCTAACATATCTAATATCAAATTTCTATTGTGGAACAGGGAAAAATGGGGTATAATATTGTTAGACATTTTTTGTCAAATTTACAGTAAAGGGGTTGAGCATCATGCGTATTACCATCACTGGAAAAAACATTGAAGTTACACCGGGCTTAAGGCAGGCGGTGGAGGAAAAGATTTCGAAGCTGGAACGGTATTTTACACCCCAGACCGACGTCATCGTAACCTTGAGCGTAGAGAAAGAGAGACAGAAAATAGAGGTTACCATCCCGGTCAAGGGCAACATTATCCGTTCCGAACAGGTCAGCAACGACATGTATGTCTCCATTGATCTGGTGGAGGAAGTCATCGAGCGTCAGCTCAAAAAATATAAGAACAAGATTTTGGACGCCAAGCAGGGCAGCGTTCATTTTAAGCCCGAGTTTATTGAAAAGGAAACTGCGGAGGACGATGAGATCCAGATTATCCGCACTAAAAAATTCGGCATGAAACCCATGTATCCCGAAGACGCGTGCGTGCAGATGGAACTTTTAGGCCACAATTTCTTCGTATTCCAGAATGCGGAGACCGATGAGGTGAATGTGGTTTACAAGAGAAAGGGCAATACCTATGGCTTGATTGAGCCGGAGTTCTAAAAGGCTATGGTAAACGGCAATTTATCGTTTACTATAAAATTTTTCTGATAACGGCCCTTCGTCAAAAATGTAAGGCTGTCGAAAAGGAATCTATCCTACCGGAAATTGATATTGGAGCAGTAAGCTCCGGCATTTCCGGCTGATACTCTCTTTTTGCGACAGCCTTTTTGATGTTTGCCTCTTTCCCGCGCCATGGAAGACAGGCATTTGGAAAGGCGGGGATTTCATTTCATGGTATCCTCATTTTCTCTTCATAAATCCTTTCGATTTATAAATATTTTTTTAGAATTTATCCATACTTTGCACACATTTATCGGTTATAGTATTTATATCAAATGAAGTTGACGGCACTACATTATAAAGCGCGCAACGTCGTCAGCTTCGACTAAAAACAATTTCCTTTATATAGATTGGTACCATTGCCAGACAAGCAAGTACCGCAACATTTTTTCATAATTTACTCCCCCTCAACAATAGACAGTACCGTTTGCGTACTGTCTATTCTCATAAATGAACGAAGCTTCTCTGGCAGGGGAATCAGGATTACAACGGCAGGCTGCCGGATAGCTAACAAGTCCTTCATAAATATTTTCGTTTTATAAATACTTTTTTTAGAATTTATCCATACTTTGCACACATTTATCGGTTATAGTATTTATATCAAATGAAGTTGAC
>CALWLN010000134.1 GCA_944381535.1 uncultured Lachnospiraceae bacterium
GAAAATAAAAAAGCGGTAATTTTTGATTTGGACGGTTCTCTGGTGGACTCCATGTGGATGTGGCGGGAGATTGATATTGAATTTCTTGGGGCCAGAGGCATGGAATTGCCGGAGGATTTTCAGCAGAAAATTGAGGGCATGAGCTTTACGGAGACGGCACTGTACAGCATTGAGCGGTTCGGTCTTACGGAAAGCGTGGAAGAGTTAAAGGAAATATGGAACGGGATGGCTTTGGACAAATATTCCCATGAAGTAGGGTTTAAGCCGGGGGCGGAGCAGTTTTTAAAGCACTGCAAGGCGCTTAAGATCCCCATGGGCATTGCCACCAGCAATTCCCGGGAGCTGGTGCAGGCGGTTTCCGATTCTCTGGGCCTTGATAAATATATTGACGTGGTTGTCACCGCCTGCGAGGTGAACCGGGGAAAGCCGGCGCCGGATGTATATCTGAAGGCAGCGGAGAAGCTGAATGTTCCGCCGAAAGACTGCCTGGTGTTCGAGGATGTGCCGGCGGGGATTCTGGCGGGGAAAAATGCCGGCATGACGGTCTGTGCCGTGGAGGATATCTATTCGTTGGATTTGACAGAGGAAAAACGGCGGTTGGCCGACTACTATATCACCGATTACATACAGGTGCTGGAACATACTTACCGGCAAAAATAGAAACCATATGGATATGGGATTTACATGCAGACAGGAACAGGGTGCAGGAAAGAAAATGAGGGAACTATGAATACAGGATTTTTACCCGTTTGCCGGGCGGATATGGAAGAACGGCAGATTTCACAATTTGATTTTATCTATGTTATCGGGGACGCCTATGTGGACCATCCCTCCTTTGGCCATGCCATCATCAGCCGGATTTTGACGGCTAACGGGTATTCGGTGGGAATCATTTCCCAGCCGGACTGGAAAAATCCAAAGAGCATTATGATCTACGGAGAGCCTCGGCTGGCCTTTCTGGTGACCGGCGGAAATATGGACTCCATGGTGAATCACTATTCCGTGTCCAAGCGGCGGCGGGAGAAGGACGCCTTCACCCCCGGCGGCGTCATGGGGAAGCGTCCGGATTATGCCACTGTGGTTTATTGTAAGTTGATTCGCAAGGCTTATCCCGACGCAGCCATTTTAATCGGCGGCATTGAGGCAAGCCTCCGGCGGCTGGCACATTATGATTACTGGTCGGACAGGCTCAAGCCCTCCATCTTGCTGGAATCCGGCGCGGACTTGTTGTTGTACGGTATGGGGGAGCGCAGTATTTTAGAGGCTGCGGAGGCTTTAAACAGCGGACTTTCTGTTAAGGATATCACCTTTCTGGATGGAACGGTCTATAAGACAGACAAAAAAGAGGACGTCTACGACGCCCTGTTTCTGCCTGGTTACCGGGAACTTCAGGCGGACAAGATGAATTATGCCAAAAGCTTTTATATTCAATATCAGAACACGGATCCCTTCCGGGGGAAACGGCTGGCGGAGGGATACGATAACGGCCTGCTGGTGGTGCAGAACCCGGCGGCCAAGCCCTTAAGCCAGGCAGAGATGGACCGGGTGTACGCCCTGCCCTATATGCGCACCTATCATCCATCCTATGAGGCTGCGGGCGGCGTTCCGGCCATAGAGGAAGTAAAATTCAGCCTGGTCAGCAACCGAGGCTGCTACGGCGGCTGTAATTTCTGCGCTCTGACCTTTCATCAGGGGCGTATCATCCAGACCAGGAGCCATGAATCCATCGTGAAGGAGGCGGAGCAGTTCGTCTGGGATCCGGAATTTAAGGGGTATATTCATGATGTGGGAGGTCCTACCGCCAACTTTCGCGCGCCGGCCTGTGAGAAGCAGATGAAGGCGGGAGTGTGCCCGGATAAGCAATGTCTTTTTCCCACGCCCTGTAAAAATCTGAAGATTGACCACTCGGACTATCTGGCGCTTCTCCGAAAGCTCCGGGCCCTTCCCAAGGTGAAAAAAGTGTTCATCCGTTCCGGTATCCGGTTTGATTATCTTGTAAACGATCCGGACAAAACCTTTTTACGGGAACTTTGTGAGTACCACGTCAGCGGACAGTTGAAGGTGGCGCCGGAACATATTTCCGACGCGGTTCTGGAGAAAATGGGCAAACCACGGGTGTCGGTATACCGGCGGTTTGTGAAGGAGTACCAGGAGATGAATGTGAAGCTGAACAAGAAGCAGTACCTGGTTCCCTATCTCATGTCCTCCCATCCCGGCTCCACTCTGAAGGAAGCGGTGGAACTGGCGGAATTTTTAAGGGATCTGGGCTATATGCCCCAGCAGGTGCAGGACTTTTATCCGACACCCTCCACCATCTCCACCTGTATGTATTATACCGGGGTGGATCCGTGCGCCATGGAGCCGGTGTATGTGGCGAAAAACCCCCACGAGAAGGCCATGCAGAGGGCTTTGATCCAGTATCGGAATCCCAAAAATTATGAATTGGTGGTGGAAGCTCTGACTTTAGCGGGGCGGACGGATCTGATCGGTTACGATAAGAAATGCCTGATCCGCCCAAGGCAGAGCGATAAGAAAACCCAGGCCATGGTGTCCCACCAGCAGCAAGAGCGGGAGAAGAAGGGGAAGCCTAAGAAGAAGACCATTCGGAATGTGCATAAGAAGAAAAAGAAATAGCAATTTTAGTCCGATAAGGGAAACGAATTGTCTTGCTTTCCAAGATGTTTTGCGATAAATTATTGGTAGCGATTGCATTTACCACAAGGAGGAGAATAAGCATGGTAGAATATGGTTTGCAGATGTACAGTCTGCGGGATGTCACCAAGGATGATTTAAAAGGTTCTTTAAAGATGGTTGCCGATATGGGGTACAGGTATGTGGAGTTTGCGGGCTTCTTTGGTCATGAGGCCGGGGAGCTCAAAGCCTGGCTGGATGAATACGGCCTGATCTGCTCCGGCACCCACACGGGGGCAGACCTGATTACGGAAGATAAGATTGATGAGACCATTGCGTATCACAAAACCATCGGCTGCAAAAATCTGATCGTTCCCGGCATGGACTGGTCCACGGAGGAGAAAATGGAGGAGAATATTACCCTGCTGAACGGGGCGCGGAAGAAGCTGGCGGAGCATGGAATCGTGTTGGGATACCACAATCATTCCGGTGAATTCTTCCCTACCTCTTATGGGAAAATCATTGAGGATGAGATCATTAAGCGCACCAACGTGGAGCTTGAGATCGATACCTTCTGGGCATTTAACGCAGGCCTGGATCCTGTGGCGTACTGCGAAAGCCTGAAAGATCGTATCCGGGTGATCCATTTGAAGGATGGGATTCCTTCCAAGCCGGAAAACCGCAATATCGACCATGTCCATGAAGGCGTAGAGGGCAAGTCAACCGGAGAGGGAGTAGCACCTGTAAAAGCGGTACGTGAGTGGGCAATGAAGAACCAGGTTCTTATGGTAATTGAGTCCGAGGACTTAAATCCCACAGGTCCGGAAGAGGTAAAGCGCTGCATTGATTACCTTCGTACGCTGGACTAAGTAAAAAAACAGGAACTGTACCATCGTTCCTGTTTTTTATAGGTAAGTTATGCAAATAAAAAACGGCACGTTTTCCCGTTCCGGCGGAGGGAACGGCTGGGAAGCGCAATAGGATATACGATAACGAGGAGAGATGGAAAATGAGAAAAAAGAGTGCGATTTTACTTGCCGGAATCACAGCGGCGGCCATGCTGCTTAGCGGTTGCGGCACAGAAAAAGCTGTGGAAAGTAGTGACCAGAATACTGTTTCCAGCCAGCAGGAACCGGAAAACACGGGAAACTTCGAAAACACGGAGGATTCGGAAAACACAGGAAATTCCGAAAACACGACGGAGGATACAGGAAACACGGGAAATTCCGAAAATGCGGCAGAGGATACGGAAAAAGAGAAGGCGTTTACCGGAATTGGCCCCTGCCAGATTGGCGATACGGTGGTATTTGGAAGCTACGAGCAGGATAATGACACCGGAAACGGCAAAGAAGCCATAGAATGGATCGTGCTGGACATGGACGGACAAAACGCGCTTCTGCTCAGCAAATACGGCCTGGACGCACAGGCTTACAGTGACAGTGGCGAAGCGGTGACCTGGGAAAACTGCGCCCTGCGCCAATGGCTAAACGATACCTTTTATAAGGAGGCCTTCAGCGAAGCCGAGCAGGGGGCTGTGGTCCCGGTCACAAATACGAATCCTGATAACGAAAGATGGGGGACGGCAGGGGGAAATGACACGCTGGATTCCGTATTTTTATTGAGTATTGAGGAGGCAGAATTCTATTTTTCTGACAGAAATGAGGAGCTTTGGATACAGGCTACCCCCTACGCAGTAGAGCAGGGAGCCTTTGTGGCGGATAACGGCAATTCCCCCTGGTGGCTGCGGTCGCCAGGCGACAACAATGAGGGAGGTTTTTGCGCAGCCTATGTGGATTACCCGCCCACCGGCGTTGTCCTCAGCGGTTATGACGCCCAGAGGAACAGCCGTGCGGTGCGCCCTGCTCTGTGGGTCACAATTTGAGAATGCGGTGGATCTGTTCCACTTTTACGCTTCTGACGGCACACTGTTAGATGAGAGTATGAGCCAGGAGATGGAATGAATCAAAACTTTTTCTTAATCCTGACAAAAACTCTTTCGATGCCGTAGGCAACGAAAAAGACAAGTAAATTCCCACCCATGCGACAATCTGGGATAAAGCGGCCGGCAAGATGGCGTTGGTAAAAATACTCAGCCGGCTTGTCCCTGTAACCTCCAGGGCCTCGATGGTCTCATCCGGAATACTTTCAAAGCTTTGGGCAAAGGACTTTGTGAAGAAAGCCGTGGTATGGACACACAAGCCTGCCACGCCTGCTTCCGGTCCCATACCAAGACAGACCAGCATAAGCAGCACCCATACCGGAGTAGGCACGGCCCGCAGGAAGGTGAAGAAGGACTGTGTGATCACGGACAGAACGGGCACTCGAAATACATTCCGTGCCGCCAGCATCCCGAACAGGATACCAAGGATCAGGCTGTACAGGAGAGATAGTACGGCAATGGAAATGGTCTCTATCAAGGAAGAAAAAATCAGATCCATATTCGCGAGCGGATATTGATTTCCACACAATAAAGAAACCAGGATAAAAAACCGCTTAAGCAGGATGGGAGAATGGCCTGTGATACCCGCTGGGGGAACGTTGCGCCCACGGCCTGTAGGCTTTCCACACAATCCTGGGAGACGTCCTCCATCGTCTTTACGAAAGCACGGACCATAAAAGCGAAGCTGGTAATACACAGGGCCACAAACCCCACGCCCGTGCCAATCCCCAAAGAGGAAAACAGGATAAAGGCCCAGACCAGAGCAGGGATATTCCGAAGGAATGTGGCGAAGCCACGGACAAATTTGGCGGCCCTGGGAAAGGGGGATACCTTTTCGCTTCCAAACAGGGATACGAAGAAAGCCAGGATAGCGGCAATGGTGGTGGCGGACATGGCCAATGCCAGCGTGACCAGGATACTTGACAAGATTCCCGGTATCCTGCTGGATTTTGGCAATGCGGGAGGCAGGAAGTCTTCTGTGATAAATTCCCAGAAAGCGTCCCCGTTGGCAACCAAAGTCATGATATTGAAGTTTGTGAGAAAGCTGCACACCACAAACAAAAGGATCGCCGCAATCAGAAAGCCGGTATACAACCGTTTCGTGTCACGCGCAATCAGCGGTATCCGTCTGGTCATTATTGTTTCCTCCGATCATTAAATTTTCCCGGGAAGTTCCATAGATTTTTTCGATGATCTCATCGCTTAACTGCGTGGGAGAGCCATCGAAAACGATTTCTCCCTTGGACAACCCGATAATCCGGGTGAAATATCTTAAAGCAACATCCAGCTGGTGCAGATTGACAATACAGGCGATGTTCCGTTTCTGTGTCATATCATGAAGCAGTTCCATGATGGTTTTTGCGCTGGAGGGATCCAGCGAAGCAATCGGTTCATCGCATAACAATAATTTTGGCTTCTGCATGATCGCCCGGGCAATTCCCACCCGCTGTTTCTGTCCGCCGGACAGGTCGGAAGCCCGGTTATAGCTGAATTGTTCCATTCCAAGCTCCTTCAGCAAGTCCAGGGCCTCCTGCTTGTCTTTCTCGCTGTACAGGCCGCAGATGCCTTTGAATCCGTTCATGTATCCCAAACGCCCATGAAGGACATTTTGTAGAACGGACAGGCTGTACACAAGATTGTAGTTCTGGAAGATCATGCCGACCTTGCGCCGCTGTTCCCGAAGCTTTTTCCCGTGCTGGTCGGATACGGTCTGACCGTCCAGCCAGACCGTACCGCCGCTGATTGGGATCAGACGGTTGATGGCGCGCAGAAGCGTGGATTTTCCGGAGCCGGAAGGACCGATGACGGAAACGAATTCCCCTTCCATAACTTCCAGAGAAACCTCTTTGAGCGCATGTACGCCGTTGGGATAGTGTTTCGATACTCTGTCAAATTTTAAAATAGGTTCCATCATTCTATCTCCTGCATTTAGAATTCGTTGATGATTTTGTTCAGTTCAATGATCTCTTTATAGTCGCTCATATCGCACTCGATGAAACGGGCCCCGGGCACTTTTATCACATCCGTAAAATAGTCTTCGTTGTCATAGGAGGTCAAAAATTCCGTCAGCCTATCCCGTGTCTCCTGGGTGACATGTTCTCCCACAACCATGGCTTCCGCAGGGATAGCGCCGGATTCATGAATGATCTTTACATCCCCTTCCTCGGCTTTCATAACGATCGGCTCCAAATCCGTGCGCTCCACGCCCAAAGCCAGAGCCTGGGAACCCATGTATGCCATATCCGCTTTTCCGGTGCGCAAGGCCTCGATGATAGCGTTATAATCGCTTGCCTGGATTTCTTCCACTTCGCACCCCAGGGCTTCACTTAAATCATTGGCAAGCCCGTTGCGGGCGTCTGCGCTCTCGGTGGTAGATTCGTTGGGAGCATAGGCAATGGTGAACACTCCGTCCTCACCGCCGGGTCCATTGGCAGCAGCGGCTTTATCTGCCGTACCGCATCCCGCAAGCATGGATACCGCCATAAAAGATGTCATACAGATTCTGATCATTTTTTTCCTGTAGTTCAGCATAATTAAAATTCCTTTCTTCCATAAATCATAAAAGTCCATTGCTTTACATGATAAGCTGCTTTGTGATGTTTAATAAACAGATTCCAAAATTTCTTTGATTTTTTCAGCCGTAATCTTTACCGGATTATTGTCCGCACGGCCCTTCGTCATTCCCAATTCCGCCAGATGGGAGAGTGCTTCCTGCTCCACGCCCCATCCCCGGAGCGTATCCGGCTGGCCGGAACGTATGAGATAGCTGCTGATACGCTGTTTCAGCATGTTTGCGTCTGTTACATTCAGGGCGTCTAACAGTTCCGGCATTCCGTCTACACTTTGTGCGTTCATTTGCAGCAACGGGGCCAGCAGCATACTTACGGCGGCGCCGTGGGGAATGCCATAGCGCATGGTCAGAGGATAGGAAATGGAGTGACACGCCGTTGTTTTTGTATTGCTGAAGGCCAATCCCGCCAGCATACTGCCCCGGGCCATAGCGTCATGGGCTTGGGATTTTTCTGAGAGCAGATCCTCCATATGGTTCATAATAATGCGAATCCCCTGAAGCGCCAGGGCCCGTGACACGCAGTTTGTCCCTTTTGCCCAGTAGCTTTCTACCCCATGGGCCGCCGCATCCAAAGCGGAGGATACTGCTAGCTTTAAGGGCATTCCCTCGGTAAGCCGGGGGTCCACCAACGCTGCGTATGCATAGTTTTCCTTACTTTCCACAGAACGCTTTGCGTCTCTGGCCGGATCCCAGATGGTAGCCCAGCAAGTCACTTCGCTGCCTGTTCCGGCCGTAGTGGGTACGCCGATCCAACGTACTTTTGGGCATCCGAATTCTTTGTTTTGAATCATTTCTCTTAAGGCGTCTTCCTCTGAAATTTCTTTCCCATACATACAACACAGGGATTTTCCCACATCTAAGATACTGCCGCCTCCGATGGCGACTACGGTATCCGGATCAAACTCCTTTGTTTCCTGATAGCATTGATAAAGTTGCGCTACGGTGGGATTGGAAGCTTCAAAGACAACTGTTTTCACCTCAAAGTCAGAAAGCTTTGAAAAGACCGTGTGCTCAAAAACTTTTTCGCTCCATGCCAGCACCAGTACCCGTCTGTTTTTCGGCTGCATTTTTTCTAAAACGTCCGGCAGACAGTTCAGACAGCCCGCGCCTTGTATGGTATGCACCGGATTATAATAACGATTCATTTTGGTTCCTCCGTTTCTGCTAACCGCCGGTTCAGCTCCTGAATGGCGAAAGGCAGTTCGTGGATGGAATCGATCACAAGATCCGCCCCTGCCTGGCGGTATTTTTCTGCTGTTTCGAGCTTGCGGATATTTAATTCCTCCGGGCTTATGGCGTCATATTCTTCCTGTGACAGTCCCAGCAGATTGGAGCCATTTAAAATGCCCACGCTCCAGGCTCCGGCGTTCTTTCCCTCCAGCATGTCCACAACCGTATCGCCAACCTTAACAACGGTACAGGGAGGGTAAACGTTCATGCGGCGCATACACTCGAACAGCATAAAGGGCGTTGGCCTGCCGGCTCCGGTCACATCCGGGGTAATCACGCAGTCAGCCTCATATCCCAGTTCTCTGGCTCTTGGGATGACCTGTTCCATCATTTGAGAGGTATAGCCGGTGGTAGAACCAATTTTAAGCCCTTGTTTCCGCAGCTCCTTCACAGTCTCAACCACGCCCGGGATAGGAGAACTGTATTCGGCAACCACCTGATACAAGGTTTCTTCAAATTTTTGATATAAATCCTCCACATCCTTGTCTGTCCACGACCTGTTATGAAGCTGCAGCCATTGGCTGTTTCCGGATTCGCAGGATAGAAGCGCGCGGATGTGGGCTTCCTTTTCCATTCCCATGGGACGGTTGATCTCTTCTTTTGTGAGACGGATGCCCGCCGCGGCAAATATACGGTCAAATACAGTGCTGGGAGCGCTGGAAGCATAATCTACCGTCGTGCCGGCCCAATCAAATACAGCCATCTGAATTTTTCGGTTTTCACGTAACAAAGAAACCGGGCACAGGAAGCGGCTTTTTGCCTCCTGTACCCGGCTGTGTCCGTCAGGCTTTATGAAATCATAATCCCACGCTCCAGATATTTTTTTCGTATCTCCGTTGAGATATTGTCATCCATTACCACGGTATCTACCTGCTCCCTGGAAAGGACTTTCTTTTTGGAACATTTTCCCAGCTTGCTGGAATCCATAACGGCAATCACTCGTTTCGCTGTTTTCGCCAACAATTGAATAATACCCATTTCGTTAAAACGAAAATCGGTAAACCCGTCATGATAATTTACAGCGTTGATGGATAAAAAGGCAATATCAGGATAATATTGGCCAAATTCATGTTCGCAGACGGTTCCATAGGTGGAGCGCTCCAGGGAATCTACATCACCGCCGATCGCGATTAAATGGATAAACTGGTTTTGCAATAAAATGTTGATGGCGGCATAGTTGTTTGTCACAACTGTAATTTTTTTCTCCAGAGCAGCAAGTTCCTGGGAGAGTATCGTATTTGTCGTACCGGAATTTAACGCTATAACATCCCCATCGTTTATAAGGGATAATGCCTTGCGGGAGGCCTCCCGTTTTAAGTCGCTGTTTACAATTTCGCGCCCGGTAAAATTTAAAAAGGACGCCAATGATTCTGGCAGACATGCGCCGCCATGTACATATTTTATCAGCCCTTGCTGTTCCATAGCCTTTAAATCCCGCCGGATGGTATCGACCGATACATGGAGAAGCTGGCTTAATTCTCCGACCTTTACGGTAGACTGTAATTGTAACTGCTGCATAATTAGTTCTGCGCGTTCTGTGTGTAGCATCATAGGTTCTCTTCCTGTCTGTCTAATAATTTTTCGTGGGTATTAAATATGGTAATCATTATGAATGAATTATCAAAAATTATGGCTGCTTTATGCGAAGTATTATTTTGACTGCGCCATAGAGAGCAATGTCTCCTGCAAGAGTTTTGAAAAATTAATATGATTCTTTTCGGCAAAGGTATTCAGCCAGGCCGGGATAGTAAGGTTTTTGCGAATGGCTTTTTCCCCGTATCGCTCCGCATAGGAATCCAGGTCTAATAGCAGAAGCGTTGTCAGTTCATTTTCCCCGACTTGAAACGTCTTATAGTCGGAAGCTTTGGGAATCTGAACACCGTCCTCCAATTCCCCCAGAATCCAGCCGCTTGCAGCATCCATACCCATCTCGATGGCCTCCACCAGAGTTTTTCCTTCTGTGACACAGCCGGGTAAATCGGGAAACTCAACAACGAAGCCGCCGCTTCCATCGGAGAAGGGTTTAAAAATAGCGGGATATGTCAGTTTCATATAGTTCTCACCTTTCTTTGATTATTTGTTGTAGAGTGAAGGCAGACCAGCTTGTTTTAAAATGGATTTTACAGTGTCCATATTGAGGTCTCCTCTGTGTTCCGGTATTGTAACTTTTCCGGATTTTACAGGGTGTCTGTACTGATGATGGGAACCTTTTTGCTTTACTTGGTACCATCCATCTTCGAGAATAATTTTTTCGACTTCTCGAAATTTCATCTATCCTCCTGTCCAGTTTCAGATACCACAATTCTCTTATCCTTATTATATTATAATGCGCATGATACGCATTGTCAAGAAGCGTGTGAATATTTTACATTAGTTAGTTGTGAAAACGGAAAAAAACGTTTATACTTTTTCTATAAGTTGGAAAAATTTTTTATACGTTAGGATTGAATGGAACTCGCAGTAGCAGAAACGACGGAAATAGAAAAATTTTAAATAAATGAGAGGAATAATGAATTATGTCATTAAAATCAATGTTACATATAAAGGTTTTGACAGATTTTATTGATTACATTTATAGTAACAATGCATTATTACCGGACAGTACATGGATTTTTAACAAATCATCTCAAGAAGAATATGAGGCATGGTCAACATACATAAATCGATGTCTTGTAAGCGAATATAAACCGATTGATAATATAGAACAGTTGCTTCAAGGGGCTTGCTTTTTTGCTAAATTAGAAAATATATATCGCACAGGTGGTGTTTTACCAGAAAAAGGGTTTCAAGACATCTTGTCAATACCAAGCGAAGAAATCATTCAGGATTTGCGCAATTTGTGTATTTTGTTTAAAAAACAATTTATTAATAAGGGGATTGTCCAGCCAAGTAGCATTGTAATATTCAATCCATCATTTGGGATAGGGTCTTTAGTATGTGGTGGTGCCGATGCCGATATTTATATAGATGGAAACTTGTTTGATTTTAAAACAGGCAAAAAAACAGGTTATACGTGGCAAGAAATTGCACAAATTGTAATGTATTATTACTTAAATGAGATTGCAAGTTATGTTGACAAAACACGAATACCTGCACAATTAAAAGATTATAAAATTATTAATATTGCGTTTTATAGAGCTCGTTATGGAGAAATCGAGTATTGTAGTACAGAAATTTTGGAGAGTAAAAGGTCGAGAGAGTATTTTGAAAAAATATCAAATCATCTTTTGGATAAGTTAAAAAATAGGATGTTATTTTAGCTTGCATGTTAGTAGAAAACGGGGGCTGATGTAGAATTAGTATATGATCTCTGTGGACAACTTCACTCAGGCCAGTTTTCTGTGCAGAGGCGTGGTCTAAAATATACTATTTCCACGATACGGGAGGTTGTGGTAAAATAGAGAGTGATAAAAGAACAAGCATCCCATCAAAAGAGGTAAATTGCCATGCAGACTTGGAAAATCAAGGATAACGAGGCCGGTCAACGCCTGGATAAGTATTTAAGGAAGCGTCTTGGTCAGGCGCCAGACAGCTTCCTCTATAAAATGCTGCGGAAGAAAAATATTGTGCTGAACGGCAAAAAGGCCGACGGCTCCGAGAAGCTTTGCGTGGAGGATGAGATTAAGGTTTTCCTGTCGGAGGAGACCATCGCCAAATTCTCACAGCCAGATACGGACATGGAAACCTTACGGCAGCAATATCCTGTGACGAAGCTGGAAACCCTGTATGAGGATACGGATATTCTTGTCATCAACAAGCCTGCCGGTATGCTTTCCCAGAAGGCGTCACCGGGGGATATTTCCGCTAACGAATACATCATTGGCTATCTCCTTCAGACTGGGGCAGTCTCCCCGGAGGAGCTGTCCACCTTCAAGCCCTCCGTCTGCAACCGGCTGGACCGGAACACCTCGGGAATCCTCATTGCCGGTAAGACCCTGGCGGGACTGCAGTGTATGGCCGGGCAGTTAAAGGAGCGCAGCCTTGAAAAATATTACTGCTGTCTGGTAAAGGGAATCGTGGCGGAGGAGCAGGAGATGATCGGCTGGCTGGTGAAGGATTCCGCTTCCAACCAGGTGACGGTCTTTTCAGAGCAGGAATGGGAGAAGAAAATCCAGCACGAGCATTCGTTGGACAATAGACACAAAAAACGATCAGAAAACAGTATCCAAAAAGGCAGCTATATCCGAACCGGGTATCGTCCTCTTAGTCATGCGGGAGATTACACCCTTTTGGAGGCGCGCTTATTCACCGGACGCTCCCACCAGATCCGTGCCCATCTGGCTTC
>CALWLN010000135.1 GCA_944381535.1 uncultured Lachnospiraceae bacterium
CACATTTGTTATAAGCAGACCATGGAAAGACGCCGGCACTTGGCGAACCGACCGTTTACGGGCGGCGAGCCTAGTACCGCTGCGTCTTGATTTGAGCGGGAGCGTGTCTGCGTTAACAAATGTGCCATCCAGGGCGACCTCCAGACAAAATCTAAAAATCCTTTTGATCCTGTGATGAGCAAAAAACTTTTAAATTTCCCCGCCCCATGAGAAGTAACCGTGGCTCAGACACCCGCAGGAGCCCGGAAATAACGCTTAACAAAAATTTTATAATATTTTAGAAAAAGAACATAGGAATTTGGGGGAGAGATTGTTATAATAAACCTTGATTATAGGGTCCACGATGTGGCTTCTGTTATCAAACACAAGGATAGATTCGCGATAGACGGAAAGTGAAACGAGGAAAACAAAAATGAAACTGAGAACAAGACTGATCGTGTCGTTCTGCATCATTATTTTTGTGCCTGTGATGCTGGCTGCCGCAGCCCTTTGGGGATTTGGTCAACTCCAGATGAGAGAACTCCGTCAGGTATACAATGTGAATACGGACCCCTATGAATATCTTATTAACTCTTTTCAGGTATTGAGCCGCTTTACCAAAGCCAATTATGATGAGCTTTTGAAGGTGGCCCAGGAGAATCCCCAGAGGCTGGAGGATTACGACTACCTGACGGAAATAAATGATGAACTGGCCGAAAAATATTCCTTTCTGGTGGTGCGGAAAGGACAGGAGCTGATCTTCGCCGGCGAGGAAAACATCCCCGCAGGGCTGAAGGATTTCGACCATGAGGGCAGCGGCAGCGAGTCCGGCACTTATGTGGACGAGGACGGACAATGCCTGATAAAACAGATTGACTTTTCATATTCGGACGGCAATGAGGGAAGCTTGTTTATTGTCACCTCCATGGTGAAGATGGTTCCGGAGCTGAAGGGCATGGTTGCCGATATGATGGTTTCGGTGGTGTTGATTCTGGTATTCACGGCCGGTATGCTGGTGATGTGGATTTACAAGGGGATTTTCAATCCTATACGGAAATTACAGATAGCGGCGGAGAATATCAAGGAGGGAAATCTGGATTTTACTCTGGAGCCGGAGAATAAAGACGAGATCGGTGCCCTCTGTCAGAGCTTCGAGGAAATGAGAAAGCGGCTGAAGGATTCGGCGGAGGAGAAGCTGAGCAACGAGAAGGAAAATAAAGTACTCATCAGCAATATTTCCCATGATCTGAAAACGCCCATCACGGCCATCAAGGGTTATGTGGAGGGAATCATCGACGGAGTAGCCGACACGCCGGAAAAGATGGACAAATACATCCGGACCATATATAATAAGGCTAACGAGATGGATACCCTTATCAATGAGCTGACGCTGTACTCTAAGATCGATACCAACCGCATTCCTTATAATTTCAGCCGGATAAACGTGGCGGAGTATTTTGACGACTGCGTGGAGGAATTAAGCCTGGAACTGGAGGCCAAGAATATCGGTCTGGCGTATTTTAACTATATCGAGGACAGCAATGTACAGATCATTGCGGACCCGGAGCAGTTAAAGCGCGTGATCAACAATATCATCAGCAATTCGGTGAAATATCTGGACAAGCAGAAGGGCTTTATCAATATCCGTATCCGGGATGTGGGCGATTTCATCCAGGTGGAGATCGAGGACAACGGAAGAGGCATTGCCGCCAAGGATCTGCCCTACATTTTCGACAGGTTTTACCGGACGGACGCTTCCCGGAACTCCGCCACCGGCGGCAGCGGCATAGGCCTTTCCATCGTGAAGAAGATTATCGAGGACCACGGCGGAAGTATCTGGGCCACCAGCAAGGAACACACGGGAACGATTATGTATTTTGTCATTCGCAAATATCAGGAGGTACCAAATGAGTAAAGTATTGATTATCGAAGACGAGGTCGCCATTGCGGACCTGGAAAAAGACTACCTGGAATTGAGCGGTTTTGAGGTGGAGATTGAAAATGACGGAACCGTAGGGTTGAACCGGGCGCTGGAGGAGGATTTCGACATGTATATCCTGGACCTGATGCTGCCGGGTACCGACGGCTTTGAAATCTGCAAGAAAATCCGGGAAAAGAAAAATACGCCTGTTCTCATGGTATCCGCGAAAAAGGACGACATTGACAAGATTCGGGGCTTAGGCCTGGGAGCGGACGACTACATCACCAAGCCCTTCTCCCCCAGTGAACTGGTAGCCCGGGTGAAGGCCCATCTGGCCCGTTATGAGCGGCTCATCGGCAGCAATGCGGCGGAAAATGATATCATTGAGATTCGAGGGCTGAAGATTGACAAGACCGCTCGCCGGGTGTGGGTCAACGGGGAGGAGAAGCAGTTTACCACCAAGGAGTTTGACCTCCTGACCTTCCTGGCTCAGAATCCCAATCATGTATTTACCAAAGAAGAATTGTTCAGCAAGATCTGGGACATGGAGTCGGTGGGTGATATCGCCACGGTTACGGTGCATATCAAGAAGATTCGCGAGAAGATTGAACTCAGCACCTCCTCCCCCCAGTATATTGAGACCATTTGGGGCGTGGGGTATCGGTTTAAGGTGTAAAGAAAGCGGGAAAAATGATGTTTCCAACAAATAGAACACCTCAGACCCCTGAGATGATATACGAGGACGACCATATCCTCGTCTGCCGTAAAATGGCCGGGGTTCCGGTGCAGACAGCAAAACTCGGCCAGCAGGACATGGTGAGTCTGCTTAAGAATTACTGCGTAAAAAAAGGCGAAGTGCCGGAAATCTATGTGGTTCATCGGCTGGACCAGCCCGTGGAAGGATTGATGGTCTTTGCCAAGACCGGGCAGGCTGCCGCCGCCTTAAGTAAGCAGATACAGCAAAAGAGTGTGGATAAGTATTATCGGGCCATTGTGGAGGGAATCCCACAGCCGGCCCAGGGATTGTTGGAGGACTATCTGCTGCGGGACGGAAAGAGCAACACCTCTAAGGTGGTGGCTGAAGGGACAAAGGGAGCTAAGAAGGCGGTTCTGCGCTATCGGGTGGTGAAGAGCCGGCCGGATGTTTCACAAGAGCAAGAGAAGGAGATCAGTCGGGTGAAGCCTGGGCCGAGTGTAAAACAGCCGGAGCCCGAGAGGCCTGTCAGTCTCCTGGAAATCCGGCTGGAGACGGGCCGGCACCATCAGATACGTGTCCAGATGGCCCATGCGGGATATCCGCTGGTGGGAGATAAAAAATACAATCCCAACTGTCAAAGGGAGTATCTTCCAATCGGGCTTTGTTCCGTCCGGCTGGCATTCGACCATCCGGCAGACGGCGGTTGGATGGAATTTACCATAGATCCTGTGGAGCCGGCCTTTCAGCGGTTCTAAAAGCAGTTTAGGAACTCTGAATGGGGAATGGCAGCGGAGGAATATGACCTATGCCGACGACAATTTTGAAACATAAAAAGAAGCAAAACCGCACATACTACCTCCATGAGACAAGACTTAAAAAAGCCTTTGCTGGAGGCTGTGCGGATTCTGGGAATCACTCTGGCAGTGTATCTGACAATGCGATATTTACTGCCCCTGGTGATTCCCTTTTTGTTTGCCTTCCTGCTGGCGAAGCTTTTACACCCCCTGGTAGAAAAACTTCATAAACGGCTCAAACTCAAACGAGGGCTGATCTCCGTCATCATTTTGCTCCTGTTTCTCGTCCTGCTCCTTTGGGTGCTGTGGATGGTGGGCGGAAGTCTTGTGGAACAGCTTAAGAATCTGTTTGCCAATTTTCCTGTCTATCAGAGAAATATGACTGTTTTCTGGGAAAGCTCCTGCGCCCAGGTGGAGGAGTGGACCGGCATGAAAGCGGGAACCATTCAGCTGAGGATTGATGAGACAGCTCCGGCAATCTGGGATAATGTGAAAAATACCTTTGTGCCGAACCTGATGAGCAGTTCCTTTTCCTGGATCAAGGGCATTGGCGTGCTGGCGGCCGTCTGCATTGTGATGGGGATTTCCACCCTGCTCATCGTGAAGGAATATGCGGATATTCGCGGGAAAATGGAGCAGGGAGCTTTGGGCGCTGCGGCGCTTCGCGTATCCCGGCGGGTGTACCATGCGGGAGGGGGCTATGTGAAATCTCAGCTTCTCATTATGCTGGCAGTCACCATAGTCTGCATTGTGGGGCTTTTTTTAACGGGGAATCCCTACGCCATGCTGGCGGGGCTGGGAATCGGTCTCTGCGACGCGCTGCCCTTCCTGGGAACCGGGACCGTATTTATCCCCTGGGCTATGATTGAGATACTGAGCGGCCGCTATCTGATGGCGGCAGTCTATGCGGTGATTTACACCATCTCCAGCCTCACAAGGGAGCTTCTGGAACCGAAGCTGGTGGGAGATAAGCTGGGGATCCATCCCCTGGCCGTGGTGGTCAGCGTCTATGTTGGGCTGGGCGTTTACGGCCTGTGGGGGTTCGCCCTTGGTCCCATTTCCTATATTCTGATACGGGAAATCTGGCTGGAACTGCGGTGAGGGTTCGTAACAGTTCGGACAGCAAGCCACAGACCGCCTTCTCCAAAGGCTATCCTGAACTGTTACGGAGATTTTAATGGATGCGCCTTGACACCCATGGCCCGCCTTGCTAAAATGCAAAGTAAGAAAAATTTTTTCATACTTTGGAGGTGCTTATGAAAACAATATTATTTCAAGGGGATTCCATTACGGACGCCGGGCGCAGCTATACGGACGACCATTTACTGGGATATGGTTATCCCACTATGGTGAGCGGGACCTTGGGCGCGGAGTATCCGGGGCAGTACAGAATGTATAACCGAGGGGTCAGCGGCAACCGTGTGGTGGATCTGTATGCCAGAATCAAAATTGATATCTTAAACCTTAAGCCGGATATCTTAAGTATCTTGATTGGAGTAAATGACGTATGGCATGAGTTTGGCTCGCAAAACGGGGTGGAGGCGGAGAAATATTTTAAAATATACTCCATGCTGATTGAAGAGATTAAGGAAGTATTGCCGGACATTAAGATCATGATTCTGGAGCCCTTTGTGCTGAAGGCCTCCGGCACCCAGGAGCATTGGACCCAGTTCCGCCGGGAGGTGGAAAAGCGGGCCGAAAAGGCCAGGGAAGTGGCCGAGAAATATGATCTGGTGTTTGTGCCCCTGCAGGAGAAGTTTGATGAGGCGGAGAAGCTGGCTCCCGCGGAGGATTGGCTGAGGGACGGGGTTCATCCCACCTTTGCGGGCCATGAGATCATCAAGCGGGCATGGCTTGAGGGGATGAAAAGTTTATGGACAGGGCAAAAGGTATAAATAATAATGATTTAAAGCGAAGAAATCGGGGACTGGTGTTACAGCTTATCGCAACGGGTGAGAGCAACACCAGGGTGGGCCTTGCCAAGTCCAGCCGATTGACCAAAATGTCGGTTACCAATATCATTGACGAATTTATACATATGAACCTGATTGTTGAGGGGGAGAAAGACTGGGAGAAGAAAGAGTTCCAGGGACGAAATCCGTCGCTGCTGGATTTGTCTCCCCATGCTCCGAAAGTGGTCGGAGTCCTGATCAACCGGGACTATTGCGCGGCTATACTCTGCGATTTTCAGTTAAATGTGATCAAAACGGAAAGACGCGAGCTGGATTACAGTGATAAAGAGTGGCTATTGGAGAATATCTATGGGCTGGTGGACAGTATGATAGAGGATGAGAATAATATCCTTGGCATTGGCGTGGCCTCTATCGGTCCTCTGGATGTAGCCGGAGGCGTAATTTTAAGTCCGCCGCGTTTTTATGGGATAAAGAATCTGCCGCTGGCTGCTTTGCTGAAAGAAAAATACGGATTACCTGTATTTATGGATCATCAGTATAATTCGGCGGCCCGGGCGGAAAAGCTGTTTGGCTGCGGAAAGAATTTTTCCTCCTTTGTATTTGTGGGTGTGACGAACGGCATCGGAGCTGGGATATATTTGAATGGAAGAATTCTTCAGGGGCAGTCCGGCCTTGGGAGTGAACTGGGGCACATGAGTGTTGATTACAAGGGAATTCATTGTGAATGCGGCAATTTTGGATGTGTGGAAAATTATGCCAGTACAAATGTCATTTGCAGCCGGGTGCAAGCAGCGACAGGAAGAAAGACAACCTTTGAAGAATGCTGCAGATATAGTGAGGAGGATGTCATTGACCAGATTTTGAAGGATGCCATAGATAAGCTTTGCAGCTGCTTGGTAAGTGTATCCAATCTCCTGAATCCGGAGGCCATTATTATGGGGCATGAAAGTGTGAAGCTTCCGGACCGCTATCTGACGAGAATGGAAGAATATATCAATCGTTATAAGTTGTCGGAGGGGTATGATCATATACAGATTTTAAAGCCCTATTTTGGAGAGGAGTCTCAACTGGTGGGGGCTGCATGCAATGTGCTGTCCAGAGCCTTTGAAGGGGAGCTTTTATTTGAGTAGTCGGCAGAATTTGTAAGAGGTACACTGTACGCGAATCGTAGGACACGGAAAAGACTGTGCCGACTGATTGTGTACAGTGTATCTTTTTTGTGGAAAAATAAAGACGATAATTAGTAAAAGTAATTTACAAAATAGAAAAAGGATGATATAATCTAGTTATCTGAAAACCAAAAGAGAGGTGCGAAATATGTTAAAGTCTGATTATGAAAGCGCAAAACAAAGGATATTGGAACTCTATGACAAGGCAGGAATTGTACTGACGGAAGAGGAGAAGGCCAATCTGGAAGTGGCGGATTTTGGCCTGAAAAATTATGAACATACCGGTTTGGCTTGCGTGGTATATGTGAATACGAAGCGCTGTTGCGCCAAGGAGATGGCCCTTTTGCCCGGACAGACCTGCCCGGAGCATCGCCATGCGCCCATACCGGAACTTGCGTATGAAGGGAAGGAAGAAACCTTCCGGTGCAGATACGGAACCTGTTATGTGTACATAGAGGGAGAGGCCACGGACAGCCCTGCCTGCCAGCCGCCCCAGGACCGGAAGGAATGGTATACGGTATTCCACGAGGTAGTGTTGAAGCCGGGTATGCAGTTTACCATGCAGCCCAACACGAAGCACTGGTTCCAGGCTGGGGAAGAAGGGGCAGTCGTATCGGAATTCAGCACCATGAGTGTAGACGAATACGACATATTTACAGATCCGGGCATTGTGCGGATTCCGGAGATTGAGGAATGATACTGCCTGGGATGAGAGGAGAAAAAGAGATTTGAAGGACATTTACGAGCTATACAAGAAATTGAAGGAGAACGCCTGCCGAAGCTATTGGGAGAAGCGGATCCTGGCAGAACTGGGATATCTGTTTGATATGTTCACAGATGAGGATGAAACCCAGTGGACGTTGATTGCCCGGGCGGTCACTATGTTGTCCGATGATTATGAGAAATATGAGCAGATTCATGTGGAAACCGCGAAACAGGCGGAACAGCTCCTGACGCCTCTGTCAGAACAGGCGAAGCGCGTTTCTATGGTTTGTACGGCACATGCGCACATTGACATGAACTGGATGTGGGGATACCAGGAGACGGTGGCGGTGACGCTGGATACGGTGCGCACCATGCTGACTTTGATGAAGGAATACCCCGCCTTCACCTTTTCCCAGTCCCAGGCTTCGGTTTACCATATTTTAGAGGAGTATGCGCCGGAATTGCTGGAACAGGTGAAGCAGCGGGTACAAGAGGGACGCTGGGAAGTGACCGCCTCCAGCTGGGTGGAGAATGACAAGAACATGTCGGGCGGAGAGGCTATGGCAAGGCATCTGCTCTATGCGAAGAAATATCTGTCCGGATTGCTGGACATCAAAGAGGAAAGCCTGAATCTGGATTTTGAGCCTGACACCTTCGGGCACAGCGCAAATCTGCCTGAAATTCTCAATAAGGGTGGTGTGACCAGATATTACCATTGCCGCGCTTACGAGGGAGAGAACATTTACCGCTGGCGGGGCAGATCCGGGGCGGAGGTTCTTGTATATCGGGAGCCCAGGTGGTACAATGCCACCATCGACAGCGAGCTGTGTCGGGGCGTGCCGCTCTTCTGCAAAAAGTATGGAATTGATAAAGTGTTGTTTGTTTACGGTGTGGGAGACCATGGCGGCGGACCTTCCAGAAGAGACATTGAACGTCTTATAGATATGGATTCCTGGCCCCTGTTTCCTTCCATACATTTTGGGACATATAAGGAATATTACGATTATCTGGAAGAAAGGAAGGAGCAGTTCCCGGTGGTGGAACAGGAGCTGAACTACATTTTTACCGGGTGCTATACCTCTCAGTCCAGAATAAAATTGGCAAACCGCGTTGGAGAGGCCCGGCTGACAGAGGCAGAGCTGTTGGAGGCCATGGCGGCCTTGGAAGTACCGGGGTACCAGCCTGGCAGGAATTTGGAAGAAGCCTGGAGAAAAATCCTGTTTAATCAGTTCCATGATATTTTGCCTGGTTCCGGAACGGTGGAGACCCGGGAATACGCTATGGGAGAATTTCAGCATGCCATTGCCCGGGCAGGAGCCAACGGGGTGCGGGCTATGGATGCTGTCTGCGGCTATATTGCGGAGGATACAAATGGGACAAACTCCTGGGATACAGCCATGGGCGCAGGTGTAGGAAAAGGAACGGACGCATTGGGAAGATATGGTTTCGCCCTGGCGGAGCGTGGAAGCGGTTCTGTTCGCTATCTGGCGCTGTTCAATGTGACCCAGAGTACCAGGACGGAGCCCACGGAAATCATACTCTGGGATTGGAAGGAAGCGCCGGAGCATATGCGGATTTCCGATATGAACGGCAAGGAATACCCCTTCCAGGTTCTGGAGCAGGGAGAAGGCCAAACAGCCTATTGGGGACATTTTTATTGCAGGCTGCTGGTATGGATGCAGGTACCGCCTATGGGCTATGTTATCTGCCGCGCGGAAGTGAAAAAGCCAGAGCGCAATCCCTTTGGTCAGAGTTCCATGGAGCCACGAATCGACGACATTACGGATGAACCTATCTGCCTCCAGAATGATAAAGTAAAGGCTGTTTTTGATGCTTCCACCATGAAGTGTATTTCCTTTGTCCGGAAAGAGGATGGAAGGGAATTCATTGATTCCCAAAAACCGGCTTGTGGGTTTAAGTTGATTACCGAGGAAACCAGCCAGGGGATGACTGCATGGCGGGTAGGAAAGACAGCGGGCGCGATAGACTTGAATGAGAGCTGCAATGTGCGGCCCGGAAAGCTTCAGATCCAGGGTCTGCGGAAAACATTGGAATATGAGATGGAAAAAGATAATCTGAGAGTTCATGTGGAAATCCGCCTGGATGAGGGCAGTGAGTGTCTGGATTATCAGGTAAAAACGGGGTGGACGCTGTTGGGAAGTGTGAGCAAAGGCGTTCCCCAGCTGCGGTTTAACGTCCCCTGCGGTTATGAGGTGGAGCATTACCGTTACACCATTCCCTTTGGTGTTATTGACCGGGCGCCCCTTGCTCAGGATGTGCCGGCGTTGGGAGCGGGCTGCGCGATACCCAAGACCGGCGGAAGCGGTTTGTATTTGATGAGTGACTGCAAGTATGGATTCCGGGGCGATAAAGAAGGGCTTTCCCTGAATCTGATTCGTGGATCCTTCGAACCGGATCCTTATCCGGAGATTGGGGATCATCTGGTACATATCGCCATAGGGGTCTGCGACACAAAGGAAGAAACCCTGGCATTGCTGGCTGAGCGGTTTACGCATCCGGTTATCGTGCGTTCCTGCGGGGTAAGACCTCGGGTGGAGGATTCATGTCGGAGTCTGTTTGAAGTAGAAGGAGCTATTTTGTCATCTGTGAAAGTAGCAGAGGATGGAAAGGGATGGATCGTGCGCGTTTACAATCCTACGGGAGATGGTAAAGCCATGAAGTTGCGTCTGCCCGGACGCAAGGCAGAAGCCTGCCGATGCGATTTGCTGGAGAATAATCTGGAAGCGGTACAGGTGGAAAATAATGAGACGATTTCCCACACATTAGGAAAATACGAGGTCTGCAGTTTCCGTATCATCCTCAAATAACGCGAAACACCCTTCGGGCATACCTGGAGGTCCAAAAAACAGGACGGTAACAAGGAAAGGAGACAGTTCAATGGAACGAACCGGAATTGCCATTGCCGGCAACATTTTGGTAGATTCAGTAAAAGAGATAGACAGATACCCGGATAAGGGAATGCTTGCCAATATCATGGAGGTGAGCCGTTCTGTGGGCGGCTGTGTGCCCAACACCGCAATCAATCTGGCGAAAATGAAGAGCGATATTCCCATCAGGGCCATCGGCAAGGCGGGAGCGGACGAGCCGGGCCGCTTTGTGGTGGAGCAGCTTCAGGCCGAGGGCATTGACACCCGGAATGTGGTGCTCTCCGAGAAGGAGGCTACCAGCTTCAGTGACGCCATGACCGTGCAGAAAACAGGGGAGCGCACCTTCTTCCATTACCGGGGAGCAAACAGGACCTTCGGGCCCGGGGATATTGACTTGGATAAGCTGGACTGTAAAATTTTACATATCGGCTACATTCTCCTGTTGGACAGCTTTGACGCGGAGGAGGAAGAGTACGGGACCGTCATGGCCCGCTTCCTCCACGACGTTCAGGAGAGAGGGATTCAGACCTCCATTGATGTGGTCAGTGACAGCAGCGGCGAATTTGCCAGGAAGGTGACGCCGGCCTTGAGGTATTGCGACTATGCTATCATGAATGAGATTGAAGGGTGCGCTGTGTCGGGTCTTGCGCCCAGAGATCAGTCTGGGAAGCTGATCGTGGAAAATATCAGAAAAACTCTGGAGCAATTTTTGGAAATCGGCGTTAGGAGACGGGCTGTCATCCACTGCCCGGAGGCCGGATTTTGTATGGATAGTGAGACTGGCTTTTGCGTGGTTCCCTCCTATCAGCTTCCGGAGGGCTATATCAAGGGAAGCGTGGGAGCGGGCGACGCTTTCTGCGCAGGCTGCCTTCATGAAATTTATCTGGGAAGCACGGCGGAGGAGATGCTGGAATATGCGGCGGCGGCAGCGGCAGCAAACCTGTCCCGGGCGGATGCGGTCAGCGGAATGAGGGGAGCGGGAGAACTTCGGAAAATGGCTGCGGACTGGGAAAAACAGAAGATATAACTGCTTTCCTTCTCACCGAGGGAAGGGGTATTTTTGAACGATAAAAGGAGATGAGTCAAAATGTTAGTCAATTTAAATGAAGTGTTGTATCCGGCAAAGAAGAATCATTACGCCGTGGGTCTTTTCAACGCCGTGAATCTGGAGCTTGCCAGAGGAATCCTTGCGGCGGCGGAGTGTACCCGCTCCCCGGTTATCATGGGAACGGCGGAGGTGCTTCTGCCCTATGGGCCTTTGGAAGAGGTGTCCTATTATCTGCTTCCTATGGCAAAGAAGGCTAATGTGCCGGTAGTCATTCACTTAGACCACGGCTTGCGCAAGGAGACTTGCCTGAAGGCATTGGAGCTGGGCTTTTCTTCCATCATGTATGACTGCTCCACCGATTCCTATGAGGAAAATGTGAGAAAGGTAAAGGAGATGGCGGACATCGCTCACTCCTACGGGGCCACCATTGAGGGCGAGCTGGGCCATGTGGGGGACAACGAGGGCTCTGCGGAGGGAAGCTCCCATTTAAGCGACCCCAGCAAGTTTTTCACAGATCCCAGGATGGCCAAGGATTACGTGGAGAAAACCGGTGTGGACGCCCTGGCCATCGCCGTGGGAAACGCCCATGGGGCCTACAAGCTTCCGCCCAAGCTGGATTTTGATAGAATCCGCGCTATTGCCAGGACGGTGAAGGTGCCGCTGGTGCTCCACGGTGGTTCCGGCCTGACAGATAACGATTTCAAACAGGCCATCCAGGAGGGAATCAGTAAAGTCAATATCTTTACGGATATCAACGTAGCTGCGGTAGAGGCGGAATTCAAGAAATTCAGCAATATGGACAAGGGAATCATCGACCTGATACCGGCCGCGGTGGAGGCGGTGAAGCAGGAGTCGGAGAAGAAGATGAAGCTGTTTGGAAGCGACGGCAAGGGCGGTGTGGGAGACATTGCTTTAAGCCGGAGCGGGCTTGACAAGGAACTGTTGACGAAGCTGGTGGCAGAGGAAGTGCGGAAGTATCTGGGGAAATAGGCCCTGAACAGAAGACTGTTAGCCTATGGAGTTACAGCATTCCGAAAATATTAAGCCCCCGGCTCACGCTTTGGGTAAGGAGTGAGGAATGGGGGCTTAGTATTTAGCTATATTACCTGTGAGAATTCTTGTTCCATGCTTCAATGATGCAGGAATGCGCTTTCTTTTCTTTGTCATAATTTATCCCCACCAGCAATAAATTGCCCTGATAATCTTCCAGAGCTTTGGGATAGCGCTTATTTTTTATCTGTGCAATGGCGCTGTCAGGGGATTTGTTATATTTCAGTTCAACTACCATAGCGGGTTTGTCGGAATGTCTGCGCGGTAAAAACACCACATCAGCGTAACCGTTTCCCGTGGGAAATTCCCGGATAAGCGTATAATCGTTTCGTGCGTTAAAATAAGCCAGTGTTATCACACAGCTTAGAGCATTTTCGTCATTGTATGACAAGATGGAGGTATTTTCCATATGGACAATATCAAGCTTTTGGGCGACGGCGGTAGAATCCTTCTGCCAGGTGGATTCCAGCAGCGCGTCGGATTCCTGTATTGCGTGAATAACCGGCGTCCAGTCCGTATCCAATATCACTTCCGAAAAAGCGGCCCGAACTTCTTCATTGGGAATGCGCACTTCTCTTGTCAGGCTATTATAGGTCAAATATCCAAGATGGATGAGGATTGTCAGTACATCATCCTTCTGTTTAAAACTGGTCATGTCATTTTCAAAGCTGTCAACCCGTATTTTGCATTGTCCGCCTGCCAACATCTGAATAATGGCGTCTTTCAACCCGTCAAAGTTCATGAGGATGTAGGTTTTCAGGGATTCATATGCGACGGTCTGCGTCCAGTAATTGCTGTATTCTCTCCGCAGCATGGCTTTCACAATAGAATTGGGGTTGTACACATGCTGCTCTGTTCGGAAGGAATAGCCGTCGTACCACCGTGCGGCTTCGTCAAAATTCATCTGGTATTGTTTGCAGAGAGATTGAACCTCAGACTCTGTGAAACCCACATATTCCGCCAGCATGGCTGGGGATGTCATGGTGAATTCATCAAAATTATTGAGGGCGGATTCGCTGTTATACTTTTTGATGGGGAGAATTCCTGTTAAATAGGCGAGCTTAATAAAACCCTTGGCCGTCTCGCTTTTGAACATGCCGCACAGCCATTCCACATAGGCCTTCTGTGCCTTGACATCCGATTTGCTTTCCCGAAAAATAGCGTCCCATTCATCGATAATGACAATAAATGAGCGTCCGGTTTTTTTATGGATCGTAGCCAGGGCGGAGGGAAGGTAGTCTTCGACTTCGGGAAGAGTGTTTTCGTAGGTTTCCCGCAGCTCAGTGACAATCTCAAGATTCATGCGGCGCAGCATTTCCGTGGAATTTTCGTCCTGTCGGTGGAAGGTTGTAATATCCAGCTGGATGACATCGTATTGATTCAGATGTTTTTGGTAAGCCGGCGATTTTGCAATTTTCAAGTTCTGAAACAGTGCGTGGGAGTCGCAGCTTCTGTCATAGTAGGCCGCCAGCATGCCGGCTGTCACAGACTTGCCGAAACGCCGGGGGCGGCTGAAACAGATAAAACGCTGCTCTGTATCCAACACGGAGTTCGTATATTCCAGCAATCCTGTTTTGTCCACATAAATCTGAGAATTTACGGCGCTTGCAAAGCTTCCGTTTCCTCTGTTTATATAAATTCCCATAAAGCTTTTACTCCTTCCGCGAACAATAACATGTTCCAAGAGACATTAAAATGGCGGTAAATTGCTATTTCATACTGTGTGCCAGGAACCGCTTCGCAAACCCTGTTATTATGTATTATAACCGAATTGTCCGGAAAAGCCAACCCTAATATCATGAAAAGGGTCTTGACAAAGCCCCTTTTCCTGGCATAGAATAAAACACAGCGAGGAAGAGGAACAGTACAGATGGAAAGGTCCCCCAGAGAGGAAATCATCGGTGGGAGATTTCTGGCCCGAACATCTGGAACCCACCTTGGAGCATCATGGGAGGACCATGACGTAGCCCCGGCGTTAACGGGAAATGAGTGAATGTGAAGAACCGCACAATTTTCCCGGAAGGTTTTGAGTGAAGGAAACACAGGGGATGCGGCGCAGCTTTTCACATTAATAAGGGTGGTACCGCCGAGTCTTCGGTCCCTTTAGAGAGGGATAGAAGGCTTTTTTCTATTCCGGAAAACAATATAAACAATGAAGGAGATACGATAATGGCAAAGGACAAAAAATTAGTGGAAGCCATCACATCCATGGACACGGATTTTGCCCAGTGGTACACGGATGTGGTAAAAAAAGCGGAGTTGATTGACTACACCAGCGTCAAGGGCTGCATGGCCATTAAGCCTGCCGGCTACGCCATCTGGGAAAATATCCAGAAGGAGCTGGACCGCCGGTTCAAGGAGACCGGGGTGGAAAATGTGTATATGCCCATGTTCATCCCCGAGAGCCTTTTGCAGAAGGAGAAGGACCATGTGGAGGGCTTTGCTCCCGAGGTGGCCTGGGTGACCCAGGGAGGGTTAAATCCCCTGCAGGAGCGCATGTGTGTGCGCCCCACCTCCGAGACGCTGTTCTGCGATTTCTATGCCAACGACATCCAGTCTTACCGGGATCTGCCCAGGGTGTATAACCAGTGGTGCTCCGTGGTGCGCTGGGAGAAGGAGACCCGGCCCTTCCTGCGTTCCCGGGAATTTCTGTGGCAGGAGGGCCACACCGCCCATGCCACCGCAGAGGAAGCGGAGGAGCGCACCCTGCAGATGCTGCATCTCTATGCGGATTTCTGCGAGGATTTTCTGGCCATCCCCGTAGTGCGGGGCCGTAAGACCGACAAGGAAAAATTCGCGGGGGCTGAGGCCACCTATACCATCGAGGCTCTTATGCACGACGGCAAGGCGCTGCAGTCCGGTACCAGCCATAACTTCGGGGACGGCTTTGCCAAAGCCTTCGGCATTCAGTACACCGATAAGGAAAATAAGCTGCAGTATGTGCACCAGACCTCCTGGGGTATGACCACCCGCCTGATCGGTGCCATCATCATGGTGCACGGGGACGACTCCGGACTGGTACTGCCTCCCAAGGTGGCTCCCGTCCAGGTGATGGTGATCCCCATCCAGCAGCGGAAGGAAGGCGTCCTGGAGAAGGCCGCCGAGATGAAGGAGGCGCTGGCGGCTGCAGGGCTTCGGGTGAAGCTGGACGACACCGACAAGAGCCCCGGCTGGAAATTCGCCGAGCAGGAAATGCGCGGAATCCCTCTCCGCATCGAGCTGGGGCCCAAGGATATTGAGAACGGAACATGCGTGATGGTCCGCCGGGACACCCGGGAGAAGATTGAGGTGTCTCTGGCGGAAGCCCCTGCAAAGGCAGCGGAGCTGATGGACGTCATCCAGAAGGATATGTTTGAGCGCGCCAGGGCCCACCGGGATTCCCATATCACGGATGTGACAAGCTACGGGGCCTTCAAGGACGCTGTGGAGCATAAGCCCGGCTTTATCCGCGCCATGTGGTGCGGGGACGAGGCCTGTGAAATCAAGATCAAGGAGGATACTACGGCCACTTCCCGCTGTATGCCCTTTGCCCAGGAGCAGATCTCCGATGTGTGCGTGTGCTGCGGAAAGCCCGCCCACAAGCTGGTGTACTGGGGAAAAGCATATTGATTTATGACCGGCAGGCGCGCTTCCGTGCGCCTGTCACTTTTTTCGTGACGTTTCCCCAATCCTATGGTATAATAGGAACACTTAGAGAATGCGAGCCAAAGGCGAAGAATGAACAGTTATAAACGAAAGGAGGAAGACTATGACGGTGAAAGAATATCTGGAGCTTTGCTCCCGCAGTCATACAGGAACCAAGGTCACCAAAGATGACTGGGACATGGATTATATTATTGAGGAGG
Source organism: uncultured Lachnospiraceae bacterium (assembly GCA_944381535.1). GTDB lineage: Bacteria > Bacillota > Clostridia > Lachnospirales > Lachnospiraceae > 14-2. The sequence continues at coordinate 16,010 of CALWLN010000135.1, forward strand.
TACGGGACCTGGTGGAATCGTACGGTTTTGAGTGGGACAAGCAGGTTCTGATCCCGGAAGATGACAAGCTCCTGGATGATATGTTCCGTGCCGCAAAAACACTGATCTTAAAAACCGGTGTCTACAACATGACCACAGGCCGCATTATTTCCTTCACGGAGGAAGAGATTGAGGACGGTCTTCGCAATATGAAAAAGGAGCTGGTCATGGGCGAGGGAAAGGATGCCTACACACTGGCAGCTCGGGGAATTGAAGATGCTAGAGAGCCGGCTGTCTGGGCGGGGAATCCGGGATGTCCCACGCCGGAAAGCATTTATTACGCCAATGTCCTAAGCTCTGCAAAAGAGCCGGTGGTGGATCTCTTAACCTGCGGGTCGCTGGTGGATGTGGACGGATTTCCGGTGAAAAGCGGAGAACCTACGGAGCTTGTGGCGGTAAGGAAAGAGCTGGAGTATCTCCACAGAGCCCTGGCAGAAGTAGGAAGACCGGGAATGGGCCTTCTGGCGGCGGAAAGCGCAGTGACGGAGATGGGCGATCTGTCAGCCTCCTTTGAAAGACGTCTGCGTCCCTGTGATTCCCACCTGATCGCCATGTTCAATGAACTGATCATTGACAACGGCAATCTGGTGCGGGCCGCAAATTCGCTGGACTATGGCGTGAAAAATGCCTCCCTGGCCTGTACGATGGTGGGTGGGCTTGCGGGGGACGCGCCGGGGGCGACGATGGTGATGATGGCATCCATAATGGCGGCAAACCTGATCTGCCTGGCGGATTACCATCTGTGCCATCCCATCCACATTTCCGATGTGGCTACTACGGCCAGAGGATGTCTGTGGCTTCAGTCCGTGCTCTGCCAGTCCTTTGCGAAAAATGCCCCTGCGATCATTGTCTGTGATCTGTGGCCCGCAAGCGGCGCGTTGACCAAGGAGCTGCTGTATGAGGTTGCCGCCAATGCCATTGTAGTAACCGTATCCGGCGGACATCTGGAAGGAGTCGGGTCCGCCAACGGAAATGAGCCCAACGGAACCGGGCTGGAGGTCCGCCTGATGGGAGAAGTGGGAAAAGCGGTGGCGCGTCAGGGCATGACAAGAAAAAAAGCCAATGAGATTGTGCTGAAGCTCCTTGCGAAGTATGAGCATGTGTTTGGCATGGAGGACAAAAACAAGGGAAAACGGTTTGACGAGGCCTACGATATGGAAACCATTACGCCAGTGCCCCAATGGCAGGCAATGTACGATGAGGTAAAAGCAGAATTATCCGAAATGGGAATTCAGTTTTAAGAGAAAGGTGGAGTAGATTATGAATCAGAAAAAAGCGCTTGTTCCGCTTTTTAAACGTGGTGATTTAGGAGGTGTGACTTACCTTGTCACAAACAATATCGTCAATTATCTGATTGTGATTGCAACTCTGTCCGGCGTTCTGGGCTGGCCGGACGAACTGGTATACGGACGTGTGATCCCCGGCATGTCCCTGGGACTTTTCTTCGGCGGGGTATATTATTTCTACATGGGATATAAGCTCTCCCGCAAGGAAGGCCGTGCCGATGTAACCGCCCTTCCCTCGGGGGTATCCACCCCGGCCATGTTCGTCATGCTCTACGGCGTGATCACGCCCTTAAGCCTGGCGCTGGACGACCCGGAGGTGGCCTGGTCTGCCTCCGTGGCGGCCTGCTTTATCGGTGGCTTTGTGGAGTTCTGCGGCGGCATCATCGGCCCCTGGCTGAAAAAGAGGGTTCCAAGAGCCGCGCTCCTGGGAACGGTGGCCGGTATTGGATTTATCTGGATGGCAACCCAGGGTGTATTTGATGTGTACCGTGACCCCCTGATCGGCCTTCCCATCTTAGTGATCGCCATGGTGGGGGTTTTCGGAGGGTATCTGTTCCCCAAAAAGATCCCGCCTCTTGTGGTGGCCATTGTGGGCGGCATTATTTACGCCTTTTGCCTGGGACGTGTGGATGTGGATTTCTCCGGCGTGGGATTTTATTTCCCCAATCCGGTCAACAGCATTCAGGCCCTGTTCAGTGGAGTCGCCGTGGTGGCTCCGTATCTGACCATTATCATTCCCATCGAAATTTATAATTTTATTGAGACCATGGACAATGTGGAGGCTGCCAACGCGGCAGGAGACGATTACAGCGTGCGGGAAGCCCAGTTTGCGGACGGATGCTGCACCATGCTCTCCGCCATCTTCGGGGGAGTGATACCCAACACCGTATGGCTGGGCCATGCGGGCTTAAAAAAATCCAACGCGGGAATCGGTTATTCCCTGGTATCCGGTGTGCTGTTTGGAATGGCCGGCGTTTTCGGCCTGTTTACCTTCCTGAACTCCCTGGTACCGCCTGCGGTATGCGCCATTACTTACCTGTGGTGCGCCATCGTTATGGTGGCTCAGGCCTTCCGGGCAACTCCGGGCAAGCATTACGCAGCCATAGGCGTCGCCATGGTCCCGCCGGTGGCCGACTATTTGTATACCCAGATCACAGGGGCCGTGGGACTTTCCGGAAATTATACGGAAACCCTCGCCACGGGACTTTCCGGCTATAACGCGGAAGTCACCCAGCAGCTTCTGGATGCCGGTGTTATGTGGAACGGAGTCCCTGCGGTAAAAGCCGGAGCCATCATCATCGGTATCCTGCTTGGGACCATCACCGCCTTCATCATTGACAAGCGGCTGGACAAGGTGGCCATTACCTGCCTTGTGGGCGCGGTGCTCAGCGTCTTCGGCTTCATCCACAGCGCCCAGCTGGGCGTTTATCCCACCTCTCCCTTCGCCATAGGTTATGTGATCATGGCAGTTCTCTGCTTTATCCTGCACCTGGGACGGGGAAAATGGTTTGACGCGCCGGATGATTTTGACTACGTATAAGGAATCCGTCGGAAAATTTATGAATTTTATCTTAATTTTCCGGCAGAATATCCGGAGAATCTTGACAAGAATTTATCAATCCGCTATAATGGCTACATCCTGATAAGAGGGAGTAGCCAACCACCTCCAAGAAGGTGGATTTGAAACCGACAACCGGTATCGAGAGGTATCCGTATCAAATGAAATGAGCAAGACTTTTATTGTGGCAGACGTCATGATAGAAGTCTTTTTTCATTCTATGGAAAGGAAGGATAATTTTGCGAGAGGAAAACAGAATCAGAGAAATCAACGAGGCAAGGATGGCGGGCCGGGAGGCTCTGCGTGCCCTGGAAGTGGCCGGAGAAAAGCTTCACAGCGCCAAAAACTGGGGCGTTTGGGACATGCTCGGGGGAGGTTTTATCTCTACCATGGTGAAGCATTCCAGAATCGACGACGCCTCCGATTTGATGGAGGAGGCCCAGAGGAAGCTTCAGCGCTTCCAGCGGGAGCTTTCGGACGTACAGGTGCCTGCCCGGTTCCGGGTGGAAATTGGGAGTTTTCTCACCTTTGCGGATTTTTTCTTTGACGGATTGATTGCGGACTGGATGGTTCAGTCCCGCATCGGGGAAGCCAGGGAACAGGTGGAGGAAGCCATCCGGCGGGTGAAGGAAGCGCTGCGAATTTTGGATGACATGGAACATGCCATTGATGTGGGGTATGAGGAAGTATAAGCCGGAACTGGCGGCCTTGGGGGCGGGGACCAAGACGCCGCCCCCAAGGAAGTTGAAATTTACTCTGGAAAACAAAAAGCAGAAGGAACTTGAAATGAATTGCTGAAATGAAAAAGCAGGAGGAACTTATGGAATTTATCATTGAAAATTTATCAAAAAAATTTGGGACCAAGGAAGTGCTAAAGCAGATCGATTTCACCTTTGAGAGCGGGAATATCTACGGTCTGCTGGGAAGGAACGGAGCCGGTAAGACTACGCTTTTTAACTGCGTCAACCGGGACTTGAAGGCGGACAGCGGGAGCTTTTTCATCGGTGAGAACGGTACAAGGCGCCCCACTGTGCCCGAGGACATCGGCTACGTACTCTCCACCCCCACGGTGCCGGAATTTTTGACGGCCCGGGAATTCTTGAAATTTTTCGTGGAGATCAATGAAAAGAGTATCCGGGAACTGCGCCCTCTGGATGAGTATTTTGAGATGATGAACATCGTTCCGGAGGATAGGGATCGGCTGTTGAAGGATTATTCCCACGGCATGAAAAATAAAATGCAGATGTTGATCAATATCATCGCCAGCCCTAACATTTTGCTGCTGGACGAACCGCTCACATCCCTGGATGTGGTGGTGGCCGAGGAGATGAAGCAGCTTCTGCGCAGGCAGAAGGATGGCCGGGTCATCATTTTTTCCACCCACATCATGGAGCTGGCCCTGGATCTATGCGATAAAATCGTGATTTTAAACCACGGAGAGCTGGAGGTTGTGGACAAGGAAAACCTGGATAATGGGGAATTTAAGGACAAGATCATTCAGGCGTTGCGGGAGGAAGAACATGCTTAAGACCTTTCAAACAGCGTATTTACTGAAAAATACATACCGTGTCAACGGAATCATTTATTCCATCAAGCAGATTCCGCTGCTTCGGCGGGTGCTGCCGGACAGTCTGTACCGCATTCGGGGTTTTAAGATTCTGGGAAATATTCTGTCCGTGGGCTGGGAGGTAGTCTCCACATTTTTAGGAAAATTTCTCTACCTTCTTTTACTGGTGTGCGGTTTGGGGGAACTGTTTGACAAAGCGCCCCAGTGGCAGGTGTTTCTGCATATCTTTTTTGTGCTGACCATCATCGGGGCTTATATGAACACCTACCTGTTTAACCCCACCAGAGACAAATATTATGCCATCTCCCTTATGCGGATGAATGCCAGAACCTACATGTTGTCCTATTATATTTATGCCATGCTGCGGGTGGTGGTGGGATTTCTGCCCTTCACTCTTTTGTTTGGGCGAATGAGCGGAGTGCCCCTGTGGATTTGTCTGCTGCTGCCGCTGCTTGTGGCCGGCGGGAAGTTGGTCTGCGTGTGGATCTACCTGTTCCGCTATGAGAAAACGGGGCGAAATCCGGACGAAAACAAGCTGAACAAGTGGGACTGGATTCTGGCGGCGGTGCTGCTGGCCGCAGCCTATGGACTGCCCTATCTGGGAATCGTGATTCCCTGGCAGGCGATTGTGGCACTGATGGTACTGGCCATTGCGGGCGGCGTATGTTCCGTGAAAAAAGTAGCGCGGTTTACATTTTACAGGGAGCTGTGTCAGATGATGCTGGCGGAGAAAAAGAGCGGCCTGGACCCCAGGGTCACCAGCCAGAAGCTTGTGCAGGACGCCAGCAGGAAGAAAATCAGCACGGATACTTCCATCACCAGCAAAAAGAAGGGATTTGATTATTTTAACGAGCTGTTTATCAAACGTCACAGGCGGATCCTGTGGAATTCGGCCAGGCGGGTGACCATCGGCGCCCTGGTTGTGGTGGCGGTGGGGGTGGGGGCCTGTCTTCTGAACGCCCAGGTAGCCCGGGCTACCAATGAGAGCCTGATGCGGCTACTGCCGGTATTTTTGTTCTTCATGTACGCGTTAAACCGGGGTACTACCTTTACCCAGGCGCTGTTTATCAACTGTGACCACAGTATGCTGACCTATGGATTTTACAAGAAGCCGGACACGATTTTGAAGCTGTTCTGGATACGGCTTAGGGAGATTACGAAAATTAATCTGGCGCCGGCCGTGGTGATCGGCCTGGGGCTGTCGATTCTTCTGTATGTCTCCGGCGGGACGGAGGCACCGGTGAATTATGTGGTGCTGCCGGTGTCCATCCTGGCTATGAGCGTGTTGTTCTCGGTGCATTATCTGACGCTTTATTATCTGCTTCAGCCCTATACTGCGGAGACGGAGTTAAAGAGCGGTACCTACAAGATTTTGTCCTGGGTGACTTATCTGTTCTGTTATGCGCTTATGCAGGTGCGGATGAGCTCCCTGGTATTCGGGGCGGCGATGATTGCCTTTTCCCTGCTGTACTGCGCCGTGGCTGGGGTGCTGGTGTATAAGTATGCCGGGAGGACGTTCCGGCTGCGGAATTGATGGGAATAAATAGGATTGACAGATTACTGTGGTGTGGATACACTAAAAGAAAGGGGAAGAAACTGCCCCTTATAGGGAAAGTTTTCGGTAAAAATAAGGAGGAGTACGAATGAAGCTGCGATTCAAACAACGTTTTTTTTCATGGTTTGACAGCTATGATATTTACGATGAGGCGGGAAATACGGCTTATGTGGTAAAGGGGCAGATGTCCTGGGGACATTGCCTGAAAATATTTGCCTCTGGCGGGCGGGAGGTGGGCATGGTCAAGGAACGGGTGCTCACCTTCCTGCCCAAATTTGAGATTTATGAGAATGGTAGATATATCGGCTGTATCAGCAAGGAACTGTCGTTCCTGAAGCCCCGCTATAACATTGACTTTAACGGCTGGTATATTGAGGGAAGCTTTATGGAGTGGGATTATTCCATCACCGGGGCAGGCGGGCAGAGGATTGCCTCCGTGTCCAAGGAGCTGTTTCACATGACGGACACTTATGTTCTGGACATTGCGAATGCAAGGGATGCGTTACACGTTCTGATGTTTGTTCTGGCCATTGACGCGGAAAAATGCTCCCGTAATTAATGAAGAGAACGATATTCGATTTGGTATTGGTGTGGAAAATGCTTCCGCATTTAAGGAATATTGCGCAGGAGGACAATACATATGGAAATCATTCGCGCGGGAAGGCCTGAGGAGGGGCGGAAAATCAGGGATTTTGCGGATTTCTGTTTCCGCAAGGAGAAGCCGGAGGATAAATTTGAGGTTCTGGTTCCCGGCCTTTACCAAAAGCCAGAGGAGTCGGCAGAGCAGCATCTGTTGCTGGAGGTGGACGGAGAAATCAAGGGCCTTCTGGCCCGCATTGTAACGGAGTGGAAGGTGGGCGGAAGGACGCTCAAAATGGGGCACATCGGCTCTGTCTGTGTGGCGCCGGAGTACCGGGAGCACGGCGGTATGCGGAAGCTGATGACGCAGGCCATGGAAGATTTTAAGGCAGAGGGCTGCGCCCTGGCGGTGCTCTCCGGACAGCGGCAGCGCTATGAGCATTACGGATTTGTTCCCACCGGAATCCGGACGGAATTCTGGTTTAATCGGAAAAATGTAAAGGGCGTTCAGGCAGATGGCTATTCCCTGCGCCCTTACGGGCCGGAGGATCTGGAAACGGTACGCCGGCTGTTTGAGCGGGCTGATATTCATATGGAGCGCAGCGAAGAAACCTTTCAAAATCATTTGACTGCCTGGTGCGCAAAACCGTTGGTCCTTTGCGATGAGAAGGGCGTGTGCGGATACTGTACGGTGCTGCCCGGGGAAGGCGTCGCCTCCGTCTCGGAGCTGCGTCTGCGGGAGCCGAAAATGATCTGTCCCTTTATCCATCTTTTGCTGTCCCGGGGATATTCCGATCTGAAGATAGCGATCATGCCTGACGCGCCGGAGTACGCCCTGGCCGCAGCGCTGTGTGAAACTTATGAGACGGGACCGAATCACAACATCCGCGTGTTTCGGTTCGCGCCGTTGGCAGAAGCACTGCTGGAGCAGAAGTGCCGGCGGATTTCCCTGCCCCACGGCGGGATGGAGATTGCCATCGCAGGCTTCGGGCGGCTGGAAATGAAAATTGATTGGGAAGGCGCAGAAGCCCGGATGGCAGAGGACGCAGTGGCGAGGCGATCGGAAGACGCATCGGCGATGCGGAAGAAGGGGAGTCAAGGAGCCGGAGCAATGGTTCTTTCCTATGAGCAGGTGGTTCATGTGCTGTTCTCCCCGCTTTCTCCGGAGCGGGAGCAGCTCATAGGGCGGGAGTCCCTTGCGGCTTCCTGGCTGCCGCTTCCGCTATATATAGAGGAAAATGACTGCTATTGAGGAAGAGTCTCCCGGACATGGGGAAAGGAAAGCCTGTATCCATGTCCGGGTTTATGAGATGGAAACGGCGGCTGTTATTCAATCCCGAAAATTTCGTTTAACGTATACACCGCCTTCTCGGGCAGTGGTTCAGTGAAAATGCTGCCGTATTCGAAGAAGCTGCCGCTTAACGCAGTGTAATTCCAACTGTCGATGGTGGTGCCGTCCGTCAGTGTGATTGTCAGCTCGCGCATGCCGTAGATGGATGCGATCTCCTGTCCGTCGGCAGAAAAGCTGTAGGTGAAACGGTTGGAATCGGCACAATTTTCGCTGCCCGTACCCAGACAGGTTACCTCCACAATAATATTGTAAAACGCGGCAATGTCTTCCCTATCGGTGTAGGTATGGGTGCCGACTTCTTGTTGGATTTTTTTGCCCAGGTCCGTATTGTTGTATTGGTAGGGGAAAGCCGTAATGCTTGCAATAGCTTCAGCGCTGTCAACGCCGTAAATGGTTTCAAGGACTTCTCCGTAGGTATAGGGGGCTGTCACCGGATCCGTAAAACCCTCGAAAACCCATAAGGAAAGTTCTTCCTCATCCATGACCTCAAAATTGCTGAAAACCCATAGAGAGAGGTTCCCCTCCTCCTCCCGGCAAATCAGATATTTCAGATTGTCAACGCCGGAGGGATAAAACCAGCTGTGGCCCTCCTCCTGTAAATACGGTTCCCGCAGGCGGTTGAGGATAACAGATACATGATTTTCGGATTTGCAAAAACGGGAGGCAATATCGGATATGCGGTCAAAATACCAGTAGCGGCAGAGAAAAATGCCCCTTTTGTCTGCCGGGAGCTCTGCTAAAAAGGTATCAATGGCTTCTATCAGCTCCCGGCGGTCGATATCCTGCTCCACACTGTCCGTACCGGATACAAGTTCCGCCAGCTCATCAAGAACTATCGTGGCTTCTTTGCCGCCTCGCTTGCCAGCGGTATGATACCGGTACCTGTTTAGGGACAGGTTTCTTGTAATTTTGCCGAGAAATGTGGCAAGAACGGAAGGCCAGTGGGGCGGCATGGCGTTCCAGGCCTTTAAGTAGGTATCGTTGACACATTCCTCTGCGTCTTCCTCGCTGTCCAATATATTTCTTGCAATAGAAGTACAGTAGTTTCCGTATTTTTCAGATGTGGCGGAAATGGCCCGCTCATCTCTGTCCCAGTATAGCTGAACAATTTTACTATCCTCCAAGCAGATTCCTCCCCCAAAACGTATTTTTAGAATCATATGCACGGTTTTGCGTGACGGAGCTCCTTCCCCTGATATCAGGCCCTTCACTTATATACACAGCATTTGCGGAAAAATCTTACACATTTTATTTTTATCATACCATATGAACCGCGGAAATGCATAGGCGAAAGGTCTTTACAGAAGAAAAAATCAACCGTATAATGAAAGGGAACTCCGTGGAAAGAATGATTATGGGAAAAGGAAAAAACCGTGGCAGTAAAAGAGTATAAATACAGAAAGCACAGCGACAAACAGCGTACTATGATATTGGAGACGGCCAAGCAGCTGTTTATGGAAAATGAAATCAAGGACGTCAGCATGGCTCAGATTGCTGAGGCCTGTGGCATTACCAGGGCCACTCTCTACCGGTATTTTGAGAACCGGGACGCAGTGGTGTGGGAGATTTATATTTCCTATGGAGAGAGGATGATGGATATCCTGTGGGGCAAAATCCGGGGGAAAAAGGTTTCTGCCTATGAGAAAATTGCGGTGTATCTGCGGGGAATGGTGGATATGTATCTGGAAATGCCGGAGTTTTATAAATTTTTCTTTCATTTCAGTAAGGAATATCTGAGCAATCAGATTTATCCCGATACGGAATATACCAGAGAATTGTATGCGGAGACGGGGCTGACCTCGGGCTCCACCGTAGCCTACATCACGGAGGATTTTGCGGACGGTTCCGTCAGGGAAGGACTTGATGGGCGGGCCGTGGGAGTCGCCGTAGTGTACGGGGCTTTCGGGGCTTTACAGATTATCTGCGGAAACAGCGACGTCATTCCGCTGAAGTATGGCGTGGATGCGGTGAAGGTGTTGGTGAGCGCCATGGAAAATATTTTGATTGGGTTGAAGCACGAAGCTTACCACTCCCAGCTGGCGGAGCATATCTGGGATGACTTGAAGACGGACGAAAAAGGAGAAATGTGATTCACAGGAAATAATCGGAGGAGGTAACGAATGGCAGAAAGTCAAAATGTGGAATATAAAGAATCCTGGCGGGACGAATATCTGAAATGGGTATGTGGATTTGCCAATGCGCAGGGTGGAACCATATACATTGGTATCGATGATTCCGGGAATCCTGTAGGGGTAAAAAATATCAAGAAGCTGATGGAGGATATCCCAAATAAAATCCAGTCAGGCCTTGGAATTGTTGCGGATGTCAATAAGCGAACCAAAGATAGTGTGAGCTATATTGAGATTAAAGTAAAACCCAGCAGCTTTCCGGTCAGCTATCACGGGGAATATCATTATCGCAGCGGTAGTACAAAGCAGCAGCTGACAGGCATAGCCCTGTCGGAATTCATCATGCGCAAGACCGGATTTCGCTGGGAGGACGTTACCGTGGATGATATTTCGGTGGAGGATCTGGATGATGAGAGTTTTAAAATCTTCCGGAGGGAAGCGCTCAGAAGTAAGCGGATGACCCGGGCAGAGTTGGATATTCCCAATGAGGAGCTTTTAAGCAAGCTGCACCTGATGGCGGACGGGAAGCTGAAAAGGTCTGCGGTGCTTCTTTTTTACGGTGACCCGGAAGTCATTCAGAACGGAAGCTATGTAAAAATCGGAAAGTTCGGAAGAGGGGCGGATTTACAGTATCAGGACACCCTGGAAGGCTCCCTGATTACGACTGCGGATAAGGTAATCGATTTGATTTTCCTCAAATACCTGAAAGCAAAGATTACGTATGAGCATGACAGGCGGGTGGAGACTTATCCTTTTGCGAGGGATGCGATTCGCGAGGCTGTTTACAACGCCATTGCCCACAACTGCTATATGTTCGGCACGCCGATACAGATTCGGATTGAGGATGAGGCAATCATCATAAGCAACCGCTGTATCCTTCCGGAGGGCTGGACAGTGGATACTTTGATGGAGCCCCATGATTCCATACCTTACAATCCTGACATAGCAAGGGTTTTCTACCGTGCAGGATATATTGAGACCTGGGGACGTGGCATTCAGAAGATATGCGATGCCTGCAGGGAACTGGGAGCAGACCTGCCGGAATATGAGCTGCGTGGAACTGGGATACGCGTGCATTTTGCGGCTTTGCAAAGCGCGTTGTTGGAGGAGGCAAAAGCGCCAAACCGACATGATGACGCTTTGGGTGGCGCTTTGGATGACGCTTTGGTGCTTAGGATTATAGAAATCATACAAGAGGAACCGGAAATTTCACAAGCGGAATTAGCTAAGAGGCTTGGAATTGCAAGGAGGTCAATACAAAGAAAGATGGATATTTTGAAATCCGCCGGACGAATCGTGCGTGTCGGCGGTAAGCGCTATGGATACTGGCAGCTTACAAAATAAGTTTCCATAGGTCAGGCAAAAGCGCCAAAACATGATAGACTTTTATCCCGTACCACACTATAAGAATGACCCGTTAAAGGAAGCTGTGGAACTCGTAATTTCAAAGTATGATACAAAATTGCCGCTTGTTCCGTTCAGTGATTCGCAAGCGATACTTGTTATGGGGAAAGAGAAGCACATTGTTTCAAATAAGAGAAAAATCAAATTGTGACTTCGGGCCAACCTGGCCCGAGGTTTCGGGTTTCTGTTTTATCTACGATCTAATTTCTAAAAGTTTTCTTACACGCCAATTCCATTCAAAGTTAGCACCCCCCACCTCAGATGTGGGATGAAAAGACTTTTTCATTTACATCCCAACAATAAAATTAAACACACCGTATATATTTTACATAAATTTAACATTAAACAGGGTGTATATTTTACATAAGGGTCTTATAATCACCATGTACAAAGAGAGAACAGGAGGAAGCGATTATGAACCCCATTCGTTTTGCGCATGTGTCGGACACCCATATCTGCAGAGATTACGGCAAGACACAGATGAAGGAAGTATTTGCAAAATGTGAAGATCCGGCGGACACCTTAAGACGCTGCCTGAAGAAGCTGAATCAGGAAAAGCTGGATTTTGTATTATTTACCGGTGATTTGGTTCATGAAGGGGAAAAAGAAGATTATGATTATTTCCTGCGTGTGGTACGGGAAGCTCTGCCGGATACCAGAGCAGTGTTTGCCCTGGGAAATCACGACAGAAAGCAGCCCTTCTTTGAGAGCATGGGGCTGGAAGCGCAGGAAGCCTACTGCCATGTGCAGGAAATTGCGGGCCTGCGGGTTGTGGTTCTGGACACCAGCGTGTACGGACAGGAGACGGGAAGTCTCCGGGAAAGCCAGGAGCAGTGGCTGGAAGGAATTTTAAAGGAGGGAACGCCGGAATTTGGAACCATTCTGGCCTTCCATCATTCCGTTGCCTGGAGGACCAAGGCCTTCGCCATGGAAACCAGCGAGAATTTCCGCCGCATTCTGAGAGAATATGATATAAGAGCCATTTTCTGCGGCCACACCCATGAGAACAGTGTGGATTTTCTGGAAGGAATCCCGCAGATCACAGCGGATTCCACGTCCTTTGGCTCGGAGATCACGCCGGAGGAATTTCAGATGATGGAAAAGACAGGCTACAATTGAGCAGGCCCAGGAACAGGAAATTCTGTTTACGATGGATATGAAAACAGTGATGGAGCTTTTGTTAAAGAAGGAGGAGCAGTAAAATGAGAAAGAAACACGCGATCGTTGCGGCAGGAATGACCATATGTATGGCGCTCACAGCCTTTGCGGGCTGCGGGCCTGCCGGGATTAAGAGCAGCACGGGAGAAACCCAGCAGAACAGCCAGAATAACGCGTCGGCAGACGGCACGGAGGGCACAACCGTATCCTTTGAGGAAAATCTGTTGGATCCGGAGAATCCGGTGACGGTGACCTTCTACAGCTATAGCCTCTACTATCCCAATATGAAGGACGGTATGGAGCATCTGATACAGGTGTTCAACGACACTGTGGGTAAGGAGAAGGGCGTTATCGTGGAAGGGGTTCCCGACGATCTGTCAAAATATAAGACGGACATTCAGGCGGGCAACCAGGTGGATGTGATCCAGCACATCTTTGCCACCCTGGACGCGTCCAAGAAATCCCTGGGAATCCAGGCTTTTGAGGATGTATTTCCGGAGGAGGAGCCTAAGGCGCAGTTTGAGGGGATTCCCGAAAATGCTTTAAGCCTGGGCGTCATTGACGGCAAGACCTACGGCATGGCCTTCACCTTAAGTACCCCGATCCTATATATCAACGGCACGCTCTTTGAGCAGGCAGGACTTGATCCCAACGAGCCTCCCACCACCTGGGAGGAGATGCTGGAAATGGCCAAGACCATCAAGGAGAAAACCGGGGTGGACGGCTTCGGCCTGGGGCCGGACAACGGCTGGGTAACGGAGGGAATCGTCTACACGGCGGGCTCCGACATGGTAAATGAGGACAAGACCGAGGCAGTGTTTGCTACGGAAGAGACTGCGCAGGCCTTTGAGCTGTGGAAAAGCTTCTATACGGAGGGCTGTGCGGCCAAAGGCGCGGACACGGAGCTGTCCCAGCAGTTTTCCTCGGGCAAGCTGGCCATGCATATCCAGTCCTCTGCGGCTCTGGCGGGATATGTCAGCGCCTCTGCGTCCTTGTTCATCAACTCCTGGAATGACTATATGTGGCCGTCCCTTTTGTCCAACCGGATAGAGGACGCGCCCCTGCAGATCGGCCTGAAAATGTTCGTGAGCTCGGATGTGAATATGTGGGGATCCCTGATGGCGGCTACCACGGTATCCTGTATCCCGATACTGGCCTTTTATCTGGTTATGCAGAAAAATATTGTAAATTCGTTTATGAAATGGGGAATTAAATAATGCTACAAGAGACAGCGAAGCCCTTAAAGCTTGCGGGCGCCTATAACGTCCGGGATCTGGGGGTCTATGAAAATAAGAAACATCACAAATTAAAGGAGCACCAGTTCCTCCGGGCGGACAGCCTTAATGGACTGACCCGGGAGGATCAGGAAGCGCTGCTTTCCTACGGCGTGAAGGCGGTCATCGATCTGCGCAGTGAACAGGAGTGCAAGCAGGCGCCCTGCGTGTGGGAAAATTCCGATCGGGTGGACTATTACACCGTGTCCATGCTGGATGAGATAAATTCCAACGGCCTTCAGGGGGAAATGCCCGAGAGTATGGGGGGACTCTATATAGACCTTTTGGAAAACGGAAAAAAGTCCTACGCCAGGATCTTCCGGACTATGGCAAAATACGACGGGGACTGCGTGATCTTCAACTGCACGGCGGGAAAGGACCGCACCGGAGTGACGGCCATGCTCCTTTTAGATCTGGCGGACGTGGAGCCGGAGGTGATCGTGAAGGATTACAGCGTCAACGAGCAGTACATGAAGCCCGTGTTTGATAAGCAGAAGGAGCAGATGAAGCAGTACGGTATAAATGTGCCGGAATATGTGCTGGAATCGAAAGCGGAGGAGATGGAAAAAACGCTGGAGTATCTGCGAAAAAACTATGGAACAGCCGAGGATTATTTAAGTAAGATCGGACTGACAAAGCAGGAGATCGATGCGCTGAAAAGAAAGCTGTGCGGGTGACGGCAGCCCCGGCGGGAGCGGAAAGGTATCTGCCGGGCGGAAAAATCTTACTCACATTTTACATAAATTTCTCAATACCATGCATACATTTTTTACTTTTGGCGACTATACTTACAAACAGAGTCGGGCAAGGGATACCGGCCGAGAAATAAAAAACAAGTAAGAAAAAGATGAGAGAAAAGAGGAAGAAAAGTATGAAGAAATTTATTGTAAGCCTGTTGATTGCCGCTATGGCAGCTACCGCGCTTGTGGGCTGCGGCTCCGGTGACAACAACAATGCCGGCACGAACGACAACACAAACGAAGAGAGCAACGCTAACACAGAAGACGAGGCCAATGCCGGGACCGAGGATGAGGGAACGGACGAGAGCACAGGAAACGGCGTGAGCGGACTGATCTCTGTTGTATCCAGAGAGGATGGTTCCGGAACCAGAGGAGCTTTCACAGAGCTGTTTGGCATTCTTGAGGAGGACGCGGACGGAAATGAAGTGGATATGACCACCCAGGAAGCGACCATCGTAACCAGTACCGAAGTGGTTCTGACCAATGTGGCCGGCGACCCCAACGCCATCGGTTATGTATCTCTGGGAGCGCTGAACGATACCGTGAAGGCTGTAAAGATTAACGGCGTAGAGGCAACGGTGGAGAACATTCAGAACGGAAGCTACGAGATTTCCAGACCCTTCAACATTGCGACCAACGGCGAGCCCACCGGAGTAGCGGCTGATTTCATCAACTTTATCATGAGCGAGGAAGGCCAGGCGGTGGTGTCTGAGGATTACATCCAGGCAGCAGAAGATCCGCAGCCCTTTGAGAGCACCATGGAAGCGGGTAAGATTACCGTAGGCGGCTCCTCTTCCGTATCTCCCTTAATGCAGAAGCTGATTGAGGCTTATCAGGCCATCAACACCAATGCGGAGATCGATCTGCAGACCAGCGATTCTTCTACAGGCCTTCAGGAAGTTATGGACGGTACCTCCGACATCGGTATGGCTTCCAGAGAATTGAAGGACAGCGAATCCTCCTTAACCGCAACGGTAATCGCTATCGACGGAATCGCGGTAATCGTAAATAATGAGAACACCGTGGACGATATGACGCCCGAGGAAGTAAAAGCCATCTTCACAGGTGAAACAACCACCTGGTAATTCGATATCCCTAACTTATAGAGGATGCGGCAGCGCCCGTATCCTCTAAACCCCTTTAAACCGCCGGGAAAAAATCTCCGACGGTATCTTTGCGAGAATAGAAGGTTTGTAGTGTGGACATGTTATTACGAAATCTCTACGATAGGAGTATTATATGAAGAAGTTCAAAGAAAATATAGCGCACGTCCTTTTCTTTGTGGCCGCCATCGTCAGTATCTGTGCCGTTCTGCTGATTTGCGTGTTCCTATTTATGAGCGGTGTTCCGGCTATGCAGGAAATCGGATTTTTGAATTTTCTGGGAGGAACCAAGTGGGCGCCCACCAACACCGTGCCCTCCTTCGGTATCTTTCCCATGATTATCGGAAGTATATACATCACGGCGGGGGCCATTATCCTGGGGGTACCTATCGGTATTTTTACCGCAGTATTTATGGCCCGGTTCTGCCCGAAAAAAATATATAAGCCTTTGAAGGCCGCCGTGGACCTTCTGGCGGGAATTCCCTCGGTAGTGTACGGCTTTTTCGGCTTGATGGTGCTGGTGCCATTTATCCGCCAGACCACCACCGCCATCGGAAATGCCACCGGCTGGGAATGGATTTACTCCAACGGAAGCAGTATTCTGACAGCCTCCATGCTTCTGGCCATTATGATTCTGCCCACCATCATCGGCGTCAGCGAGTCTGCCATCCGGGCGGTGCCGGACAGCTACTATGAGGGCGCCCTGGCCCTGGGAGCCACCCATGAGCGCAGCGTGTTCTTTACGGTACTGCCTGCGGCAAAATCCGGTATCACCGCCGGGGTGATTCTGGGTGTGGGCCGTGCCATCGGCGAGACCATGGCTGTCATTATGATAGCGGGAAATCAGCCCCGGCTTACCGGAAATATTTTCAAGGGAATCCGGACCCTGACCGCCAATATCGTGGTGGAGATGGGGTATGCGGAGGGCCTTCACAGAGAGGCGTTGATTGCCACCGGTGTGGTACTCTTTGTGTTCATTCTGATTATCAACCTGTTATTTTCCCTGTTGAAAAGGAGGAGTGAAGCATGAGAAGCAAAGGCAAACGAGGCCCCCTCTCCTGGGTACTGTTTATTCTGACCATGGGTGCGGCCCTTATCACCTTCGGAATTTTGATTTTTTTGATTGCGTATATTTTGATTAATGGTTTACCCCATATTACACCCTCCCTGTTCGCCTGGGAGTATACCAGTGAAAACGCGTCCCTGATGCCGGCCCTTATCAACACCTTGTTTCTGGTGGTGGTTTCCCTGGTTGTAGCGGTACCCATCGGTATCGGTTCCGCCATTTATCTGGTGGAGTATGCCAAGCGGGGAAATAAACTGGTGAGTGTTATCCGGATGACGGCGGAGACCCTGTCCGGTATCCCCTCCATTGTGTATGGACTGTTTGGTATGTTGTTTTTTGTGAGAACCATGAACATGGGAAGGTCCATTCTGGCCGGCGCTCTGACGCTGGCGATTATGATACTGCCTCTTATCATGCGTACCACCGAGGAAGCCTTAAAGGCTGTACCGGATTCCTTCCGGGAGGGAAGCTTTGGTCTGGGCGCCGGGCGGGTTCGGACCATCTTCCGGATCATCCTCCCATCTGCCATGCCGGGCATTCTGGCGGGCATTATCCTGGCCATCGGGCGTATCGTGGGTGAGACGGCGGCCCTGATGTATACGGCGGGAACGGTCACCAAGGTGGCGGGCGGCCTTTTCGATTCAGGGCGTACCCTGGCTTACCATATGTACAATCTGGCCAGTGAGGGCTTTTACACAGACCAGGCCTTTGCCACGGCCGTGGTACTTCTTGTGATCGTGATGATCATCAACTGGCTTTCCGGACGTGTGGCCAAAAAGTTGACAAAAGCATAGAAGGAGAATAGAATGACAGTAGAGAGACAACCTAAGATCAATATCAGCAATTTAGATTTGTATTATGGAGATTTTCATGCGCTGAAAAATATAAATCTGCCCATTTTGCCGGGTGAGATCACGGCCTTTATCGGGCCCTCCGGCTGTGGAAAATCCACGTTGCTCAAATCCTTAAACCGTATGAACGATCTGGTGGAGGGCTGTAAGATCACCGGAGAGGTGACCCTGGACGGAATTGACATTTACAAGGATTTTGACACCAACGACCTGCGGAAAAGGGTGGGCATGGTTTTCCAGAAGCCCAATCCCTTCCCCATGAGCGTCTATGACAATGTGGCCTACGGCCCCCGCACCCACGGAATCCGCTCCAGAACCAAACTGGACGAGATTGTGGAGACTTCCTTGAGGAACGCGGCCATCTGGGACGAGGTGAAGGACCGTCTGAAAAAGAGCGCTCTGGGTCTCTCCGGCGGCCAGCAGCAGCGTCTGTGCATTGCCCGGGCTCTGGCGGTAAATCCGGAGGTAATCCTGATGGATGAGCCCACCTCCGCTTTGGACCCCATTTCTACCTCCAAGATTGAGGATCTGGTCATTGACTTAAAGAAGGATTACACCATTGTCATCGTGACACACAACATGCAGCAGGCCACCCGTGTTTCCGACAAGACGGTATTTTTCCTGCTGGGTGAGATCATTGAGTACGGGGAGACGGAGCAGATGTTCTCCATCCCCAAGGATAAGCGAACGGAAGACTATATTACAGGAAGGTTTGGTTAATACTATGAGAAATCGTTTTGACAGACAACTGGAGCAGTTGAACAACGAACTGATTGAAATGGGAAACCTGGTGGAGCATGCCATCCAGTCCGCAGTTACGGCCCTGGTGAAGCAGGACGTGGATCAGGCCAGGGCGGCCATCGAGTTTGACCAGGAGGTGGACCGGCAGGAGCGGGACATTGAGGCACTTTGCATGAAGCTTTTACTGCAGCAGCAGCCGGTGGCCCGGGATCTGCGGCTGATCTCCGCAGCCCTCAAGATGATCACGGACATGGAGCGGATTGGCGACCAGGCGGCGGACATCTCCGAGATCACCATTTTCCTGGCCAAGGAGAAGTATGTGCAGGATTTAAACCTCATGTCCCAGATGGCCATGGAGACCATTCTCATGGTGACCCACAGCGTGGAAGCCTTTGTGCAGAAGGACCTGAATCTGGCGAAATCGGTGATTGACCATGATGATGTTGTAGATAAACTTTTCGACGACATCAAGCAGCAGCTCATCGAGCTGATTCAGAAAAATGTGGCCAACAGCGAGCAGGCGGCGGATCTTCTGATGGTGGCCAAGTATCTGGAGCGGATCGGGGACCATGCCACGAACATTGCGGAGTGGGTGATCTACTCCATCACCGGGGTTCATGAGAGTTTGAGTGACAGTAAGGAGCTTTAGGTTTTTCAAGGGAAAAATTTAAAGCATGGAAGGGGCTGCGGCGCCTGTGATTTGGGAGCGTATCAAGTTCCCAAATCACAGGCGCCGCAGCCCCACTGAATTTTCAGAAGTAACGCAATGATGGAGAGGATGTCTGCCTCTCTTTTTTATTCCATAAATGTCTGTACCCTGCATTGAATGTTTTGTTTTCGGGTTTGTATAACAGTTCAGACAGCAAGCCACAGACCGCCTTCTCCGAAGGCTATTCGCTGCTGCGCAGCTCCCGTCTGTGGCTGATTGGCGTTCCGCCAATCAACGGCAACAAAAAGACAGACCTTAGCAAATAAATTTGCATGGTCTGTCTTTTTGCTGCCTTGTTGTCTGAACTGTTACCAGTTTGTTGATAATAAAAACTATGGATGTGGTGAAAACTATTGCGAAAATGCAGCTTACATGGTAGAATAGAGAAACAAGAAGCAGTTACGGTAAAAAAGAGGAATCATTGCTGTGAAAGGAGATAGAACAAGAATGAACGAGGACGCAAGGAATCTGTCAGCAAGCGAAGCGTTGATCATGAAGGCTATCTGGGAGGCCGGCGGAGTCATCCCATTTCTGGAATTGATGGAACGGCTAAAGACTGAATATGGAAAGGACTATTCCAGAAATTCGGTGGCAACGTTCCTACAGCGTATGGCGGATAAGGGATATGTGGAGAGTCAGCGGAAGGGGAAGAACGCTTATATCCGTGCTTTGAAAAGCAGAGACGAGTATGCCTATCAGCAGCTATATCATGATAAAGAAATGTGGTTTTCGGGAAAAGCCGCAAATGTCGTGTCTGCGATGGTGAAACGGAATGATATTACGAAAGAAGATATTGAGGAGATAAGGAGAATGTTAGATGGATTGGATGAGGACAATTAATGATTTGGTTGGGAGGATCGATTGGTCGATAATGATTGATCTGGTGGGGATGTTAGCTGTCACCGGTTTGACGGGCAGTATGGCCCAATTGATATGGTTCCCTGCAAAGAGGGCTCTTGAAAAATTGGGATATCTGCGGGGAGGTCATATTGGCCTGTGGGTCGTGGTGTGTCTGTATTTATGCCCGGTGGTTTTTCTGGGAATGAAGGGTGCGGTTGTGTATGGCTCTTTTTGGGGAGGGGGTTTATTTGAGCCTACTCTCAGTTGAATGGCATACAGGCGATGCAGGAGTTATAATTGCTGATGTTTGTTGGACAGTGCCGGGGGATTCCGTGAAAGAGACAGCTGGCTTTTCAATGAAAACGGGGAAGGAAATAGACATACTTTTTTCTATTGACCCGGAAAATGAAGATGTAAGAGTTGGAATATCAGATTCGGCGGGGAAAAGAAGATATATTACCGGAAAAGATAGTATTGCATACACATTTTCCTTAGATTCCGGCACATATCACGTGTTTGTGGAGAACAGAAGTTCTTCCTCGATGAATGTGGAAGGAGGGGTTTTCATTTACGGCGGAACGGATGAATAAATATTGACAAACATAGTTGTATAAGATATATTATAAGCAAAGAAAGGGCGGAGGGAGCTAATGAGAAAAGGATACTATTATTTTCGAGAATGCGGGAGTATAGAAAAGGTATTACTGATAACAGGAATAATTTCTGTTGTTTTAGCGTTCGTTTTTTGGTTTAAAGGAGGATATTTATCATTGATAAGTGATGAATATTATTTTACTGTCAATAATGCGTGGTTTTTGTTCTTTTTGTTAATAAGTATTTTTGCGTTTATATCTGATTTTTGTGTTCATAAAATATGCAGAGATATAGCCACACTGCTGAAAGAAGTAGAAGAAAACGCAAAGCATTAATTGTGTTTAAAGAAACATTGGCGTAGTTGTTGCGCAGTGAAATATCGCCTGAGAAAAACCGGAGTGGAAAACATTCGTTTTGGAGGAAGGGATACTATGAAAAAGATGCTGGTGGGATTTGTAGTTTGTGTTTTGCTATTGGGATGTGTTGGCTGCAGCGGGGGTAAAAAAATTGATATGCAGGGAACAGGAACCGGGATAGACGCAGAGAAGGATACGCCGCAGGAGGAGCCAGCAGAGAACTCGGATAACAACCTGGAAGAGCAGGTAAATGCGGCAGAGGAAACAGATGACGAAAGCTGCTTTAACGACTGCGAGAAAGCGAATCTGGAGCTTCTTCTGAGTCTGGGCGAGGAAGCGGAAACAAAGGTGGAAGATTCCGGCATGTCAAATAGCGCGCTATTAGAAGATGTTGTATTCTTGAATGATATACCGCTCATGTATAGGAATGGTGTGCCAGTCACAGAAAATGTTGTTTTCTCTTCCTATGAACAACAAGAAGCGGAAGACGTAATATATGCGTTCTTCATACAATTTGACCATTATAATGATGGTAGCTCCCACATGCCATCCGATTATCCATGTGAAGTGGAAGGGGAAACCTATGAGGAATATCATGCCAGTCGATATCAGTACGAAGCGAGGAAAGCAGTGGAAATCGCGAAGGATGCAGGACTGATGGTATTACCGGATTATCCATTTTGTTGTTATAATCAAAATGGGCTTTTGATGGGGTACGGATATATGGACCGGCTGGGCCTTGGCTTATGCGCGGTTGCCGGTACGTTGGAGGACGTAAACAAAATATTTGACAATACACCGCCTGTTGATGGTTGGTATTGCTGCCTGTGGCCTGCGCCCCGCCCGGATTTGCTGGATATTATGGAAGAAGCCGGCTGGGAGCATGAGGATAATTCTATGACCGCAAGCGAGTGGTTCAGAGCGAATTATGAGTTGCTGAAACCGCTGCTGGGAGATGAAAATCAGGTGACAATGAGAGTTCAGATAGAAAGTCCTACAATAATGGAACCTTGATTTATTAAGGCGAGCGAGAGATAATTTTTCAGAAAGCTATTGTGATAAATCTTCTGAAACATTTAAGCAGCTTCTTGCATAATGGATGTTTTTGTAGTACAATAATACCAAAGCATATTTTTCATTTCTCAAGCGGCATTTATAAGAAAAAGTAAGACTGCCGCTGTTAGTTGATGGCGCTGCCATTCTCATAACAATCTGTTTTTCGGAAAAT
>CALWLN010000136.1 GCA_944381535.1 uncultured Lachnospiraceae bacterium
GGTTTGCCTCCGGCTTCCTTCAGACCCCACCTCACGATGACGCCCTTGCCATTGGCTGCACCCTTCCCACTGCCGGGCGGGTCAGGGACTTTCACCCGTTAGAACGTGCGCTCGCCGGGCACACTAAAAGCTTCCGCCCAGGGACACGCCGTGGGCGGAAGTCCCGTCCTACCAGCTATATGCTTCGGGTGCCGCGCCGCCCGGACCCGGGAAAATCTCGTCCAGACGCTTCTTTGTGTCCTCATCCAGCTTCATTTCCGAAGCCTGCACCGATTTCATGAGCTGCTCCTCGGTTCTCGGGCCGATAATGGAAATGGTAACCGCCGGGTTATTCAATATCCAAGCCTGGGCTACGTCAGACTGAACTGCGCCCAGCTCCTTACACAGCTTGTCAAAGGCAATCAACTGTTCACGGTAGGGTCCCACGCTGTAATCGCCCATACTGGGGGTATAGATGGTGCCTCCTGCAGAACGGGTATGTGGCTTGGGATTCAAGGCGTTCTCACCCAGATATCCTCCCGCAAGGGGAGCATAGGCCATGAAGGCAATGCCAAGGTCGTTACAGGCCGGAATCACCTCCAGCTCGGGCAGACGGCAGAACAGATTATACTTATGCTCCTCCGCCACAAAGCCAAGGAAATTGCGCTTCTTTGCCTCATAGTAGGCTTTTACGATATGGCGTGCGCCATGGTTACTGGAAGCCACATAGTAGGTTTTGCCTTGATTTACCAGATTTTCATAAGCTCCCCACAGCTCGTCCCAGTTCGCGTCATCCACAGCGTGATGCAGCATATACATCTCCACATGGTCCGTATTCAGACGCTTCAGGGAACGCTCGAAGGAGCGGTAAATTTTGTAGGCGGACATTCCGAAGGCATCGTTTGGTCCGTCGCTCTCATCCTCCATGGTGTAGTAGGATTTGGTATTCAGCACAACCTTCTCCCGCTTGCCCGGATTCTGCGCGAACCACTTGCCCATAATGGTCTCCACCCGTCCCCGGTGGCCCACACCGCCTCCGTAATGGTTGCTGGTATCAAAAAATGTAATTCCACTGTCAAGGGCCGCATCCAGAATCCGAAAGGCTTCCTTTTCATCATTCATGCTGCCCATGGTCATGGTGCCAAGGCAAAGATTGCTGACCTTCAAACCGGTGTTTCCTAATTTTACGTACTCCATAATTTTCCTCCATTCATCGAAACATAAAGTTAAAAGCTTTCTATAATCACCGGAAAGAGACGGTTACGCTCTCCCCAGATAATTATCGATCACATCGGGGCTTTCAAGAAGCTTCGCCCCCGTATCTGATTCCACCACATGTCCGTTTTTGATGATATAGCCCCGGTCGGCAATGGACAAAGCCATGACGGCATTCTGCTCCACCAGGATAATGGTGACACCCTGCTTCTGAATTTCCATGATCAGTTCAAAGATTTTCTCCGTAAACAGCGGCGACAGTCCCAGAGAGGGTTCGTCCAGCATAAGGAGCTGCGGCTGTCCCATCAGGGCCCGTCCGATCGCCAGCATCTGCTGCTCGCCACCGGAAAGAGTTCCGGCCGCCTGGGAGGCGCGCTCCTTTAAAATCGGAAACAGCTCATACACCCGTTCATAACCGGCCTCCAGATCTGAGTTTTTGTGGACAAAACCGCCGATACGCAGGTTTTCCTGCACGCTGAGCCTGGGGAAAACCTGACGTCCCTCCGGGGACATTACAATCCCGGCCCGCACCACCTTATCCGGCCTTAACCCGGCAATATTCCGCCCGTCAAAAAGGATTTCGCCGTTCAGTCTACGGATGGAACCGGCAATAGACTTGAGGAAGGTGGATTTTCCCGCTCCGTTGCTGCCGATCAATGCTACGATCTCACCCTTGTCAATGGCCACCGACACATCCCACAGCGCCTGTAAGCGTCCGTAATAGGCATCCAAATGGTTAATTTCCAGAAACACGCTTCGCACCTCCCTTGCCGATATAGGCCTCAATGACTTGCTCGTCGTTCATTACCACATCGGAAGTTCCCTCACAAAGCAACTCCCCATGGTTCATCACATAAATGTAGTCTGAAATTTTGTTAATGAGGCTCATGTCATGCTCGATGACCAGGATTGTGATTCCCCGATCCCGTATGGAAAAGATGAAGTCCGCCAGTTCCTGTGATTCCTGAGGATTCAACCCTGCAGCTGGCTCGTCCAGCATCAGCAGCTTGGGCTGCGTCGCAAGAGCCCGCACAAGCTCCAGTTTTTTCTGCTGTCCATAGGGAAGGCCATCGCAACGGACATTTAACATATCCTTCATTCCCATCTCCGCCACCAGTTCGGCGGCTGCGGCCCTGTCCTTCTGCTCCATTCTGCGCTTTTTTGGCGTGTTAAACATCATCTGCAGGGGAGTATAGCGCGTCACATGCTGCCGTCCGATCAAAACATTTTCCAGCACACTCATGCTCTTAAAGAGACGGAGGTTCTGAAAGGTCCGCACCATTCCGTTATGCGCAAAATCATACGCGCGTCTGCCGGCAACCGGTTTTCCATCAAAAATAATCTCACCCTCGTCCGCAGAGTAGAAGCCGGATAACAGATTAAACACAGTGGTTTTTCCCGCTCCGTTGGGACCTATGATGCTCACGATCTGTCCCTCCTCCACCTTAAGACCGATATCGGAAACAGCCCGGATACCGCCAAAGGATTTGGAGAGATTTTTTACCGTTAAAAGCTCTTTCATATCGGCTACACCCCCTTACCCTTTTTCGGACTTGCTTTTCCTGTAAAGAAATTCCTGACAGAACCGCTTACCGTCCTGTATACGCCCTGTAGGCGGATTCCCAATGCGGAATTTTTCACATCGACAGTCCGAAGCAACATAGCAATGACCAGGACAAACCCGTACAGCAGCATGCGGTATTCCGAGAATCCCCGGAGCATTTCAGGCAGGGCTGTCAAAACCGAAGCAGAAGCAATACAGCCGTAAAAGCTCCCGAAACCGCCCAGCACAACCATCCCAAGAACGGTGGTCGATACATCCGATACAAAGGCGGAAGGGTCGATGTACGTCATAAAATGCGCGTAGACCGAACCGGCAACGCCGGCGAAAAAAGCGGAGATCGCAAAAGCAATGGTTTTCGAGAGATGGACATTGATGCCCATGGCCTCCGCAGGGATTTCATCGTCCTTGATGGCCGCAAGGTTCCGCCCGAACCAGCTCTTCCCCAGGTTGTGCAAGAAGAACAGGCAGATCAGCATAATGACAAACGCATACAGATAGTATTTTAAGTTGGTGTCCAGGACATATCCCCCAAAGGATGGCCTGGAAATTCCCCGCAGCCCGTAATTCCCTCGTGTAAGGCTCCTCCAGTTAATACAGATCAAGCGAATCACCTCGGCAAACCCCAGGGTGAAGATAGCAAGATAGCCTCCAGAAAGCTTCAGGCAGGGCCAGCCCACCGCCAGCGCAAACAGACCCGAAAGCAATCCCCCGCAAAGTAGTCCCACCAGCGCCGGCATCTGAAAATCCACCGACAGTATCGCGGAGGTATACGCCCCGATAGCGAAGAAGCCCGCATGGCCCATGGATACTTGTCCGGCAACACCGGAAATCAAGTTCAGGCTTGTAGCCAGTATGATATAGATAAAGCACATGATAGCAATGCGCTGGGTATACTGGCTTAGAACACCCAAAAACGGAAGAGCAGCCACCAGCAGGATAACAAACAGTAAAATAATCTTAGATACAATGCTCCTTTTCATACCATCACCACCTTACACCTTCTTCTGAACTGCCTTGCCGAGAAGTCCGTTGGGCCGGAACAGCAGTACCAACATCAGAATCACGAATGCGGAAAGGTCTCGCATATCCGAGGAAATAAAGCCGGCTGTGTAAGATTCCGCCATGGCAACGATGAAAGCTCCCAACACAGCACCTCCCAAATTCCCGATACCGCCCAGAACCGTTGCGGTAAAGGCCTTGATGGCGATCGTGGAGCCGATAGTAATATCCAGGCTTCGAAAGCTCATGCAGGAGAGAATTCCTGAGAGAGCCGCCAGCACGGAGCCGATGATAAATGTCAGCGACACCACACTGTTTACATTGATTCCCATCCACTCGGAGGCCATCGAATTCTGGGCCACCGCACGCATTGCCACCCCAAGCTTCGCTTTCTTCACAAACAGGGACAAAGCGACCATGATAGCCACTGACAGGCAGACGATCAAAATCTGGATAAAGGATATGTTAAACGGCCCCAAGCTAAGGTAGCGCCCCTCAAAGAAGGTCGGAAACTGTCTTGTATTGGATCCCATAAACACAAACACCAGATTTTGCAGGACAATCGACACGCCCAGTGTGCAGATAAGGCCGGTGAATTTCGGCTGGTTTGTACGGCGCAGAGGCAGCAGGGTCAGCCGATCATAGGCAAAGCCGACGATACCAATCAGTATGAAGGTAATAAGGAAGGACAGATACCAGGGAAGTCCCACCAGCACCGCAAAAATATAGTAAGAAAACGCTCCCAGCATAAACACGGAGCCATGAGCGAAATTGACAAGCTCCAATATCCCGTATACCATGGAATATCCCACGGCTGTCAAGGCGTAGATACTCCCCAGAGCAATCGCGTTTATCGTAAGCTGTAAGAAATATGTCACAAAGGCACCCCCAATCATTTTTTATTGCTGCCCGGTCATACGCCGGGCAGCGCAGAAGATATAGTTTCGCTGCCATAAAAGCATATGCGCTTACTCTCTTGTCTGCAGAACAAATTCACCGTTTTCCACAATGTAGTACGGGAAGCTGTCGCGCTGGAGGCGTTGAAGCTCATTCCAGTAGCCGGATACCACCTCGCCCTCATATTCGCTTGGCATGCTCAGGAGATATTCCTGGAGACCAGCAGAATCCGTGGCCCCGCTTTCCAATGCGTCAATGACAATATTCATGGCCTCATAAGGCTGCATGGAATAAGCGGTTGCCGCCTCCCCATCCCATTTCTCCGCATAGGCATCGGCAACGGAGCGGTTCGTCTCACTTGCGTCCGCCGCCCAGGTGGTCATGACATAGCACCCCTCCGCCGCGTCACCGGCCGCCGAGAGGAAATCATCCACCGAACATTCATTTCCAAACAGCCATTTCGTGTCCTCCGGAAAACCAAACTGCTCTGCCTGGATCAACAGGGCCGACACATCCGCATAGTTTGCGGTCATCATGATGGTATCCGGTTCCGCGGCCTTGATGTTGGTAAGAATCGTAGTGAAATCACGAACCTGACCCGTAATATAGCTCTCTACCGCTACCATCTCGCCGCCGGCTTCGGTCACAGTCTCCGTCACCTGCTCACGGACCTGCTCGCCGTTATCGGAATTCAGATGGATCAGCGCGATCTTTTGGGCACCCAGGTCATTCATCGCGATATCCGCCCAGTTCCGGTATTCGGTATAAACATCCACATTCATGCCCCAGGTCGTTCCGCCTGTAATATCCATGTGATTGGGGAATGGGCAGAACTGGACCAGCCCATACTGGTTGAAGATGGGCGCTGTGGTCAGTGAACAGCCACTTGTCCCGTTGCCGATGACGCACAGATATTTTTCCTCCGCACAAATCTGATCCGCCAGATTTGCCGCTTCCTCCGTGTCGTTGCGGTCATCAAAACGCTCCACCACGATCTGACGTCCGTTGATGCCGCCCTGCTCATTGATTTCGTCTGTCTTCAGCGTAATACCGTGATAAATCCATTCACCGTACTGGGCGTAATCGCCGGTAAAGGGAGCCAGGATCGCGATATAAATGGGGTCACCGGACTCAGCCGTATTCCCGCCGTTCTCGTCCGAGCTGCTGTTCTCCGTACCGTTGTTCTCCGTATCGCCGTTCTCTGTGCCAGTATCCTCCTGTCCGCAGCCTGCAAAGGACAGACAGAGCGACAGCGCAGCAAGAAGTACAACAAAACGTTTCCAGAAAGCATTTCTTCTCATACAAAAACCTCCTTTATCTCTTATACATTATCGTTTACTTGTTTTTTTCGGGCAGCCATCAGGCAGGATTCACAGCCATCAAAAACGGTTTCCCGCAGCTCATAGGTGTACCCCGGTATATCAAACAGCGCCCGGTCCGCCTCCATGGCGATTGCACAGAGCTCCTTCCAGCAGGCCGGGTCGTCCGTTAAGGACATCCACGCCGTCAGAAAAGGACAGTGGTGCATCCGAACCCGTATTTCATCACCGGAAACCGTAATTTCATTTTCCCAGACCTTGTTTGCCGTTTCCGTAAAAAGGTCCGTCAGCTCCTCCGGCTCCGGCACCCTGTCCCATTCCCGGCCAAGGCATTCTTTTCCCCAGCAGTAGACGGCTTCGTAGAGGAAATCCAGTGGAATTCCTCTTCGCTTCGCCGCTTCTGCGATATAGTACAGGTATTCGCCGCGCCCTGCGGTTCCTTGCCGCTGGCTTGTGATCACAGAATCCTCCGTATATCGGTGAGGCCGATTCTCAATGCGCATCCGTATCTCCTTCCGTCTCCGGCTTATGCTTTCGTATAACCATGGTACAGTGGTCTGCGCCCGAAAAAAAACTCTCCTCGATGGAATAATCGAAACGTGGCTTGTCAAACAGCGCCACATCGCACTCCATGGCGATATCGCACAACTCCTGCAGCATTTGCGGATCATCCGTATTCCGGAGCCACCCCTCCAGCAGGGGACAGTAGTGGAATTCTACCCGCGCTTCCTCCTCCGTAGCCGTGACCTCATCCTCCCAGATTTTACATTCCATTTCCGTAAATAACTGGTCGATGATCTCTTTCACGTTTGTGGTCTCCGGATCCTTCAGCCGTCTGCGGATACTGTCGCCCCAATTATAAATGGCGCAATGGGCAAACTCAGAGCTTAACCCCTTCTTCTTTGCTTCATTTACAAGCTGATAAAGATATTCCCCGCGGGCAATGATACAGTTGCGCGCCGTCACAACAGCCGGGTCATCCAGATACTTCTTTGCAGTATTCTTAATTTCCATTAAAATCCGCCTCCCCATCTTAACGCCAGTATCTGCTATTCCTTTATCTTTGTGAACCTCATCTGACATGTGGGAGCCCCTTCGCCCAGGGTTTGGATAAGCTCGAATTTCATTAAGGGCTTATCAAACAAGCCGCGGTCTCCGTCCATGGCGATATCGCACAGCTCTGCCAGTCTCTCATCGTCATCCGTAAGCTTCTGCCATGCGGCTACCAGGGGACAATAATGGTTCTCCACAAACACCTCATCCTCGCCCCATTTGATTTCCTGCTCCCAGGCCTGATTCACCAACTCATTCATGGTCGCCTTCATGAAGCTCTCAAAATCGGGACATGTTTCCATCCGCGCAAGTTTCTGGATACATCCGCATCTGCCGATGGCTTCCCTTGCAAATTCCACCGAAAGGCCCCTCTTCTGGGCTTCCTCAAGCATGAGATACATCCAGGTGGCCCGGTGTTCTACCGCTGCGCGGTGTTCGTTGACACGTTGATTGTCTGTAATCTGTGGAACAATTTTTTCCATAATCAGATTCCTCCTTCATTATTGTATAGTTTGCATTAGAATGCATAGGCTTTCGGAGCATCCCCGGGTCCCGGGAAAATCTCATCCAGCTTCTGCAAGGTTGCCTCATCCAGTTTAATTTCCGAAGCCTTCACACAGGCCTCAAGCTGCTCCACGGTACGAGGACCGATCACGACCACGTTTACCATGGGATTGTTTACCACCCAGGCAAGCGCCACATCAGACTGCTTCAACCCCAACTCGTGGCAGAGCTTCTCAAATTGAATCAGTTGTTCTCGATGTTGGCCCTGATTGAAAACGCCCATGCTGGCAGCATACATATTGTTGCCGGCACTCCGGGTTCCTGCTTTGGGATTCAGCGCATTCTCACCCAGATATCCACCCGCCAGAGGATTATAGGCTGCTATGCCCACCCCCATAGCCTTGGCCGCCGGGAGCACCTCCAGCTCAGGCAGACGGCAGAACAGATTAAATTTGTGCTGCTCTACCACATTGCCCAGGAAATGCCGTTTCTCCGCCTCATATTGGGCACGCACCAGATCCCATGCAGCAAAGTTGCTGCTGCCGGCATAATATACCTTACCTGCCGCAATCAGGTTCTCATATGCCCCCCAGATTTCTGCCCAGTCGTTCGTACGGTCCACATGGTGCATGGTGTACAACTCCACATGGTCTGTTCCCAGACGTTTCAGGGAGCGCTCCAGGGACCTGCGCATCTTGAAAGCCGATACACCCAGCGCATCGTTGGCGCCGTCGCTGGCGTCCTCCATGGGTTGCGCGAATTTTGTCCCCAGCACAATCTCGTCCCGCCGTCCGTCGCCCTGCTTAAACCACTTTCCGATGAATTCTTCCACCCGTCCCCGATATCCGGGTCCTCCGCCGTAAATATTCGCCGTGTCAAAAAAGGTTACGCCCAGCTCCCGCGCCCGGTCCATAATAGCATAAGCATCCTTTTCCTCGTTCATCTTACCGAAGGTCATGGTTCCAAGACATAGTTTGCTGACCCACATGGACGACTTCCCTAGTTGTACGTTCTGCATAATGATGTTCCTCTCCTTTCACAATAAGGGGTAATTATGTCTTACTGATTCCCCGCTTTATTTTTATGTTTATGATTATAAAGCACGACTTAATTTATGTCAAGTATATTTTTGAAATATTTTTGATTTTTACTTTATTTTTTTGTTTCTCTCTAATTTATTTTCATGAGGCTCCAAGCATTATTTCCGGTTTTTACACCAATCTGCTTCGTTTTTTTGCTTATTAATTCGTCAAGCTGCCTTCTTGCTCTTCGTTTTCAAACTTTATTTTATTTCATTTATGACTTAATTATATTTAAGTTTTTATCGAGATTTATATTTACATTTATGGAAAAGTATGGTATGCTTATGCCGAGGTGAGAACATGATTTTATCAAATAAAGAAATAGCACGGCAGCTTGGCATATCAGCCACCGCCGTATCCTTAGCAAGAAATAACAGACCCGGTGTATCCCAGGAGACACGCGCAAAGGTTATGCACCTATTGAATGACAGTATCTCGCAGACATTGAATTCCGTTGACACTACCGGACTCGCAAGTCCTATTTTATTTATCATTCACAAGAAGCATGGCCGGATCATCATTGAGAAACCCTTTTTCTCCGAATTGCTATCGGTGGTTCAGCTGGAAGCCTCCCGCTATGCCTATCCGCTGCAGGTTATGTATTATCTTCCCGAACAGAACATTGAACTCTTCATCCACCAGATAAAGCAGACACCCTGTTCCGGAATCATACTACTGGCAACAGAGATGGACGAGGAGGACCTTACGCATTACGCACAGCTTAACTGTCCCCTTATTCTGCTGGACAGCCGCTTTGACTTTGCACCCTACAACTCCGTCACTATTGATAATGCGGTGGGCATCATGCAGGGAATGCAGTACGCATACGCAATGGGACACCGGGACATCGGTTATCTGCGAAGTTCCACTCCCATCAATAATTTTGCCCACCGCTACGACGGGTATCTTAAGGGCAAACGAATTCTGGGATTGGAAAACCGCAACACCCCCGAAATTTTCCTCGGGTGCAGTATCGAAACGGCCTACGCCGATATGAAGAAATATTTATCAAACAAGGACCTTCAGACGCTTCCTTCCATCTTCCTCTGCGATTTGGATTATATCGCCATAGGCGCCGTAAAAGCTTTAAAAGAGGCCGGCTACTCCATCCCGGAGGACATCAGTATTCTCGGCTTTGATGACGTACCCTCCGCCGAAATCGTGGAACCCGCCCTATCCACGCTGCGCGTAAACCAGGAGCCTCTGGGAAAATTTACGATACAGCGGCTAATCCAAATTATGGAGCAGCCCGGCAATTACTACAGCAATACCCAGGTTTCCGTACAGCTTGTGGAACGTCAGTCTGTGCGAAGGCTTCCTGTGTGACAACTGGCCACCGGTTTAACCGGTGGCCTATTCAGGCTCTGCACCTGACTAAAAATCAATTTCATCAGGGTGCAGACCGGCTCCGCCAAAGTAGGGAATTGCGTTTATTTCCGCCATATCCTCCTTCGTAATTTCAAAATCAAATACATCCACATTTTCCTCAATGCGGGATGGCGTCACGGATTTCGGCAAGGGCAGCACGCCGTTTTGCAGGCACCAACGGATACAAAGCTGTGCCACGGATTTTCCATATTTTGCCGCCATGACTTGCAGCTCTTCACTTTTCAGCATCCGACCTGTTCCCAGAGGACTCCAGGCCTCAACCACAATATCGTTTTCCCTACAGTAAGCCACTGTTTCCGCCTGTGTGAGCCCCGGATGGTACTCAATCTGATTCACCATGGGCGATATCTCTGTCTCCGTCAGCGCTTTCAGATGATGGGGCAGGAAGTTCGAAACTCCAATCGCTTTGATGCGTCCGGCTTTATAAAGTTCTGTCATGGCTCTCCAAGTTCCCAGATTGATTTCCTCCCAGTTTTCAAACCGGAATGAGGAAGCCGGCCAGTGGATCAGGTATAAATCCAGATAGTCAAGTCCAAGATCTGATATTGTTTTTTCAAAAGCAGACAACGTTTTATCATAACCGCGCTCCGTATTCCAGACCTTGCTGGTGACAAACAATTTTTCGCGCTCCAGCCCGGAAGCCTTGATTCCCCTGCCTACGCCCACCTCGTTTCCATAGCATGCCGCAGTGTCGATATGACGGTATCCCGCCCTAATAGCTTCGCTGACGGCCATGACGGCCGTATCCCCGTCGGGTGTCTGCCATGTACCAAAGCCTATACAGGGAATTTCGACGCCATTACGCAGGCGGAACGTATCATACAATGTTTTCATTGTTTATCCTCCTTCGTATCATCCGAAATTTCTTTGATCACTTTTGCCGGTACGCCTCCTACAACACAGTTGTCCGGCACATTTCCGGTAACCACAGCGCCTGCCGCAACCACCACGTTGTTTCCTATTGTTATCCCCGGCAATATAGTACAGTTTCCGCCAATCCACACGTCGTTTCCAATGACCACCGGACTGGCCTGCCCGATATGCTGGCGCCTTTTCTTGGGCGATAAAGGATGGTTTACGGTAATAATTGACGTGTTTGGTCCGATCATCACATAGTCGCCAATAGTGACAGGTGCAATATCCAAGATCGTCACATTGTAATTGGCAAGAAAATTTTCTCCCACATAGATGTTTTTTCCGTTGTCACAGTTAAACATAGAAAGCACCGTCGGATTCTTTCCGACACCTCCGAATAACTCTCGAATTGCTTCCTCACGAGCAGCATCTTCTGTCATGGGAAGCGCATTAAGCTTTGCACACCCGGCTATAGCGTGCAGTTTTCTTCCATTAACACCCTCATCCCAGAAATCATATTCCAGCCCGGCATCCAGTTTTTCAAGTTCAGTCATTATAATTACCTCCTATTATCCAATCATTCTTTCAATCTGGCTTTTTGTCGCCTTGGGCAAAAGCGTTCGCAGATACTCCCGTATCTTTTTTACAGATTCCTGCGG